>JAQVYD010000008.1 GCA_028709105.1 Clostridia bacterium
GGTGTAAATTTGGTAATATAATTTTTGCACGGTTTAAAAAGATTGCCATGGAAAAAGGTATGGTGCGGTGGCGAAGCTGGCTAACGCTGCGGACTGCAAATCCGCCATCCGTCGGTTCAAATCCGACCCGCACCTCCACTTAATTAAAGAGATGCCCGAGTGGCGGAATAGGCAGACGCACAGGACTTAAAATCCTGGGAGACCTAAATCTCGTGCCGGTTCAAGTCCGGCTTCGGGCACCAGAAATATCAAGGCTTGCGAGCCTTTTTCTTTTTTGTTTTTTTAGGGGTCTGGTAAAATTGTGAAAAAAGTTATATAATATTGGTAAATATAAAATATTACTATAGGGGGTAAAGATGAATACTTATCAAAGAATAAGTATGGAATTAAAGAATTATTTTGCGGAACAGCGTGTCTTTAGAATTTTGTTGCCTTGGGATATGATTTTTATTTTCGGCTGTGCAGGTATTATGGTTTTAAATAAATTTATTAGTGTCGGGGGACTCTTAAGTACAATTGCTTATTATGGCTTTTTTCTTGGTTTAATTTTAGCTTTTGCTAATCTTAATAATCGGTTTGTTTATAGTGGATTTTTTATCTACGCTGTTTTAAATGCTTATGATGTTATTTATCATGGAGTTTTATTGAGAATGTTTAGGTTTTTGGATTATCATTCTTTGATTACTTTAATCATTTTTGGGTACTTAGGTTATTTAGTTTATAAACAAGAGATAAAAATCTCTGCAAAAATTAATCAAAATGGAGGTGTTTGAGGTGGCTTTTTTTAGTAATTTCAAAGAAAAAGTTAGTGGTTTTGCACAAAACGCCGCACAAAAATCAGGTGAAGTAGTTGAAGTGACTAAACTCAATATAAGTATTAATACTGAAGAAGAAGGGATTAAGGAGCTATATTGTGAATTAGGGGAGTATTGTTTTAAGAAATTTATCAATGGTGATGAAAGTGATAGTACGGTTATCGGTTTCTGTGAAAAAATAAAAATTCATCAAGAGAATATCAAATATTTAAAAGAAAGAATTAATGAGATTAAGAATATAGTTATTTGTTCATCTTGTGGTAATAGCGTCTTAAAAACGAATGAGTTTTGCGGCAAGTGCGGGGCTAAAGTCGAGGCAGAAGCGGAAGTTGCGGAAGAGATGGTGGAAGAAGCAGACCCGAAGAAGAACAGCGCTGATGAGCACGGACAAAATGCCGAATAATAAGGGCGAAAATATAGTCTGATGAACATATAAAAGGATCACCTTTGCCGGTGATTTTTTTATACTTTTGTGTATTTAAACTTTTTGGATTTAAACTTTTTAGTAAATAATCCAAAATTGCACTATCAAGTTCTGCTCTTTTCCGATATAATTTATTAGGGTGATGCGAAATGTTTGATGAAATTATGAAAAGAGACGGCACGATTGAAAAGTTTAAAGCGGAAAAAATTACGTGGGCTATTTTTAAAGCGGCGATGGCTTGTGGCGGTGATGATTTCAGCCTCGCGGAATCTCTGTCCGCACAGGTAATCAACCTGGCGCAAGAGAAGTACGATGGTCAGGCACCTGATGTAGAAAGCATCCAAGACCTTGTGGAAAAAGTGCTGATTGAAAATGGACATGCGCAAACGGCCAAAGCCTTTATTCTTTATCGGGAGAAGCGGAAGGGTGCTCGCGAAATTAATGCTTTAATTGGGGCAACGATTGAGATGTTCACCGATTATTTAGGAGAGAAGGACTGGCAGGTTCAGGAAAACGCCAATACTCAAAAAAGTATTAACGGGTTAAATAATTATGTGCGGGAGATGTTTACCAAAAAATATTGGCTGCATGAGGTTTATCCTGTGGAAGTAAGGGAAGCTCATGAAAGTGGTGATGCCCATATTCATGATTTGGGTTTCTTTGGTCCTTATTGTGCCGGGTGGGATTTACGTCAGCTTTTGATGGAAGGGTTCGGTGGGGTAAACGGAAAAGTGGAGAGCCGCCCCGCTAAACATCTACGGTCATTTTTGGGCCAGATTATTAATTCCACTTTTACTACGCAAGGCGAAACAGCCGGTGCTCAGGCTTGGTCAAGTTTTGATACTTATTGTGCTCCGTTTATTCGCTATGATCAGCTTACGTTTGCCAATGTTAAACAGTGTTTGCAGGAGTTCGTTTTTAATATGAATGTGCCTACACGTGTAGGTTTTCAGTGCCCTTTTTCTAATCTTACCTTTGATATAAATGTCCCTTCAATGTTAAAAGAACAGGCTGTAATCATCGGTGGGAAAATGTTAGATACAACCTATGGCGAATTTCAGAAGGAAATGGATCTCTTTAATAAGGCTTTTTGCGAGGTCATGCTGGAGGGTGATGCCAAAGGCCGCGTCTTTACTTTCCCTATTCCGACGATTAATATTACGAAGGACTTTGATTGGGACAACCCTGTTACGGACGATTTTATGAGAATAACTTGTAAATATGGCATACCTTATTTTGCAAATTATGTAAACTCGGATTTATCGCCGGAAGATGCGGTGTCCATGTGCTGCCGCTTGCGGTTGAATACGCGTGAGCTTAGAAAAAGGGGAGGTGGCTTGTTTGGGAGTAACCCCATGACCGGTTCAATTGGTGTTTTTACGATTAATTTACCTAGAATTGGTTATCTCTCTCAGACAAAAAGTGAGTTTAAGGCTCGTTTGTGGCGTTTAGCTTGTATCGGTAAAACGTCTTTAGAAATAAAGAGAAAAATAATTGAGCAGCAGTCGGAGGATGTTTTATATCCCTATTCTACTTCTTACTTAAAAAATATTAAGGAGAGAACAGGTCAGTATTGGTTTAATCACTTTAGTACGATTGGCATTGTGGGGATGAACGAAGCGTTACTTAATTTTATGGGTAAGGATATTACGACGAAAGAAGGGCAAGAATTTGCCGAGGAGGTTCTTAATTATTTAAGGGATGTTTTGGTCGATTTTCAGGAGGAAACAGGGCATGTTTATAATCTGGAGGCTACCCCGGCTGAAGGAACCTCTTATCGTCTGGCTCAGTTGGATAAGCTGAAATACCCGGATCTTATTACTGCCGGTAAGGAAGTTCCTTATTACACTAATTCCAGTCAGGTGCCGGTAGGGTATACTGATGATATTTTTGAAGTTTTGGATTTACAGGATAATTTGCAGGACCTTTATACCGGAGGGACGGTGCACCATTTATATTTGGGAGAAAGCATCGAGGATATTCGTACTTGTAAGAATTTGATTAAAAAAGTATTCGATAATTATAAGTTGCCTTATATCTCGATTACTCCTACGTTTAGTATTTGTCCCGATCATGGTTATCTCAGGGGGGAACAGTTCCGTTGTCCTGAATGTGGGCAAGCTACTGAGGTCTGGTCTCGGGTGGTCGGTTATTTGAGGCCTGTGCAGAATTACAATAAGGGAAAAAAGGAAGAATATTTCGAGCGTAAAAAGTTTAAGTTACCGGAGACGGTTTTATGCAAATAGCCGGGCTGGAAAAAAATTCGGTAGTTGATTATCCGGGCAAAATTGCGGCGGTTGTGTTTACGCCCGGCTGTAATTTAGATTGTTACTATTGTCATAATCGTTTGCTTTTGGAAAAAGACCCGAGACCGGATTTACTTCCGGAACAGGATGTTTTAAGCTTTTTAGAAAAGAGAAGGAAGCTTCTCGATGGTGTCGTGATTAGCGGGGGAGAACCAACCTTACAAAAGGACTTAACAGGGTTTATCACTAAAGTAAAAAGTTTAGGATATCGTGTGAAGTTAGATACTAATGGAACTAACCCCGTTGTGCTTAAAGAGCTTTTGGCTAAGCGGCTGATAGATTACGTGGCGATGGATTTGAAAGCTCCTTTGGCGAAGTATGGTCAAATCTGTGGGAATGATTCTTTTTTGGAAAGGATCAAGACAAGTATTGAATTATTACTTTCCGGGCAGGTTGCTTATGAATTTCGGACTACTTTTGTCCCGGAACTTACGGAAGAAGATCTTTTAGAAATGGCTAAGCTGATTCAAGGAGCCAGGCTCTACGCTTTACAGCAATACCGGCTGCCGGAGTTACCAGTTGATGAAAAAAAAGCATTAAGATTACAACAACCATCACATAATCCTAATTATATTCGGCAGATTGCTGAAAAAATTGCTGAAGTGGTGGAAGTATGTGAGACTAGAGGGATTTAGTTAGGTTTTACTTAAATAGGCATAGGGATAAAGGTTTTATCCTCTTAAAATTCGCCATTGATTATCCTTGGCGAATTTTAATAATTGTGGTTCCGGATTTACGGCTACTGGTTCCCCAACAGGTCTTAAGATAGGCAGGTCGGTGATGCTGTCGGCGTAGGAACGGCTCCTTTGCCAATCTATATTTTCTGTACGGAAGGCCATGGCGAGAAGTTTTTGTTTTTCTTCGCCGTTAATAAAGGGGATGGGGGCTTGGGAATTAAATTTGCCGTCTTTGAAAGGTAAAGCCATGCCTAAGACCGTATCTATTCCGAGGTCTTCGGCAATTATTTTTAAAAGACCCGTATAACATCCTGAGAGTAAGACCGTATGGAGTCCTTCTTTTTTTGCAATCTTAATTTCGTTGATAATGATTGGATTAAAATATGGTTTAATGAGGAGAAACGCACTATAAAATAATTTTTGTATTTCTTCTTCATGCATGTTTTGGAAAATTTTATGGAATTTATGCACGGCCCAAGACTTTAAAGTTTTTCTTGAAATAATTTTGAGTTTGTAGAGGATCAGGGCGGGAGTAATTCCCAGATAAATCAGGTAATAGCGGAAGTTATTCGTTGTTTGGTTTTTCCATGCTTTACCGATGTAAGGTAAAGTATCTTTGGTAAAGAGGGTTCCGTCAAAATCAAAAATGGCTAAAGTTTTCATAGATACTCCTAAAATGTCTAATTTTATTTATTTTAGCATATAGCGGTAATGAAATCTATGGTTAATTTGGTTAGTGTTTTATGGTAAACTAAGGCTAGGGTTATTTCTAAGAGAATTTTTGTAAAGTTTTGTTGGAGGAGTTATGGAGAAGCTAAGTGGAGTTGTCGAAAGAATTACTTTTGTTAATGAGGAAAACGGCTTTAGTGTCATTAAAATAAAAGTAAAAGGGCAGGCAGAGTTGGTTACGGTTGTTGGTAATATGGCTGCTGTAAATATTGGTGCTGTTGTTGAACTTAAGGGAGAATGGAATTATGACAGTAAGTATGGTCGACAGTTTAAGGCGAGTGGCTGCATAGAAAAAATTCCTGCTACTGTAGCAGGAATTGAAAGATATCTGGGTAGTGGGCTGATTAAAGGGATTGGACCTGTGAATGCTAAGCGGATTGTCAAAAAGTTTAAGGAAGAGACGATTCGTATCATTGAAAAAGAGCCGGAGCGGCTTAGTGAGGTAGAGGGAATCGGACCTAAGCGAGTAGAAATGATTAAGGATGCTTGGGTTGAGCAGAAAGAAATAAAGAATGTGATGCTTTTTCTGCAAGAGTATGAAGTTTCGGTCGCTTATGCGGTAAAAATATATAAAACTTATGGGAATGCCAGTATTAAAGTAGTTAAAGAAAATCCTTATCGGTTGGCTGATGATATTTGGGGAATTGGTTTTAAGATTGCTGATAAGATTGCCACTAAACTTGGTTATGATCAAAATTCTTATGTGCGTTGTCGTGCCGGTCTTATTTATGTCTTAAATCAATTCGCTAATGAGGGGCATTGTTTTGCTTTTCGCGAGCAGTTGCTGAAGGAGGCTGTAGAAATGTTGGCAATAGAGCCGTCTCTTCTGGAAAATGCTCTTATGCCGATGCTTAAGGAAGAGGTGCTTGTGCAGGAAGGGGGAGACAGGTTTTATTTACCTTCTTTTTATTATAGTGAAGAGGGTGCAGCGCAGAGAATTAAAGAAATTATGGTTGGGAAAAAACTGTTTGCTCTGCAGGAGATCGAGAGTATCATTAAGCAGATTCAAAAAAAGGAAAAGATTGTTTATGATGAAGTCCAGTTGGATGCGATTAGGGTAGCTTGCAACTCCAAATTTATGGTGTTGACGGGAGGTCCCGGTACAGGTAAAACAACGACTACCTTGGCGATCATGCGGGTTTTAGAAAAAATGGGGGCGAAAATACTTTTAGCAGCTCCTACGGGCAGAGCTGCTAAAAGGTTATCTGAAGCGACAGGACGTGAAGCACGAACACTTCATCGTCTCCTTGAGTATAAGCCTCCGCAAGGTTATCAGAAAAGCCTTGAGAACCCTTTGGATTGTGATGTCTTGATTGTGGATGAGATGTCCATGGTCGATATTGTTTTGATGTATAATTTGTTAAAAGCGGTACCGGATAAAGCGATGGTAATTTTAGTGGGAGATAGGGATCAGCTTCCTTCTGTAGGTCCAGGCAATGTGCTCAGGGACATTATAAATTCGGAGAGGGTAAAGGTAGTAAAATTAACGAGAATTTTTCGCCAAGCTCAAGGTAGTAGGATTATAACTAATGCTCATAAAATAAACCAAGGGAAATTCCCTTATTTAAAGGGGGGGCAGAAAAGCGACTTTTTCTTTATTGAGGAAAGCGACCCTGCGAGCATCGTGGGACAGATTAAGGCACTTTGTGCGCAACGCTTGCCTGCTTATTATGGTGTTAACCCGATCGATGACATTCAGGTTTTAACGCCCATGCAGCGTGGTGAAGTAGGGGTAAGAAATTTAAACGAGGTTTTACAGGAGGTCCTTAACCCTGCGAAAACCTGGGTAACTTATGGTGGAATTAAGTATAAACTGCATGATAAGGTCATGCAGATTAAAAATAATTATGATAAAAATATTTTTAATGGAGATATCGGGAGAATTACTTTTTTGGATGAAGAAGAAAAAAAAGTGATGATTCGTTTTGAGCAGCAGGTCGTAAAATATGACCTTACGGAATTAGATGAAGTTGTCTTGGCTTATGCGACGACCATCCATAAAAGTCAAGGAAGTGAATTTAGAATAGTAGTTGCTCCTTTGCTTACACAACATTTTATGATGTTACAGCGGAATTTGTTATATACTTGTGTTACTAGAGCCAAAAAAGCTATGGTTTTATTAGGAACAAAAAAAGCTTTGGCGATAGCTTTAAAAAATAATAAAGTAGAGTTGCGTAATACGATGTTGCGGGAAAGGTTAGCCGAGGAAGGGAAAGGTGTTTAGTTTTCTTTTATTTTTACTTGGTGGTAAACCTTTTTCCCTTTTCTAAGCATTAATTTGTCATCGACAAAGCTATCAAGGGTAATCATTAGGAAAAAGTCTTCAACCTTTTCATCATTTAGGTAGATGCCACCTTGTTGAATCAGGCGTCTGCCTTCTCCGTTAGAGGAGATTAGTCCCGTTTCTGTAAGCAGGGTGAGAATATCAATTCCAGTTGCAAATTTAGCTTTTTCTAAGATTGTGGTGGGAATAGCCGTGGAGTCTTCAGTAATGTCGCCGAAAAGTGCTTGGGCGGCTTTTTGTGCTTTCTCAGCTTCTTTTTGACCATGAACTAATGTGGTTACTTCATAAGCTAAGATTTCTTTGGCTTGGTTAATTTGTTGATCTTGAAGGGCACCTAGTCTTTTTACTTCTTCCATGGGGAGGAAGGTGAGGAGGGCTAAGCAGTTTTCTACATCTGGATCCTCGATGTTGCGCCAGTATTGGTAAAAGTCATAGGGCGACGTTTTTTCGGAATCCAGCCAGATGGCTCCTGATTCGGTTTTCCCCATCTTTTTCCCTTCACTTGTGGTGAGAAGTTTGAAGGTGAGTCCGTAGACGTTAGCTTTTTCTACTCTTCTAACTAAGTCTACGCCGCTAATAATATTTGACCATTGGTCATTGCCGCCCATTTGTAGTTTACAATGATAGCGTTTGTAGAGTTCAAGATAGTCGTAAGATTGCATCAGCATATAGTTGAACTCTAGGAAGGAGAGTCCTTTTTCGAGGCGGTTTTTAAAACATTCGGCAGTGAGCATTCTGTTGACGGAAAAAAATTTGCCGATATCTCTAATAAATTCAATATAATTGAGGTTGGCGAGCCAGTCAGCATTATTAACCATGATTGCTTTATCTTGGTCAAAATTAATAAAGTTAGAAAATTGTTTTTTGAAAGAATGGACATTGTTTTCTATTTGTTCTTTAGTCAGCATTTTACGTAGATCTGTTCGCCCCGATGGGTCGCCAATCATACCTGTCCCGCCGCCAAACAAAGCAATGGGGCGGTGACCAGCTTTTTGCATATGCATCATGACCATAATTTGCACAAAATGACCTACATGTAGGCTGTTAGCAGTAGGATCGAATCCTATATAAAAGGTAACTTTCTCTTGTTCTAGAAGCTCTCTGATTTCCTCTTCGTGGGTGGCTTGTTCGATATATCCTCTTTCTTTCAGAATATCGTAAACATTGGGCATCAATTTTCACTCCTTATTTTAAGCTAAGATATTTTGTTTGTTTATATTAAGTTAATATACTTGTGTTGATAATGCAAGGTGTCGGAATTTCTTTTCATGTATAACCTGTTGCTAAAAAGGGATGATATACCATAAGGATAATCAATTAAGGAATAATGAGGATTTATTCATGGAAAAGTTAACTTATGATCGTATTTTTGGTCATTTGGTGAAATATGCTTATGCTGGACGGTTGACTGATGGGATTAGAGAGTTAAACCCTCACGGAGATGAAGATTTGCGTAAATATATCAAATATGCTTCCGGAGGAGGGGATCCTGCACGGGTAGTTTTTAAAGTAAAGGATTGTTGCGGCGAGGAAGGGTGTAAGGAAAACAGGTGTCAAGTGGCCTGTCTTTTTCATGCCATTGTCAGGGATGAGGAAGGGAAGGTAATCATTAAAGAGGATTACTGTACTGATTGTGGTGAATGTGTGCAGGTTTGTACTTATGAGCACTTAGTGGATAAGAAGGAGTTTATTCCCCTGATTAAAGTTCTCCAAGAACGGAAAGAGCCTGTTTATGCTATCGTTGCCCCCGCTTTTATTGGTCAGTTTGGGGAAAAGGTTACCCCGGGCAAACTGCGCACAGCTTTGAAACGTTTAGGGTTTTATGGGATGGTGGAGGTAGCGTTATTTGCTGATATCTTATCGTTAAAGGAAGCTTTAGAATTTGATGAACAGGTCAGAAAAGAAAATGAGTTTGTTCTTACTAGTTGTTGTTGTCCCTTGTGGGTGGCCATGATTAAAAAAATTTATCATAAGCTGATTCCCTATGTCTCTCCTTCTGTTTCTCCTATGGTTGCTTGTGGGCGGGCTATCAAAAAGATCCATGCCGAGGCGAAAGTAGTCTTTATTGGCCCTTGTATTGCCAAAAAGGCGGAAGCAAAAGAATTTGATATTAGGGATGCTGTAGATTATGTCTTGACCTTTCGGGAACTTACGCAGATTTTCGAAGCGGTAGGTATTATTCCTGCAGAAGAAAAAGAAGAACCCAGTGAGCATTCTTCGCTGGCGGGAAGAATCTATGCCCATACTGGGGGAGTAAGTAAGGCGGTGACTGATACCTTAGCAAGAATTAGACCTGAAAAGATAATAAAAATAAAAGCCGTTCAGGCTGATGGTGTTAGGGAATGTCGCCGGTTATTACGGGAGATTATGGCAGGAAATGTTGTCGCCAATTTTTATGAGGGAATGGGCTGTATAGGCGGTTGTGTGGGAGGTCCTAAGGCTAATTTGGGAACCGAACAAGGGAAGAATTTAGTACATTCCTATGGTCAAAAAGCTCCAAGTCTAACACCTGCTGATAATTTGTATGTGTTGGAATTGCTTAAAACATTGGGCTTTCAAGAAATAGCACAGCTTTTACAGGGGGAAAAATCAAATTTTTTTAAAAGAAATTTTAAAGATGTTCTTTGACAATCATCGTACCGATGCCTTTGTTTGTGAATATTTCCAGGAGCAGAGCATGTGGTTTGCGACCATCGATAATATGCACATTGGCAACTCCATTTTTTAGGGCGAGCAGACAACTTTCTACTTTAGGAATCATGCCTTCTTTAATAATGCCTTTTTGCAGGCAGTTGTAAATTTCTTGTATAGATAATTGTGAGGCCAAGGAGGAGGAATCCTCACCCAGGTAAATACCTTCCACATCGGTTAACATTACCAGCTTATCGGCTTGCAGTGCTCCGCCGAGTGCTCCGGCGACATGGTCGGCATTGATATTATAGCTCTTGCCTTGAGGACCGATGCCCAAGGGAGAAACAACAGGTATGAAGCCTTGTGCGGTGAGCAGATCAATAATTTCCGGATTTATTTTTTTTATTTCTCCGACCAGACCGAGGTCAGTCTTAGTTTCTGTTCCTGTTTGGTCTTTGCTTAAAAACTGTTTTTTTTCTACTTGGATCAGATTGCCGTCTTTGCCGGAAATTCCAACGGCTTTTCCGCCGAGGGCATTGATAAGACCGACAATTTCTTTGTTAATATTACCGCTAAGTACCATTTCTACTATTTTGATTGTTTTTTCATCGGTGACTCTCATCCCTTGTACAAATGTTGATTGATGGCCCGTTTTTTCAAGCCATTTATTGATATCCGGTCCTCCGCCATGGACTATCACCGGATTCATGCCCACCAGTTTCATTAAAACAATATCTTGTAAGACGAGTTTTTCTAATTCGGAATTAAGCATGGCATGTCCGCCGAGTTTAATCAGCACTGTTTTGCCAAAAAATTTTTGGATATAAGGAAGAGCCTCTACTAAGATAGCGGCTTTTTTTGTTGGATCTAACATTTTTCTCACTCCTGTTCAAAATCTCTATTAATTATACATAAAAAAAGCAGATTATAACAGTATTAAATTACCGGTTTCGGGTTTAGATTTTATTAACTCCTTTAAGGCTGGTGCATATAGTGTAGGTAGTCAGTGAAAAGGGGTGAATATAGTTGTACGTTGTTTTTCTTTTTGCTTTAGCTTTAAGTATGGATGGTTTTGGGATGGGTTTGTCTTATGGGTTAAGGAGGATAAAAATATCTTTTCCCCCACTGTTTATTATTTGTCTTTTTTCCGCCTTGATCATTGTTTTTTCCATGACCTTGGGCAAGGCGCTGGCTTTATTTTTGCCAGATAGAGCAGCAGCTTTTTTAGGTGCTCTTATTTTAATTGTCGTCGGTATGTGGATTATCTTACAGAATTATTTTCTTAATTTGGTGGATTGCCATGTTTATTGTTTAAAGATACCTTATTGGGGAATTATGATTAATATTCTCAAAGAACCTGTGCGGGCGGATCTGAATAAGTCGGGGGAAATTGATTTAAAAGAAGCGTTTTTTTTAGGTTTTGCTTTATCCATGGATGCATTGGGGGCTGGCTTTGGAGCGGCTATGTCAGGCTATAGCCTCGTTTTGACTGCGGTAATGGTGGCAATCGCTGAATTTATGATGATTAATTTAGGAATTCTTATTGGAAAAAGGCTGCAGATAAAGAGATTGAAAAAGGCAGCAACTTTACTTCCGGGAGGAATTATCATATTTTTAGGTTTAACAAAATTATGGGGATTATAAGCAATTGGATTTGAAGAACAAAATTGATAATAGTTGGGATTACAGGTAATATGTACGCTTTTCAAAATAACATACAAAATAAAGTCTAGGGAAAACTATTTTCAGACTGATAACTGTTGCTAAAAGTTAGCGAGGCTCAATATTAGGGCCGTTAGTTAACTTGGTTGTCAGTCTGATTTTTTTATTTTAATCGAGCAATAAAAATAAATTTAGAAATTTGTAAGTTTTTAAATTTAATAAAGGAGTTAGGTTATTCCTTGTAGAATAAAAAACATGATAATGGTGACGAAAGGAGCAAAACATGGATAAGATAAAACTTAGCACAAAACTAATTGCTCTTATTTTAATATGTATTTTGGGAATGGGTTTAGTAGGGATGTTGGGTGTTTACCAAATGAAGGTCGTTAATAATTCGGTTGAAAAAATGTACTTTGAATATATTCGTGGTCTTACGGTTTTGGGGGAGTTAAAGACAACCTATGATGAAATAAGCAGGATGACCTTTGCGTACGAATCATCTGATAATATCGAAGAGTGGCTAGCGATAGAAGAGGAAATCGATTTAAAGTTAGAAAAAGCCACTGTTGATGTGACGAAATTTTATTTGGTTACAAGAGATAGCATGATCAGGGAAATGATGGATGAGATTATAAAAAAAATAGGCATTTATAATAAGTATAGGTACGCACTTATAGATGAAAAAAAGGAAGGGGCATTACAGTCTGATTTAACAGAACTTTTTGTTCATCAGGAGAATATCCAAAAGAGTATTAAAGAATTAGAAAAACATCATCAGAATTATAGTGAGATTTTATACAAGAATAGTACAAAGGTTTATGATGATTCTTGTAAGCTGTTATTTATCATCATTTTTTGTTGTGTTATTTTAGCTTTATTGCTAGGAGCTTTAATTTATAAATCAATTGTTATTCCCCTAAGAAAAGTGATAAACATAGCTGGGAAATTAAAACAGTGTGATTTAAGAGGCGAGATTAAAGTTGGTTATCAGGGAACAGAAATTGGACAGCTGTTAGTAGCTTTTAATGAAGCGATCTTAAACTTAAAGAAATTTATCGGGCAAATAGAGATGTCCGCTGAAAAAACGGCTTATGCTAGTAATAATTTGGTGGACATAGCAAGGGAAACCGAAGATAGCACTGCTCAGACAGCCGCTACTGTAGAAGATTTGGCTAGTACTACTCAACAACAAATGGAACAGGCTTTAGTTATGACTGATGCCCTTAATAAAGTGGAATTAGCAGTCGAAAAGATTACTGAATGTTACCAAGAAGCTCAAAAAGACACTGATAGAGCTAATCTTTTATCTCAGGAAGGGAATATGCATATTGAACGGATTGTGGAGCAAATGGAAATAATCCGTCAGGTCTCTTTGAATATTGGTGTTAAAGTAAAAGAATTAGGTGGTTTATCCGATAAAATAGGTGAAATTATCGAAATAATTGGTGGTATCGCCCAACAAACAAATTTACTGGCGTTAAATGCTGCTATTGAGGCTGCTAATGCCGGTGAAAACGGACGAGGATTTGCTGTAGTAGCTGAGGAGGTTAGAAAATTAGCAGAGCAATCAGAAGACTCGGTAAAGCAAATTGCGGAATTAGTTGCTAGGATTCAGGAGGGTGTTGATAAAGCAATAGTTGTTACGGAAAAAGGTGCTGATGAGGTTAAAATAGGTACGGTAACTGTTGAAAAAAGCGGTAAGTCTTTTGGTGAAATTATGAATGCTGTATCTAATATAAAAAATGCTGTTAGCAATGTAGGTGTTTCTACTAAGGATATATATTCCGAAAGTCAGGCACTTAAAGAAATTATTATCGATTCCATAAGTGCATATCAGAATATTAGTGCAAATATACAGGAAGTATCGGCAACCGCAGAAGAACAGGCGGCAGTTATGACTCAAGTAGTAAAATCTACAACAGATCTTTCTGTTTTGTCTAAAGAATTGAAGGAATCAATAGCCAACTTTAAGGTATGATTAAGGACTAAGATAAAGGGGAAGTGCTTCTTCTCTTGGTTCTTCCGGGAAGTATAAAAATCGATTTGCAGCACCTTTTTCGGGAAGAAAGCCTGTGAATTTCTTTAATATTTCACCTGTTTCTTTAATTATGTTAATCGAATTATTAATTTCCTCCCAAAAAATAAGTGTATTATCTTGGGTCCATTGCAGATGATATAGTGGAGAAATAAAGGATTTAATCTGTCTTACTTTTTTTTCCTTTAAGGTAAATAAATATAGAGATTCTTGCCAATCCCCATCTCCGGCGGTAGTATAAGCTAGGGATTGGGATTTGTGATTAAAGCTTAAATTATTACAGAAACCTTCAAGCTGATTGAAGATTGTTGTGCTTTTGTTGGTTTTATAATTCCAGATCATAAATTTTCCTGTTTCCTGTTCGCTGGGATTAACAACAATGAGGATTAATTCTTCTGTAAGCCAGCAGATAGGCCCTAAATTTTCGATAGTTTTAGTCGCTAGTTCTTTCCCGTTTTTATTTAAGATGGTTATTTGAAAAATGTCACTTCCTTGCTGGGGGTAATCTTCTAAAAAAGCGTAGCATAGTTGCTCATCTTGCGGACTCCAGGCAATAGCGGTGACTACTCTTACTGTACCCAGATCATTGGAGGGGAAGGGGTAGATTTTTTTGATATTTTGGGGGAGATCCAAAACTCCTAAGTAATGCTGATCGGCATAAGCAAGTTTTGTTCCTGCGTTGTTCCAAGAGCAAAGAGGGTGAGTTGTAAGAAAAACTGGTGCCATTTTTTCCTCTAGATTGTGGAGAAAAAGTCCGTCCCATAAATTAAAGAGGGTATAGTACTTTTCAGTCGGGCTTAATGTGGCTAGATGCCCCCAGCTTTTAAGGGCAGTACCGGATATAAATTTACAGGGTTCTTGTTCGTTGCTCATGGCTCTGATTGTGCCGGTATAGTCAAGGATTATTTGCACAGGTATCCCACGGGGAAATTGTGGTAAAGAGATAAGTTTACCGGAATGAAGACCCCTTAAAGCAAAAAGGGCTTCTGAGGAAAAAGGGTACTCGCTTAATTGATCATGAATTTTTATTTGAATTCGATTAGGTGTAAAGCCTAAATAAAGACCTTGTAGTGAATGTTCATTTTTTTTAACTGTCCAAAGATCTTGCGTTTCGGCTAAACTATTAGCTGGTACAGCTAAAAATAATAAAAGTAAAGTTAAAGAAAAGAGTTTTTTTATTTTTGGGCAGTGCATATACCACAATCCCCTTCCCCAAGATAAAGCTATAATGGTAATATTTTACATTTAATTTAAAAATCCTTTTTTTAAAAGAAGAATCTTAAAATAAAATATGAGGAAGCAGCTTTTTTTATGTAAAAAAAATAACCCTTAGACTAAGGGTTAAAGTTTAAAAAGATTAGGTGCATCCCTTCAGGATGCAGTTCCTAGAGAGAAAGGTGGGATTCGAACCCACGTAATTCAGGTGCCACGTACCTGAGTGCAACCACTACACCACAATCCCTCTTCACGAACTTGTCATCATTATAACAAGGCTTGTCACTATTTGCAAATGGTTCTTTTTGGGCTTTGTTTTTATTTCTTTATTTGACAATTATTAAAGATCATTTTATAATAAGGGCATTGGGATTATTGAAGTTAAGGGGCGGTTAGCTCAGCTGGTTAGAGTGCTGCGTTGACATCGCAGAGGTCACTGGTTCAATTCCAGTACCGCCCACCATTAATAAGAATATAAAAACAAAGGCTAAAGGAACTGTTTTTGAAGTTCCTTTTTCTGCTTTTTTCTCCAAAATACATCTTGTATATTTATGTTTAAGTCTCATATAATATTTTTACAAATGAATTGACAAAAGGATGCTGCGAAAGGAGTGAGATGCTTGCTTGAACCAATCTCGATCGGTTCGTATACTAATTCAAGACTAGTTTTTGAACGATTGAATAATGAGTTGGCAGTTTTACAAAGTGAAGGATTCCCTTTTGATATTGATATAGATATGGTAGGGGAAATCACTTTTATGGATTGTCTTCTTTACCATAAGGAAGGTTTTAGTGTTGAGGACACTTTTAATACGATTAAATTTTCTATAGCTAATTGTTTAGCGGAAATAATCGTAGAAGAATGGGAGACTCTGTTAATTAGGAAAATTGTGCGGGACAATTTTTATTACTATAATGATGAAGAAAAACAGGCAATCTTAAATAAAGCTAAAAGCATCTTGAATCCGACAGGGTTAAACCCATATCATCAACATCAGCGCAAAGAAAAGGTGAAAAATAAGATTTTAGATTATTTAGAGCCCCAGAAACATTTAGTTGTGGAAGGTTTTATTAGTTTTCGCTTAAAGGATTATCAAAAGGAGCTGGAAAATATTGTAAACTCTGCTGTTGATGAATTATTGATGGAAAAAGAATATCTGGAATTTATCCGTCTTTTGAAATATTTTGTAGAAATACAAGAACCACGTATCCGCAAGGTTCAGGTTATCTTTAAGCAAAGTGGGAAGTTTTCTCTTTTGGATGAGGAGAATAAAGTTATAAAACATGAATGTCTTGAGGGACTAATGGTGGACATGTTAGAAAGTGAGACAAATTATGAAGATCTTTTAATTAGTGCTTTGATTACTTTGGCTCCTCAGGAGTTGGTATTACACAAGGAATTAGATGTGGAGACGGGTGATGCGATTAAGACAATCCAAAATGTTTTTGGAAACAGGGTCGTTAATTGTTCCGGTTGTAAAAAATGCCGCGGTAAGAATTAAAAAGTGGTGAATGAGGAAAAGAAAAATGGGTGTGAGAAGAGATGCATAATTTTTTATTTGTTGTTTTGATGGGATTTATTGGTGCTGGTATTGGTTGGATTACTAATGTATTAGCAATTAGACTTCTTTTCAAGCCTTATCAAGAGTATAAAGTACCAGTTTTGGGCTGGAGAATACAAGGTCTTATCCCCAAAAGACAAAAAGATATTGCTGTTGCTTTGGGAGAGATTGTTAGTACAGAATTGATTACGGGAAATGATGTCCTAGAGAGTTTAAGCCGTAAGGATATTCAAGAACGTCTTCAGGAGAAATTCGAGAAATATGTACGAGAACAGGTTTTTTTGCGAATGCCTTTTGTCATTCCAGAAAGTATCTTAGTGTCATTGGCCGAGTTTGTGGCTAAAAGATTGGGACAAGAAGTGAATAAGTTTCTTAATAATCCGGGCGAGTTTTTTCGGGAACAAGAACTAAATGAAATCAAGCGGGAAATTAAAAGAATTGTGGAAGAGAAAGTAGTTTCCTTAGAAATGGCTAGTTTAGAAGAAATCGTTTATGCCTTGGCCCGCTCTGAATTAAAACATATTGAAATAATCGGGGGAGTTCTGGGTTTTTTTATTGGGCTTGCCCAAGGGATAATTTCGATTTTTTGGCAAGGCTTGAGATGATTTTTGATGTTTTAAGGTGAAAGAAAATTTGTATTAGAAATAATTAAGTCAAATTTACCATCAATTAAATAAATAGGGGTGATATATGTTTCCTCATTGTTTTCTATTTTTGCTTGCTGATAAAGGATTTGGGGATCCATTTGCAGTTCAACATTCCGGTTAGACATGTTAACTAAAAAAATACCATTATGAACGCTTAGAAATTCAGCTACAGAAGATTTGACCATCTCATCGATAACGGTAAATTTCTGCCCGGCAAATTTAGAGGCTAGTGTTAAAAATGTTTCTTTATCAGCAGCTATACCCGTAAATAGATTGTATTCTCCATATATTTTCTGATAGACAAGCCATTCTGCCGTATAGTTATCTCGCGAGGGGTTTTTTTCTACGCGAGGTGTGGCATCAAGTAATCTAATGATACTTTTTAACATCAGAGCAGTGTAATTACTGTAAATTTTGCTATGAATGGAGTTTTCGAATTTCAAAAAAACGTCAATTATTTTATCTATATCGCCTTGTTGAAGATTTTCTATTTGTTCATTTGTTAATTGACAATCTTGTTTATAGTTTTCCAACTCCTTTTGCAGTTGGTCAAAAGTAAAGTGCTTCTTATCTATTAAGGCTTGGCTTAATTGCAGATGACCTAATTTTTGTGTAGATAAAAGGTCTTGAAGTTGCTGTTCATTGAGATAGCCTAATTGTAAAGCAATTTCCCCGAACTTTTTATCTATTTTCATTTGCAGTTGGTGAACTTCTTGGACCTGTGTACTGTCCATATAGCCAAAATTGATCGCTAAAACTCCCAGTTTAACATGAATCGATTTTTGATATTCTAAGACCTCTTTTAATTCTTCAGTGGTGACCGCTTTTTTATTTAAAAGATAATTACCAAAATATTGACTAAACATCATTAAACCTCCTCTTCATCTTTTAATTTATCAAGAATAGAAAGGATTTGCATTTCTTTCCAAGGCTTTTGAATAAAATCATAAGCACCTTCTTCTAAGGCGGTTTTTAAATGAGTTTGTGTACCTGAAGAGGTAAGCATAATTACTTTTATTTTGGAATTAAATTTTCGTAGTTCTTTAAGCGTATCAATTCCGTTCATAACGGGCATAACAATATCTAAAAAAATAGCTTGCGGATTGTATTCTTTAATCAAGGATAAGGCTTCTTTTCCGTTTGAGGCTTCTAAAATTGTTTTAATACCTGCATCAGTTAGTATTTCTAAGAGTTGTTTTCTGACTAACATGGAGTCATCACAGAGGACAATTTTAAGTTTTTGAGAACCCATCTAATAATTCTCCTTTCATTTTAACATTTTCAACATTTTTCTTCTTATAAATTCCAAATTAATAATACTATTACAATTCTGTATATTCTACTGTTTTTGAAAAATACCTGCCCGAAAAAGTATATAATAGTATAATTTCACAATTACCAATATTGTCCAGGACGTATTCAATCTTGACATTTGTTTTAAAACATGGTACTCTTTTTCTGTTGTGGGCGTAATGTGCCTGCCAAACCGCTCAACTCGGGTTTTTAAAGTGGTCATTGCTTCTCGCAATTATTGCTGCCTAGAGATGGCGAGTCTAGGTTAGGGAGGTGTAGTTAAGATGTATGCGATTATAGAAACTGGCGGAAAGCAGTATAAAGTTCAAACAGGTGATGTTTTGCATGTGGAAAAAGTTGAAGCTAAGGAAGGCGAAACATTTGCAGTAGCACAGGTGTTGGCTGTTATCGATGGAGAAAAGGTTTCTGTGGGCAGACCTTTTGTGGAAGGTGCCAGTGTTGCTTTAAAAGTTTTAGAACATGGTAAAGACGATAAAATTCTTATCTTTAAGTATAAGGCGAAGAAACATTATCGGAAAACTCGTGGACATCGGCAGCCCTATACTAAAGTTGTCGTAGAAAATATTGCTGTCAATGGTTAGTGCAGAGATTTATTATGAGGGTAAGCAGGTCAAGGGGTTTGTGGTTAAGGGGCATGCTGAGGCCGGTCCTCCAGGAGAAGATTTAGTATGTGCGAGTATTTCGGCACTTACTCAGACAGCTCTTTTAGGGTTAGACACTTTTTTACCGGTAAAACCTCTTTGGCAAATGGAAGATGACGGATATTTAGAGTGTTGGATACCGGAAAATTTATCGTCAGCCGATCTCCAGAAGGCTGTAGTGATTATCGGTACTTTAGAACTAGGACTCAAGTCGATCGAAGAAGGTTATGGACAGTATCTTCAAGTTAGTAAGAGGAGGTGGACTAGATGTTGTTCAAAATCAATTTGCAATTATTTGCACAGAAAAAAGGGGTAGGTAGTTCTCGTAATGGACGGGATAGTGAAGCTCAACGCCTTGGTATAAAACGTTTTGATGGTCAATTAGTGAGTGCGGGAAGCATCTTGGTAAGACAAAGAGGGACAAAAATTCATCCTGGTAATAATGTCGGTTTAGGTAAAGATGACACCTTATTTGCGCTCACCGATGGTTATGTAAAATTCGAAAGAAGAAGTAAAGATAAAAAACAGGTTAGTGTTTATTCCGCAGCAGTTATGTAATAAGGCATCAAAGTCCCGGGCAAAGCATCCGGGGCTTTTCTTTTCTATAATTTCAGGTGTTAAAGGGTGTGGAGAATTTGTCTGAAGATTTATTAAAAAAGATGTTGGAAGTACATAGAATGCAGCGGCATGACTTTATGAATTATTTACAAATTATTTATGGTTATTTACAATTAGGGAATCCGGAAAAAGCTAAAGAGTATTTGTTAAATGCGGTAGAAAGTGTGCAGAGTTGTGGGCAGCTTAGTAAAATTTCGCTACCTTTTTTACAAAGCTTTTTAATTTGGTGTGTTACGCAATTTAATAACTCTCATCATGTTTTTGAAGTTGTTTTAAATGGCATTGGGAGTGAGTGGCAAGACGTTGATGAGGAATTAACGCTAATTTTAAGGGAATTGTTATCTTCTGTTCAGGATAGTCTAAGCAATAATGATTTAAAGTGTAAGTTGAGTTTTCTGGATAATTCCTCAGGTTTTAGTTTGCTTTTTTTAGGGAGAGATGATTGTCTTCATCATTTAAAGAAGCAAAAGTGTACCTCGCACTTGCTTTCTGTAGTTTGTGAAGAAATAACACAAGGGGAATTAGTCGTGACAATTAAGCGTAGGTGAAAACATCTGAGTGAGGTTGGGTGAGTTGATTTATGTTTTATGATTATGCAAAAATCTATGTAAAAGGCGGGGACGGCGGTAATGGGATGATTTCTTTCCGTCGCGAAAAATATGTTCCTGAAGGTGGTCCCTCCGGCGGGGATGGCGGTAAAGGCGGAAGTGTAATTTTAGAGGCAGAGGAAGGATTGCGCACACTGGTAGATTTTCGTTTTAAGAAGCATTTTAAGGCGGAACGAGGCGAAAACGGCAAATCTAAAAATATGTATGGGGCTAATGCTTCTGATTTAATTGTTAAAGTACCGGTAGGGACAGTAGTTAGATTGGCTGACACTAAGCAAATCATTGCTGATTTAGTAAATGTTGGGGAGCAGTTTGTCGCGGCGCGAGGCGGACGTGGGGGAAAAGGCAATGCTCGTTTTGTTTCTTCCGTAAATAGGGTCCCGAGAATTGCCGAAAATGGTGATCTAGGGGAAGAAAAGTGGTTAGCACTAGAATTAAAACTTTTAGCCGATGTTGGTTTGATCGGTTTCCCTAATGTCGGAAAGTCCACGATTATTGCGCATGTATCTGCGGCTAAACCTAAAATCGCTAATTATCACTTTACAACAATTGATCCTAATTTGGGTATGGTTAAGCTAGAAGAAGGAAACAGTTTTGTTCTGGTAGATATTCCCGGGTTGGTAGAAGGAGCTAGTGAAGGTATCGGCTTAGGGCATCGTTTTCTACGTCATGTGGAACGGACACGCCTTTTACTGCATGTTTTAGATATAGCCGGTTCCGAGGGCAGGGATCCTTTGCGGGATTTGGAAGTAATTAATAAGGAGCTGGAGAAATATAATCCTTATTTAAAAACTCGACCCCAGATAATTGTAGCTAATAAAATGGATCTACCCACAGCAGAAGAAAATCTAATCAGGTTAAAAAAAGAAGTGGGAACAAAATATGAAATCTATCCTGTTTCTGCGGTTACCGGTACAGGCTTAAAGGAATTAATATTTCGAACAGGGGCATTATTAGCCATGCTTCCTGTAACACCTCTTGATGTCGCTGCAGAGACGTTACGGGTGGTTAAGGTAGAAGAGGAACTGCCTTATCAAGTAGAGTTACAAGGGGATATTTGGCAGGTTTATGGACCGGAAGTTGATCGTTTGTTGAATAAAATTAATATCGCTTATGAAGATAATATGGAGCGTTTTCTTTTAATTTTGCGTAAAATAGGAGTAGAAGATACTTTGCGGGAAAAAGGGGCTAAAGATGGGGATACAGTAAGTATTAACGGCTGGGAATTTGAGTTTATGGATTAGTGGGAAAGGAATGGTTTGAAAAATAACTTTTCGGTTAAACTGGTCTTAAGGGGTTGTCTAGGAACAGTTTGAGCGGAGGGTTATTCTATGAGATATCAACAAAGGATAATTCAAAAAATAGGCGAGAAGATAAAATACAGATGGAGCAAATGGCAAAATAAACGTTTATTAAAGGGTTATTATCGTAGCCAGAATTTAATAGAGCTGCGAGCCCCTCGCTTCTTACAGAATGTTTTTGTTTTTTTTGTGATTTTGCTGCTTCTTTTTTGGTATGCACCTACGTTGAACATAGCTTTCTGGGGAATTATTGTTTTTTTTGTGGTTATGGTTTGGGGGCGGATTTCTAAAGAACAAAGAGAGAGTCGGCAGTTAAAAAAAGCATGTTTTCAAAAGATTGCCGTAAGAGAGTATCAAAAACGTTTAGAAAGAACGCCTCATGAGGTGCTTATGAAAATATTGCAAGAGGAAATAAGCGAAAAGTTTGAGGTAAGGGGTTTGAAAATAAACAATGGTTTTCTTGAAGGAAGATTGTTTGGTGAAAAATTAGTTGTGGCGTATCTGGACGTAAACAGGGAAGAAGTTATCGCTATGCGGGAAGTTCAGTCGGTAGTCAAGAAATGTTTTCAGAGGGGAATCTCACAAGTAAGGATTTTTACCAATGGTGATTCCCCCCCGGCTGTATCTAATCTAGGGCAGTGTTATGAGCTTAATTTGAGGCTGTATAATGCTGAAAAGCTGCAATATTTGCTAAAAAATACGCTCTTGTTTCCTTCTGTTTCGGAAATAACGGAGATTATCAATTGTGAAAAATTAAAGCGACAGAAAAAGATGTCGGTAATAAAAGGAGAGATCCTGAAAAAAAAGAAGGTTAGCGGCTATCTTCTTTATAGTTTATTGCTTTTTCTTATGGCTTGGTTACGTTTAGGCGTCGTTTATTTAAATATTGCAGCGAGCTTGATTTTGTTGGGATTTGCGCTCATGATTATCATAAAAAATTTTCAGCTGCGGGAAAAGGAAGTCACGAGTGCCGCTTATTTTCAAAAAGAAGGGCTTTAGATGATAGGGGACACACTTGCTGAAGCAGTAGGGAACGACGCCCTCGTCGTTCCGTCTTGCATGACAGGAATGTCCCCTTTTTGTCGTATCTAATTTTGGATTTCGGTTGTGTTCATTTTTTCTTGTTGGTTTTCTTGCTGAATCCCTTGTTGGATGGC
>JAQVYD010000086.1 GCA_028709105.1 Clostridia bacterium
CCGACAGGGTCGCAGTTAGATATGCCCAAAAAATCTTATTATGAAAGGCAAATGTGATAATAGGGAAGATATAGAAAATTGAAAACGCTAAGGCGTATTTTTTTTCAAAATAAATAAAAAGGCTGATAAAGATTATGTCAAAAAGAACAGTATAGGGAAAAGGATCATGCAGCTGATTATTAATCTTAGGAAAAATGAAAAGGAGGAGCGAGTATAAAAAGGCGATTCCGGTAATGTAGTAAAGTATGGGAGATATACTGGTGTCCATCATCAAAAAACAAGGGAAAAAGAGAATATAGACAAAGAAACGTAAGAAGGGAATGTTTGGGTTGATGTCCATTTTTGAATTATTTGATTTATTAGAGGGCATAATTCCCCCTCCCCCCTTTAGAGAAATATCTATCATTCATTAATATTCGTCGTTAGTTATCTCTTTTCCCTCTTTTTAATTATATAAATTTTTAAATAATTTGTATGTAAGAGGGAAAGTATAATATAATTTTTAAGTAGTTAATTTACTGGTGAAAAAGATACAGGAAGGAAAGGTTATAGCATTATGCAAACAAAAAAAGTTGTACGCGTTAGTGCCATTGCTGCTTTATATGCAGCTATTACCATCGTTTTTGCTCCGCTTAGTTATGGAGTGATTCAAGTACGTATTTCCGAGGCGCTGACTGTTCTCCCTTTTATTTTTCCGGAAAGTGTTTTGGGGCTTTTTGTGGGATGTTTACTGGCCAATATTTATGGAGGACTGGGGTTCATTGATATCGTTTTTGGTAGCCTAGCTACTCTCTTGGCAGCTTATTTTACTAGTAAAATGCCTCATGCTCTTTTGGCCCCTCTTCCCCCGGTATTGATTAATGCTGTTGTTGTAGCTTGTGTTTTAAAATATGTGTTAGGTTATCCTTTTTTGTTAAGTATGTTTTATGTAGGATTGGGAGAGTTTTTGGCTTGTTATTTTTTGGGACTACCTCTATTATATTTGTTGAAAAAATATAAGTCGCATAAATAATAATTTTATTTTTAAGTCAATTAGCAGGATTTTTTAATATAACGAAGAAGTTTGTTATATAATATGACTCTATATAGATTTTATCTCCGAGTTCGGTTATCTAAAGTTCTTCAACGATGATGCCGAAACAATGGGTACTAGGGGAAACCCGATTACCTCCCGTATTTGGAAAGGAGAAATTTAGTTTAATCAAAAAACTAGCTTCTTTCCTATGCAATAGAAGCCGGTTTTTTTATTTAAGCAGAGAAAATTAAGGATGGTTGAAAAAATGCGTTTATATAGTGTAATGACTCCTAGGGAAGTGCAAAATACGATTAAGGCTCACTTTACACCTCTTGAGCTTGAATTAATAGAACTTGGGGCTAGTGGGGGACGTGTTGTCGGCAAGAACATTCTGGCGTTTGAGGATGTTCCCGGTTTTGATCGCTCGATTGTTGATGGGTATGCGGTAAGGGCTGCCGATACCTTTGGGGCTGCCGAGACTTTACCGGCGATGTTGGATTTTTCCGGTGAAGTGAAAATGGGAGAAAAAGCTCCATCTCTTGCGGGTGGGAGCTGTTTTTATGTGCCGACAGGAGGGATGCTTCCCCAAGGTGCTGATGCTGTAGTAATGATTGAAGATACGGAGATGATGGGGGATTTGGTTAATTGTTTCCGTCAGGTAGCACCGGGACAGAATCTTATTCGGCGAGGAGAAGATTTAACGCAGGGAGATGTGGTTATTGAAAAAGGGAGGAGATTGCGGGCCGCTGAACTAGGTCTTTTGGCTTCCTTGGGGATTACGGAGGTTTCTGTATACCGAAATCCTTTGGTGGCAATATATTCTACAGGTGATGAAATTGTCCCGGTTCATACGGCTAATTTAGCACCGGGTCAAATTAGGGATAGTAATGCTTTGGCCCTCGCCGAATTAGTCCGCCGTCAAGGCGGGAAGGTCGTGCAGGGAGGAATTCTCAGGGATGATTATGCTGAGTTTCGCCAAGGGATAGAGGATCTTTTGCCTAATGTGGATTTTTTAGTCCTTTCAGGAGGAAGTTCCGTGGGGAAGAGGGATTTTACCGCTAAGGTAATGCAGGAGTTAGGTGAGACGGGGCTGCTTGTAGAAGGGATTGCCATTCAGCCTGGTAAGCCGACCTTACTGGCTAAATGTAAAGGGAAGCCTGTTTTGGGATTGCCGGGGCATCCTGTCTCCGCTCTTAATATTTTTTCTTTGTTTGGCTCTTGTATCATGGAGCAGTTACAGGGTTTTTCGGGAGAGAATTTTCCGGCTACGGTAAAAGCGAAGTTAGTTCGCAATATCCCTTCTCGTCAAGGAAGGACTGATTATGTGAGAGTTAAACTGAAGAGAACCGGGGAAGAATTGTTCGCCGTCCCCATTTTTGGTCGCTCCGGGCTGCTGAGAACCCTTGCTGATGCTGACGGGGTAGTGCTGATCCCTCCGGGAAATGAAGGATTTTTGGCAGGACGGGATGTAGAAGTAATTCTTTGGGATTAGGTGATGAAAAATGAGAAAGATTTATTTGGAGAGTATTCCTCGTTTAGAGGCTAAAAAGATTTTTTTAGAGCAGGTACGTTTCTCGGAAAGAACGGAAAAGGTGTCTGTTGCTGATGCTCTGGGGCGGGTGACGGCTAAAGCTATTTTTGCAGGGACTTCCTTACCGACATTTCTTGCTTCGGCTATGGACGGGATCGCGGTAAAGGCCGGGGATACTTTTGGTTGTAGTGACCAGAATCCTTTGCTGCTAAAAGCGGGTAAGGATTATGTGGTGGTAGATACGGGGGACCCTCTTCCTGAAGCTTTTGATGCTGTCATTAAAGTTGAAGATGTTCAGCAGGTAGATGAGGATAGTCTGGAAATTATTAGTTCTGTGGCACCAGGTCAGCATGTTCGTCCGGTGGGAGAGGATGTGGTGGCTGGAGAAATTATTGTTCCGGCCTATCATCTCCTGACCCCGCCTGATTTAGGGGCGATTTTGGCAGGGGGACACAGTCAAGTGGAGGTTTTGGCGAGACCTCGCGTCGCGATTATCCCTACAGGTGACGAGCTTATGCCGGCGGGAAGTCAACCGGAGAAGGGGAAGATTATTGAGTTTAATGGTACTGTTATTGCGGCGTATTTGCGGCAATGGGGGGCTGAACCTTACCTTTTAAAGATTATTAAAGATAAATTTGAGGTGATTAAAGAAACGGTAGCTGAGGCGGTGGAGACAGCAGATTTGGTGATTGTTAATGCCGGCTCTTCCGCCGGACGAGATGATTATACGGTTCATGTTTTCCAGTCTTTAGGGCAAGTATTCGTTCATGGTGTGGCTACCCGACCGGGAAAACCTACGATTCTAGGGCTGATAAAGGGAAAACCTGTTTTCGGTTTACCGGGTTATCCTGTTTCCGCTTATTTGGCTTTAGACTGGTTTGTTAAACCTTTAATTTATCAGTATTTACAGCAGACAGAACCACAACGGCCTCGCCTGAAGGCTCTCTTGGGACGCCGTCTTGTTTCCGATTTGGGTAGTGAGGAATTCGTACGGATGACGGTTGGTTATATTGGTGGAAAATATATAGCTAACCCTTTAAATAGGGGAGCGGGAGTAACGATGTCCCTAGTTAGGGCGCATGGTCTACTTACCATCCCTGCTGAGTCCCGAGGATATGAACAGGGAGAGGAGGTGGAAATAGAGCTTTTCAAAGCTCAAGAAGAACTAAAGAATACTCTTGTGGCTGTAGGTAGTCATGACCTAGCTCTGGACCTTCTGGCTACAGCGATTAGAAAAAAGAATCCCCGACTATTTTTGTCTTCTGCTCATGTCGGTAGTATGGGAGGAATCATGGCGATCAAAAAAGGGGAGGCCCATTTAGCGGGTGTCCATCTCTTCCATAGTGAAACAGGCACTTATAATGCACCATATGTGGAGAAGTATCTACCGGGGGAAAATGTACTTTTGGTAAACTTAGTCTATCGCACGCAGGGGTGGATGGTAGAAAAAGGGAACCCTTTAGTGATACAGACGATTAGGGATTTAGTGAAAAAAAAGGCTGGTTTTATCAATCGACAGAAAGGTGCCGGTACACGGTTGCTTTTTGATTATTTGCTGCAGCAGGAAGGTTTAAAACCGGAGGACGTGTATGGTTACAGCAGGGAAGAGTATTCGCATCTTAATGTAGCTGCAGGAGTGGCGGCAGGTACAGCTCAGGTAGGTTTGGGTATCTTTTCTGCAGCCCGGGCCTATGGTTTGGATTTTATACCTGTGGCTGAAGAACGCTATGACCTTCTGCTGACTAAGGAGTTTTACGAGTCGGTGCCAGGGAAAACCTTGCGAGAAGTGATTAGCGATCCTGAATTCCAAAAGGAAGTGGAAGCCCTGGGGGGGTATAGGATGAGTGATGCAGGAAAAGTTTTCTACTCATTAAAAAATTAAAAACAATATTGGAGGATGTTTAGACATGAAAAGAAGAAGTTTTAAGTCGCTGAAAAATATTGCGAGTATCTTTTTGGTTTTATTATTGGTCGTTGGTTTAGTTGGTTGTGGTGCTCAAACTGAAAAAGAACCCGAAAAAGTAGTGGAAAATAAGGAGATCGTGCTTTCCACTACTACCAGCACTAAAGATTCCGGTCTTTTAGATAAATTATTACCTGTTTTTGAGGAAAAAACCGGTTATGAGGTCAAGGTTATTTCTCAGGGCACAGGACAAGCGCTAAAAACCGGAGAATTGGGCGACTGTGATGTGGTCTTGGTCCATTCTCGTCCGGCCGAAGATCAGTTTGTGGCTGATGGCTTTGGGGTAAATAGAAAAGATGTCATGCACAACGATTATGTAGTCGTTGGTCCTGCGGCTGATCCTCTTGAAATTAAAGGTTTAAAGGTTTTGGATGCTTTTAAAAAGATGGCAGAGACTCAAAAAGGGGAATTTATCTCTAGAGGCGATGAATCAGGAACCCATAAAAAAGAAATGGCTTTATGGAAGGAAGTAAATATTAAGCCAGAGGGAAAATGGTATCTTTCTATAGGTAAAGGCATGGGCGACACCCTTCTGATGACTAATGAGAAAGAGGCTTATACGATGACAGACCGGGGTACCTATGCGAGCATGATGGATAAACTGAATCTCGAAGTTTTAGTAGAAGGTGATCCTCAGCTTTTAAATCCTTATGGTGTCATTGCTGTTAATCCGGAAAAACATGCTGAGGTCAATTATGACGGGGCGATGGCCTTTATTGAGTTTATGACTTCTCAGGAAACGAAAGAGCTGATTAATGATTATAAGGTTAATGGGCAGCAACTTTTCTTTGCTGACTAATCGTTAGTTAATTTCATGGGAGAAAGAGGTTGATGGGCTTTGCTGCTGGAGGCTTTTCGTTCTAGCCTGAATCTAAT
>JAQVYD010000087.1 GCA_028709105.1 Clostridia bacterium
CAGTAGAAAACCGTTAAAAATCGGGGTAATTGGGGAAATATATGTATTGATAGAGCCTTTTGCTAATTTGGATATGCAGGCTACGCTCGGGGAAATGGGAGTTTATACGGAGAGAGCGATGCATTTATTCCACTGGCTTAAAGAGAACACGAAATTATCTCATCACGAAAAGACGGTAATTAAATCGGCACGCCCTTACTTGCGCCAAAAGATTGGTGGACATGGCCTTAATTCAGTGGGAGAGACGGTGATGTTTGCCCAGCGTGGTTTTGATGGAGTAATCCAACTTGCCCCTTTCTCTTGTATCCCGGAGATTGTGGCGAAAGGAATTTTACCCCAGGTTTCACATGACCAAGGGATTCCTGTGATGACTATCTTTTTGGATGAAATGATGGGTAAGGCGGGAATGCAGACAAGATTAGAGGCTTTTGTGGATTTATTGTTACAACGGCGAGAATTAAAACTGGCACAAGCTCTTTAGTTTTAAGCTAAAGGGGATTATTATGATTTATGGTTAGGAGGAGCCTTGGTGAAAAAAGCTTATCTCGGTGTAGATGTAGGTTCGGTAAGTACGAATATGGTGGTGGCTGATGAAAAAGGAGAAATCCTGGAAAGCTTATATATCAGGACGATGGGTCAGCCGGTAAAGGCCGTGCAGAGCGGACTAAAGAAATTAGGGGATAAATTAAAAACAGGGGTACAGATTATGGGCGTAGGGGTAACGGGGAGTGCTCGTAATTTGTCCGCGGTCTTGGTAGGAGCCGATGTCGTCAAAAATGAAATTACCGCCCATGCTGTGGCTGTTTCGCAACTAGCTCCCGGTGCGCAAACAATTATTGAAATAGGCGGGCAGGATTCTAAAATCATTATTATGCGGGACGGTGTGGTTACTGATTTTGCCATGAATACCGTTTGTGCTGCGGGGACCGGTTCTTTTCTTGATCAACAGGCTGCCCGTCTCAATATCCCTATTGAAAGGTTTGGCGAATTAGCTTTAAAAGCTCATACCCCGGTGCGTATTGCTGGTCGTTGTGCTGTCTTTGCCGAGTCGGATATGGTGCACAAACAGCAGCTCGGTCACTCGGTGGAGGATATTATTGCCGGTCTTTGTGAAGCTTTAGTTCGTAATTATCTTAATAATGTGGGTAAGGGGAAGGAAATCCTTGCTCCTGTAGTTTTCCAAGGCGGGGTGGCGGCAAATGTGGGGATTAAAGCAGCCTTTGAAAAAACGCTGCATACAGAGGTGAATATTCCCAAATATTATGATGTCATGGGTTCTGTCGGCTGTTGCTATTTAGCGAGGGAGGCGACTCGGGATAAACCCACGAAATTCAAAGGTTGGCAGGCGGCGGAATTTAAGTTTCGCCCCACTAGTTTTGAATGTCAAGGCTGCCCCAATATGTGTGAAGTTATTCAGATTTATGAAAATGAGGTGATTATTGCTCGTTGGGGTGACCGTTGCGGGAAATGGTCTAATGCCGGTTTTGTTTAAAGTTAAAGCTTAAGCCTGTTTTAGGGAGCTGCAGCGGAGGGGGTGAGCTTGCTTCTGCCTCGGCTAAAGGATGACGTGGGGCAATGACAACCGTAATACTGTTAATAATAACTTTTTTCTCATCATATTCAACCCGAGGTACAATTACGGATAATTCTGAAGGTACCTCTGAGGTGGTTTCTCTTTTCACCAATAAGTTTAAACCCCATAAGTTAAGCCTAATTTCATCATGCGTTAAATGAGAATTAGAGGTTTTGAATTTTTGTAAATTGTTTTTTAGTTTATTAAAGAGAGATTTCCCCATTTTCTTTTCCTCCCCGTTCTATATCTTATGGTAATAAAATTAAAAGGTTTTTAAATATATTTAAAGGAGGAGAATCAGCATTGCAGGAAGGTCAACAGAAAGAGTTGCTAGCCTTAGAGATACAGGGAAAAAGTATGCAAGTACCATCGGGCACATCATTGCTAAGTATTGCTTCGTCTTTAGAAAAGGATTTTAGCTATCCCATCTTAGGTGCTAAATATAATGGGGAACTGGTTGATTTATATATAGAAATAACTGTCCCGGGCAAAATCGAGTTTTTTGATATTACTTCACGAGAGGGGATCAGAATTTATCGGCAGAGTCTGGTGTTTCTTCTGGCTCGGGCGGTAAACGAGTTATTCCCCCTTAGAAAATTAAAAGTCCAACATTCCCTGGGGAAGAGTTATTACTGTGAGTTTAAAGGAATGGACTATCTTTCTCCCTTAGATTTAATCGCTTTGGAAGCTAAAATGAAGGAATTTGTCAAAGCGGGAGAACCGATCATTCCGCAGGATTTGAGCCGGGAAAATGCTTTACGGATTTTAGCGGCCCAAGGCCATGAGGAAAAGGTTGCGTTATTGGAAAATCTAAACTGGAAAAAAATTCGCGTCTATACCTCCGGTTCTTATTCTAATTATTCGTATCGGCTTTTGGCACCTGATACCGGTAAATTAAAAGTGTTTAAACTTGAAGCATATGCCCAAGGTTTTTTATTGAGGTTTCCGGTTCCTGCTAATCCTACGCAGGTAGCTCCGTATCCCAATTTGCCTAAATTAGGTCAGGTCTTTCGGGAGTCGGAGGAATGGGCGAGCATCTTGGGAGTTAATAATCTGGCCGGTTTATATGGACTTTGCCGTCACGACGAGGGCAAATACAATCAGCTCATCCATATCGCCGAAGCGTTACATGAAAAAAAGATTGCCAGAATTGCCGATGAAATATATAGCCAGCATGATAAATTTAGAATCGTGCTGATTGCCGGACCTTCTTCTTCGGGAAAGACTACTTTTGCTCAGCGCTTGGCGATACAGCTGCGGGTTTTGGGATTACAGCCTGTTCCGATTTCCCTTGATGATTATTTTGTTAATCGTGAGGATACGCCTCTGGATGAGCGGGGCGAGGTTGATTTTGAGGCGCTTGGGGCTATTGATTTAGAGCTTTTTAATCAGCATTTACGGGAGTTGATTGCCGGACTTCCGGTCGAGGTGCCTACTTTTAATTTTGAAACAGGTTGTCGAGAATGGTTCGGGAAAAAATTGCAGGTCAAGCCCGGGCAGCCGCTGATTATTGAAGGAATCCATGGCTTGAACGAGACGTTGACTTCTTCTGTGCAGAGAGGAAATAAATATAAAATTTACATTAGCGCTTTAACTCAGATTGCCATTGATGACCATAACCGGGTGCAAACTACCGATACCAGGTTGATTAGAAGGGTTGTCCGTGATTATCAGTTTCGGGGTCAGAGTGCCTTAAGAACATTAAAACTTTGGTCTTCGGTAAGGCGTGGTGAAGAAAAAAACATTTTCCCTTATCAGGAGGAAGCGGACATGATGTTCAATTCCGCCCTTCTTTACGAGTTAGGTGTTTTAAAGAAACATGCCTTCCCTTTATTAAGCGCGGTAAGTATTAAAGAGAAGGAATATACAGATGCCCGCAGGCTATTGGATTTGCTGGCATATTTCCCGGAGATTGCCGACCAGAATGTACCGCTTAACTCTATTTTACGGGAGTTTATCGGGGGCAGCTCTATTCACGGTCAGTGAAAAAAATAATTCCCCAACGAGGAATAACAGTTTTACGATAGACATATTAACTAGAAGGTGTTATAATACAACATATTCAATTTAGATAAAAATAAGGAGTTGATTTGTCAATGGCGCGTGATCAATGGGGTACTAGGCTGGGCTTTATTCTTGCTGCCATAGGCTCCGCAATTGGCTTGGGAAACATCTGGCGTTTCCCGTATGTTTGCGCTTCCAATGGAGGCGGTGCGTTTTTATTCCCGTATTTTTTCGCTATTATTACTGCAGGTATTCCTATTCTAATTTTGGAATTTACGATTGGGCAGAAATTTAAAGGCGGGGCTCCTGTGGCTCTGGGGAAAATGAATAAAAGATGGGAATGGTTAGGTTGGTTCCAGGCGGCGGTAGCTTTTTTTATTGCTACTTATTATGTAGCCATTGTGGCTTGGGCGATCAGCTACATTGGTTTCTCGGCTACGCAAGCTTGGGGCGCGGACACCAAGTCCTTCTTCTTTAGTCAATACCTGAAGTTATCAGAAGGACCTTTGAACCTCGGCGGAATCCAGTTGCATATTTTGATTCCTTTCCTGGCGGTTTGGCTGATTGGTTATGTTATTCTTTCCAAGGGGATTAAAAATGGGATTGAAAAAGCAAATAAGGTTTTAATCCCTACGTTGATTGTTTTAACCGGGGTTATTGTCGTGCGCGGGCTCACTTTACCCGGTGCGCTGGATGGTCTTAATTACTTATTCACTCCTAACTGGGAAATGATTAGGCAGCCTCAGGTTTGGGTCGCTGCTTATAGTCAGATTTTCTTCAGCCTTAGTATCGGTTTTGCCATTATGATTGCTTATTCCAGTTATCTGCCGGAGAAAACTGATTTGGTAAACAGTGCTTTTATTACTGCTTTTACTAATCACGGTTTTGAAATCTTTGCCGCTCTCGGTGTTTTTAGTGTCTTGGGTTATATGGCAGGTACGCAAGGTGTGCCTGTGGCTGAAGTGGCCGCGGCCGGACCGGGCTTGGCTTTTGTGGTTTTCCCGGCGGCGATTAGCGCTTTGCCTGCTTTTAAAGGAACAGTGGGGGTTATTTTCTTCACGACCTTAGTTTTTTCCGGTTTTACTTCTTTCATTTCGATTATCGAGGCTTTTACGACTGGAGTTATTGATAAATTTAATCTGTCCAGGCAAAAAGCACTGAACCTTTGTATGGGCTGCTCTTTTGTCATCAGTTTCGCTTTCGTTACCGGAGCCGGTCTCTATATCCTGGATATTCTCGATTATTTCATTAATAACTTCGGAATTGTTTTAGGTGGAGTTTTGGAAGTCATTTTGGTGGGTTGGTTCTTTGACCTGGAAGGGTTACGTATACATGCCAACAGGTATTCTGATTTTGCTGTCGGCAAGTGGTGGACTTATATGATTAAGTTTGTTACTCCTCTTGTTTTAGGTTTTATGTTTATTCAGAACTTCATTCAAAATATTAAGATGCCTTATGAAGGATATCCGCTTAATGCTTTATTAATGATTGGTTGGGGAGCTTTTGCCCTTTGTTTTGTCTTCGGTTTCGTTTTTTACTTGATGAAAGGTGATCCTTCGGTCATGCTTCAGCCTGGTAAGGAGGAGGTTAGTAAATAATGAATACTAGTGCTTTAATCATGTTTCTTGTAGGGGCGACGATGCTGTGGGG
>JAQVYD010000088.1 GCA_028709105.1 Clostridia bacterium
CCTTACCCGCAGGCCCTTTCCAAGAAAATGTGCCCGTTTCGTAAACTTCACGCAATATCCTTGTCCCGCGGATACGCAGATTGTAAACATTTCGGGAAATCGTTCCGTCTTGAAAATGTTTTTTATAGAACTCTTCAAGCTCGTTTATCAGGTCTTCGCTGTAATACGCCTCATTTTTGCCGTTGAAGAAGTCAGTTATCGGTTTAAAACTTCGTGACTCAACAGCTTTGAGTGAGGATTGGGCTAATCCCACTTCCGTTCTCAAGATAATTAAAGCTTGGCGAACGATGCCATAAATAGTTTTGTCTTTCATATAAGCCTCCTATTGAATTTAATAAATTCAATATACAGCATAATGAAAGGTAAAACATTATCCCGACATTTTTAAAGAATGATGGCTTAGAATGTGGGGGTGATGTTGAAAGTCGGGATAACGGATTTGTCGGGATAAGTTCTGTGAGGGGGGTTAGGCACAAGCCAAGGACGCAGAGCTCTGGTAAGGCCTACCTCTACTCGCCCCTTTTGGGGAATCCTGGAAGGGCGACTAGCCCTTCCGGATACCCTCCGAGTACAAGTGTTCCATCTTAATCATGCGCCGGCGCCCTCTCATGCGTTTTATTTTCGGATTATTCCTATGGTTTTTCTGCATATAGAGAATCAGCGCGTCCTTTTAATAAAGTTGAGTTGAAAAAGGATAAGGCTTATAAAATCCATTTTGCAGTTGGAAGGCCGTGTAAAATACGTGGATTTAGTACGGTTTTCGCACATGAACACAATATCATAAATAAGTCCCATAGTGATACGTATTCCTTCCAAAAAGTTTTTTTCGATCACAAAAATCCCCCCGTAATCTCTTGGTATACCAATAAATGGTATTCATTTTGATTGTGGGGGGATTTCTGAAATGTCAAGTCTTTTCGCATTTATTTGGGTAAATTCTTAAATTATTTTTGCCCCCATTAAATGGAGGGATAGCCTGATGACATTGGGTACAACCCCCTAACAAAAACTGTCAGGCTGTTAGGCCTGGCGGTTTTTGTAGATCATTCAAAAGCCGCAAGGACAGTCAGATCATCAACAAATGCGTCTACTCAGTGCTCGGCATTGATATGAACGGCCAAAAAGACATTCTGGGCATCTGGCTCAGCGAGAATGAAAGCGCAAGCTTTTACGCATCCATCTGTTCCGACCTGAAAAAGCGCGGTGTGCAAGACATTTTCATCGCCTGTCATGACAACCTGAAAGGACTTGGTGAAGCCATAAATGCGGTTTTCCCAAAGACCAAGCAACAGCTTTGCATAGTTCATCAGATCCGCAATCCAACTAAATTTGTGCAATATAAAGACCGAAAAGCAATCTGCGCTGACCTTAAAAAAATCTACGGTGCGGTAAATTTAGACGATGCAGAGTATGCCAAAACTTACCTCAATATTTTGATCCTGGCGCCTGGTTTAATAGAAAGGCTACCGTTTAAATAGGGAGAACCCCAATGGCCAGCAGCACCACCTTTTTACCGTTACTAAGCTTGAAAGGCAGGATATTATCTTCGTTTTTGGGCAAAGTTACCGCATGTCCGGCCACATGAAAACCCTCTTGCAAGCATAATTTGGAGAAGAATTCCACAGAGAGAGGGGCGTATTCCTTCTTTAAAAAAAACACTTGCAATAAAGAGCCGCACAATGTAACATATATTATATAACGTATGTTACATAATATATGTTACGCAAAGGGGGTGTTACTACGGGACCCAGGGTTAAATTTACCAGGGAGCAAATAATTGATGTAGCCCTTGAAATAGCTAAAAATTAAAATGGAGTGATAAAATGTTTAATAGGATTAAATACCTTGCGCTCGTTAGTCTTTTGATGTTCCTGGTTTTAACCATATCTGCGACGGCTGCTTCTGTAAACAACATTCAAGATACTGGTTTAGAAGCCTTTTTTGATAATACAATGAAATCCAAGCTGGAGAAATATCATATTCCCAATGCAACCGTATCGGTTGTAAAGGATGGTGAAATCATATATAAGAAAGGATTCGGTCTGGCAGATATTGAGAATAACATCCCGGTTGATCCTGATAATACCCTTTTTCGTATTGGTTCTACTTCCAAATTAATTACTTGGACTGCGGTAATGCAGCTGGTTGAAGCGGGCAAGCTGGATCTTAACACAGATATTAATACATATTTGGATTTTGAAATACCGCCACAGCTTGAAAAACCCCTCCAGAAAACTACAACAGGACCGATTACAATGACCCACTTGATGACCCACACTCCAGGCTTTGAAGATCACCCCGATATGCTTTTCAGGCTTTCGGAAGATGAACTTTTACCTCTGAATGAATATATAAAGAACAACTTGCCGGCCAGGATATTTCCCGCTGGTGAAGTTGCTGCCTATTCAAACTATGGTACTGCTTTGGCGGGTTATATTGTAGAAAGATTATCTGGCCAGCCTTTTTCAGATTATGTCGAAAAAAACATTTTCAGGCCTTTGAATATGAATAACAGTACCTACCGGCAACCTCCAACATTAAACTCGCCGGCTCGTATTGCCAAACCCTACAGATTTATTAATGGGTCCTATACTGAAGCAGGTTTCGAATACATCATGCTCGAACCAGCAGGCGTTATGAGCAGTACCGCCTCAGATATGGCCAGTTTCATGATAGCCCATTTATCTGATGGCGCTTATAGTGGAGGAAGAATCCTTAAGGAAGAAACATTAAAAGAAATGCATAAGCCGCACTTTACCTATGACCCCACTTTGGGAGGCATGACTCTTGGATTCATGGAGGGGGTCTTTAATGACAAAGAGGTGCTTTTCCATGGTGGAAGTACTATGCTTTATAACGCCGGCCTTTACCTGGTGCCGGAAGTGAATACCGGAATTTTTATTTCCTATAGTGGTGGTAATCATCTTCTTCATGCCGAGATTTTTCAGGATTTTATGGATTTTTACTATCCGATTAAAGCTCAAATAAAGGGAATGCCTGGTGAAGGCAGCCGGGAAAGGGCTAAAAAGTTTATAGGTGAATACCAGATGAATCGGAAAAGTGTTACCACTGATGAGAAAATTGCCGGCATATTAGCCGGGGGTATTATTAACGTTGCTATAGGTGAAGATGGATATCTTCTGGTAACTAATTGCGGAGAAACAAATCAATTTGTTGAAATTGAGCCTGGTGTGTATCAGAATCTTAGGGAAGGTAGAACTCAGGATGCCTTTGGCCCGTTTCATAAGATTATATTTAAAACAGATCCCATGGGCAGAATAATGCTGACCACCGATGGACCTATGACATATTCGAAAGCGCCATTTTACTCAACTTTTAATTTTACGGCATTGGCTGCAATAATCATAATATTAATCGTAATCAGTTCACTTATTTACTGGATAATCATGCTGATACCAGGTTGGTTCAAGAAGGGAAAAAATAAAATCTCCGGGTTTTCTGACATTGCTTCCTGGGTTGGGATTTGTACGAGTATAACCATCCTGTTTTTATTCACAAACCTGTTTTCTTCCGGCATTGATCCTGTATACCAATTACCCCAAGAAGCGTATACGACTATAGAAAAGCCATTACTTGATTTTATACCAACCCTTATGTGGATTTTTAGTGGTTTACTGGCGCCTTTGACGGCGATTGCCTGGTGGAAGGGATTTTGGGGGCGGATTGCCCGGGTGCAATATAGCATATTTACCTTGGCGGTTATGGGATTGATGTGGATCCTTAATTATTGGAATTTATTTATTTAGTATAACTTAAAGGGACAGGGAGGTGTATATATACATTTAGTGAAAAAGGTGAAATGCTATCCTTTACAATATAACCGGAGTGGAGGTATTGTTTGAATTTATAATTATACTTTCTAATGAGGTGAAACAAATGTTGAATGAAAAGGAATTAAAGGCATATGCAAACCTTATGTCCTCAAGATTATTGAAGGACCCCGGTGTTTTAGTTCAAATAGGCGCTTTAGAACGCGCGAAATTACTTTTTGCCCTGAGTTGCGAAGGCCAAATAAAAGCATTTGATCAACAAAATACTGTACATGTTTTAGGGAATGCCCAGGGACTCTTAATTGGATATTCATCGAATTTGTTACCTGAGGAGCAGTTATTAGAAGTACTCAAACAAGCATCAGCAAAATTAATGGAAGTCGCTTCCGAGGACGAACTGCTATTCATACAGAATAGAGCATTGGAAGTAAATAAAATCACCGCGCATGATTGGTATAAGAACTATTATGCTGGAGAAATATACCATTTATTTGTGGTCGCAATTGACAACTCCTTGAAAGGAACCGGTGCTTTAAGAAATCTGTTAATGCCGGTCATAAAACAATGTGAAGAAAAAAAGATACCGATCATTTTACAAACCCACAACCCCGATAATGTTCCAATATATCAACATTATGGTTTCAAATTAATAGAATCACATTTTTCCGAAGAGATTAATTTGTTTTGTTTTTGCATGGCGCGGGGATAGTGACTCTCTACGGTAGTAAGTCAAGAGAACCGTCACCTTGACTTCCGTAACTCAGTAGAGAGGGAGCGGGATGGGATTCGCTCTGTGCCTGGATGTTTTTAAAGGTTGTATGGAAATCCCATTCAGAACATATACCAAAAAGGGGACCATTGATAGAATAAACGGGAACAGGAAAAGGAACCAGGATAATTAAAAAACCTCTTTATTCACATAATTTTTACATAATTGCACAACATGTACCTTCGGCGCCGGTTATTATGGTATAATTTTGTTATCTTGAAATATTCGTCCATTATCGACAAGATTGGGTGGCAGACGAAGATTGGTATCCGTTAAACAAAAGATGCTGATTCTCTATATGCGGAAAAACCATAGGAATAATCCGAAAATAAAACGCATGAGAGAGGGTGCCGGCGCATGATTAAGATGGAACACTTGTGCAAGAGTTATGGCGATCTCACCGTGCTGAAAGATATAAGCGCTGAGATACACAAGGGCGAGATAATAACCATCATAGGTCCTTCGGGTACCGGAAAGAGTACCTTATTGCGCTGCCTCAACCTGCTGGAAAAGCCCAGCGGTGGCAGCATTTATATTAACAATGTTGATCTTTTGGCTAAAACCACCAATGTGCCAAAAATACGTCAAAAAATGGGTATGGTC
>JAQVYD010000089.1:0-1242 GCA_028709105.1 Clostridia bacterium
ATGCCCCGCCACCCTGTGGCTTTAGCTCTAATTAAAGAAAGCGGTGTCCCTTTGGCTGCTCCCAGCGCCAATCGTTCCGGCTATCCTAGCCCGACAACCGGAGAGCATGTCTCTGTTGATTTAGGCGGGCGGATTGAAGCTATTTTGGAAAGTGGACCCACGGGCGTAGGATTGGAGTCTACGGTGTTGGATTTATCCACCGATCTTCCGCTCATTTTGCGGCCGGGTGGAGTTACCAGGGAGGACTTAGTTTCTGTTTTGGGCACAGTAAGCATGGACTCGGGTTTGTCGGATCCTCGGCAAAAGCCTAAGTCTCCGGGCATGAAATATACCCATTATTCACCGCGAGCTGAAGTAATCTTAGTTCAAGGGGCTACGGAAAAGGTTGTTCCTAAAATCAAAGAACTTGTTAGCCAATCCTCTAGTCAAGGGAAGAAAATCGGGCTTCTTTTAACAGCGGAAACATGGGCGGGATTAGGGGCGGAGGCGGACGAATTGCCGGTGTTTTATCGGCGGAATTTAGGGAGTGTCTCTCATCTGGAAGATATTGCTCACATCATTTACAGCGAATTGAGAAATTGTGACATAGAGGGCGTGGAGGTGATTTTTACCGAGACTTACCGGCCGGAAGGTTTGGGTGCTGCTTTAATGAACCGTTTACTTAAAGCGGCCGGACATCAGGTTATTAATGTTTAAAGCATAAGGGACTTGCTTTTATGTATAATTATTAAGATAATAAAAATAAAATGTGGAGAGAAAAATGAATTATCCAACTGTTGTTTTAATTTCAGTAGCCTTAGGGGTCGATGCTTTCTCCGTAGCTATAGGTATTGGTTTATTGGGAGTAAAAACAAAGGAAATTTTGCTTGTCTCTAGCGTGGTTAGCGTTTTTCATATTTTCATGCCGTTAATCGGGCTTTATCTAGGCGTTTATTTAGGGAATATGGCCGGCCCTATTGCTAGTATCATCGGGGCTCTTGTTCTTTTGGCGATTGGTTTAAATATGCTTTGGGAGAGCTTGTCTTCGGCGGATTTTTCCCAACATACTACGTTCAATCTAAAAAGCCCTTTAAGCTTAATTTTATTGGCGGGGAGTGTAAGCTTAGATGCTTTAACGGTCGGTTTTGGCTTAGGAGCCTTGCAGGTAGATTTGCTTTTAACGGTACTCACCATGGGGGCGACAGCAGGTTTGATGACGGCGATAGGGCTTCTGTTTGGGCAAGGACTAAGCAAGGTAGTAGG
>JAQVYD010000089.1:1342-5152 GCA_028709105.1 Clostridia bacterium
CGGTCGGTTTTGGCTTAGGAGCCTTGCAGGTAGATTTGCTTTTAACGGTACTCACCATGGGGGCGACAGCAGGTTTGATGACGGCGATAGGGCTTCTGTTTGGGCAAGGACTAAGCAAGGTAGTAGGGGCGAAGGCTAACCTTCTAGGAGGAATAATTCTGGTTTTAATCGGACTTAAATTTTTAATCCAATAGGAGGAAATAATGGAGAAGAAAACAAAAACAGTTCTTTTTGTTTGTACAGGGAATACTTGTCGTAGTTCTATGGCGGAGGTTTTGGCGAAGGATTATCTGCATCGCCGCAAAACAGAAGAAACATCTCCTGGCATAGAAAAAGAATCTTTAGCAGGTCGTGAAGACGGTGAAGAGATTCAGATCGTTTCGGCGGGGATAAGCGCTTTTCTTGATACTCCGGCTTCTCCCCAAGCGAGAGAAGTTATGTTAGAATTAGGATTAGATTTATCCTCACATCGTGCTGGTTTTTTGACGGCAGAATTATTAGAAAGGGCCGATTTAATCTTGACCATGACGAGAGGGCAGCAAGAATACATCGAAGAAATGTTGTCTGCAGCCCACAACAACGAGGCTTATGGTAAGGTTTATCTTTTAAAAGAATATGCTCTGGGTGAGGAATCCCCAAAAACAAAAGAAGAATTGGGGAAGCCGGATATTCTTGACCCTTTTGGGCAGTCGGTTGAGGTATATCGAGCTTGTGCTGAAGAGCTGTCGCGTTATATCCCGCAAGCATTGGAAAGATTCGCAAAGGAGAAGACAGGGCAAGGCTAGGGACGGTTCTTAGTTTGCCTTTGCATTATGAATTATATTTTTCGGGGGGGTTAACTTGAAAATCGCGTTAGGTTCCGATCATGGTGGTTTTAATCTTAAAGAAGAAATAAAAAAATGGTTGGAGGAAAAGGGTTATAGTTATGAAGACTATGGGACTTTTTGTACAGATTCTTGTGATTATCCTGATTTTGCCTTAACTGTTGCTCAAGCTGTAGCTTCCGGTGTGTGTGCACAGGGTATTTTAGTATGTGGAACAGGCATTGGCGTAAGTATTGTTGCTAACAAAGTTCCCGGCATTAGAGCAGCTTTATGCCATGACTCTTTTTCGGCGAGGGCTTCTCGCGAACATAATGATGCCAATATCCTGACCTTAGGCGAAAGGGTTATTGGTCGGGGGTTAGCCTTAGAAATAGTGGAAGTGTGGTTAGGTGCTTCTTTTTGTGGAGGCAGGCATCAGCTCCGGATAGACAAAATCGCCGCCTTGGAAAACAAGGCATAATGAAAGGAGACGCTTTTAATGGACCTAAATAAAATTACGCAAGATGTGCGGAAAGTTTTACAGGAGTTACTAGAGGTGGCTGCTTTAAAAGAAAAACAAATTCTGGTTGTCGGTTGTAGTACCAGTGAGGTAGGAGGGCAGAAGATTGGCACAGCCTCTAGTTTGGAGGTCGCTGCAGCGCTCTGGGCAGGAATTTATCCTCTCATTCAGGAAGAGAAGCTTTATTTGGCGGTACAGTGTTGTGAGCATTTAAATAGGGCCTTGGTGATAGAGGCGGAGGCTATGGAAAAATATAATCTGGAACAGGTTTCGGTTTATCCTGTGCAGAAAGCCGGCGGAAGCTTAGCTTATCAAGCGATGCAGACTTTGCAACGCCCTGTTGTCGTAGAAAAAATCCAGGGCCATGCCGGGATAGATATTGGTGATACTTTTATCGGGATGCACTTAAAACCTGTCGTTGTGCCTGTGCGTAGTTCTTTGACCACAATTGGTCAGGCTCATTTGACAATGGCGCGTACTCGTTTTAAACTGATTGGTGGGGAACGAGCTTGTTATCATTAGACTATAATTATAGATAAAGAGGGAGAGAAAATATGGATTATATTGAAAAGTATGTTTTACCTGTTGACCCGGAAGTCGCTAAGTATATAGCAGGGGAAGAACAGCGGCAATTGGAGAAGATTGAATTGATTGCCTCGGAAAACTTTGTGAGCAGAGCGGTAATGGCTGCTCAGGGTTCGGTTTTAACTAACAAATATGCCGAAGGTTATCCCCATAAACGTTATTATGGAGGTTGTGAATGGGTTGACGAAGTAGAAGATTTGGCTCGGGAAAGGGCCAAAAAGATTTTTGGGGCCGAACACGCCAATGTTCAGCCACATTCCGGAGCACAAGCTAATACGGCCGTATATTTTGCCCTTGCGCAGCCGGGGGATACTATTTTAGGGATGAATTTAAGTCATGGGGGGCATCTTACCCACGGCAGCCCTGTGAATATCTCGGGGAAATATTATAATTTTGTTCCTTATGGTGTTAATGCGGAAACTGAGCTGATTGATTATGAGGAATTGGCACGTTTGGCTAAGGAGGTTAAACCTAAAATAATTGTGGCGGGAGCTAGTGCTTATCCGCGGATTATCGACTTCCCGAGGATTGCTGCTATTTGTCAGGAAAACGACGCTCTGATGATGGTGGATATGGCTCATATTGCCGGACTTGTGGCGGTAGGGCTTCATCCCAATCCCTGTCCTCATGCGGACATTGTTACCACCACGACGCATAAAACCTTGCGTGGACCTAGGGGCGGGATGATTTTATGCAAGGAGAAATATGCGCGCGCGATTGATAAGGCGATTTTCCCGGGGATTCAGGGCGGTCCTTTGATGCATGTCATTGCGGCGAAGGCTGTTTCTTTCCAAGAAGCACTGGTGCCTTCTTTTAAGGCGTATCAGCAGCAGACTGTTAAAAATGCCCAAGCTTTAGCGCAAGCCCTTGCGGAGAAAGGTTTCCGTCTCGTTTCTGGAGGTACAGACAATCATTTAATGTTGATTGATTTAAGAAATAAAGAGATTACGGGGAAAGAAGCCGAAGCACTTTTGGATGAGGCCGGTGTGACGGTGAATAAAAACACGATTCCTTTTGACCCGCAAAGTCCTTTCGTGACCAGTGGCATCAGAATCGGCACTCCTGCGGTGACTACCCGGGGCATGAAGGAAAAGGAAATGGGGCAAATTGCTCAAATCATTGACTTAGTGATTTCTTACCGTCAGGATAAGGAAAAACAAGCAAAGGCTAAACTGTTGGTCAAAGAATTAACCGCAGTTTTCCCTTTGGTTGCGGTAAATTAACAGAGTGAGGAGTTGCTGTGATGCGTCCATCCTGGGATGATTATTTTATGGAAATTGCCGAGGTCGTGGCTACCCGGTCTACCTGTTTACGCCGGCGGGTGGGAGCGATCATTGTGCAGGATAAACGAATTTTAGCCACCGGCTACAACGGGGCTCCGACAGGTCTTGCTCATTGCGGGGTGTCCGGTTGTTTACGAGAACAGCTAAAGGTGCCTTCGGGAGAAAGGCACGAATTATGCCGGGGGCTTCATGCCGAACAGAATGCGATTATTCAGTGTGCTGTGCATGGAATCAGTATGCAGGGGGCAACGATTTATTCTACGACACAACCATGTGTACTCTGCAGTAAAATGTTGATCAACGCCGGAATCAAGAAGATTGTTTTTCAGGGGGCTTATCCGGATCAACTTTCCTTAAGACTTTTGGAAGAAGCCGGGATTGAACTGCAATCGACAGAATCCGACAATGATGTTTGATTAGCACGAAAAGTCTTTATGCAAACATAATATTTTATACTATTTTTTTGTGTTAAAATAACAATATGTGTAGATAATTGTCGTTTTTAGTAAAAAAGCTTCCCTCAAGCGAAGTAAAGAACATTTTGCCGTGAAGAGCCTAGGGAAAGAAGGAAGAATAGATGAAAAATACGCGTAAGGTTTTAACAGTGTTTGGAACAAGA
>JAQVYD010000090.1 GCA_028709105.1 Clostridia bacterium
TAGTCTAAAGAAGAAATAATATTATGCTTAAAGTTAGTGCCATATGGTCTATTTGTCGTCGAATCACACAAGGTTCCATAAAGGTCAGGTCTTCTCCAGAAAGGATAGATTGTCGCATCGTTTTCCCGGTTTTTCTTAGGAGTTTCCGTATCTACAGTAACTACGGCTATACCTTCGGCAAAGTTATTCACCCGAGAAATAAGGTTAACGCCACTGGCTACCCCGGAACCGCCACCATACATTAAGTCAACTGTCGGTGTTTCACCTGCGGCGAAAGCCCAACCATGGAGAGGAATCCCTTTTCTCCAGCCGACAGGATTAGCAAAGACGACATAAGCTAAGCTATACATAGAGTTAGCTCTAGAGAAAGTTTCAATGACATTAATAAACTTAGCACTCCAAGAAATAGGTGAGAAAATAATATCGGCACCTTTCAAACCATAAGTCCTAGCGATTTCAGGACAAGAAGCATCCATATCCAACATGATGGCAAATCTGCCCAGCTCTGTTTCAAAAATCGGCAGTTCCTTACCGGGATAAATTCCACTGGCCGGACCGTATTTAGCCGGAGCATTTTCCGGATGAGCCTTTGAATACTTGCCGATTACTTCGCCATCAGGGCCAATCAAGGTTGAAGTATTACGCAGTTTACCATCTTCACACAATTCAATAATGCTGCCGGCCACACAATAAGTCTTGGTGGCTTTAGCCTTTTCCCTAAACCTGTCGATACTAGGTCCGGGAATAGGTTCAGCTAAATCTCTCACATATTCCGGAGTCATAGCGGCATGAGGCGGGAAAGTCAAAAAATATTCAGGAAAACATACAACTTTCGCTCCTTCTTGCACTGCTTGATCATAAAACTCCAGTGCCTTCTTAATATTTGCCTCCTTATCCACCGGTACTACATTCATTTGTACTGCTGCTACCCGATACTTCATTAAATACCCCTCCTAAAAAGATTAGTTTTATTTTTGTACTACACTATTTATTAAAATAGCAATAAACATGCCATCTTTATCAAAACTCAGCTAAGCCCTATTTTTAAAGGCTTCTGCCCCTTTAACACTCTTTTGAGGAATTGTAATAACGAACCACTGACGCATCATTTTCAAGAAAAACAACAAGAATCATGATTCATTTTTACCTCCGAATACTATTTCATATATGGTTTTTCTTATTTTAAGACCTTTTTCAGCACAATAGTTTTGACCTGGGTTAATGCTTCTAGAGTACAACTAATCCCTTCTCGCCCTAAACCACTCATCTTATAACCGCCAAAAGCCATCTCCGGAAGCCGGTAATTGCCGGAACCGTTAATAATTATGCCACCGCACTCTAAAGCCATCGCTACTTTCATGGCTTTACTAAGGTCACGGGTGATCACCCCACTATTTAACCCATAAACCGAAGAATTACAGATATTAATAGCTTCCTCCAGTGTCTGAAAACCAATGATGGGAAAAACAGGACCAAATACTTCCATGTCTTTGGCAATATCCATTTCCGGAGTTACATCAACCAGTACTGTAGGTTCAAAAAAGGTTCTCTGAAAACGTTTCCCCCCATAAACACAGCTGGCACCCTGCTTAATAGTATGTTTAACTTGATTCTCAACCTCTCTGGCTGCATTTTCATTGATTAGACAACCTAGATCTGTTTGCGGATCAAGAGGATCACCGATGCGCAACTTGTTAAGTTTTTCTATAAGCAGTTTAGCGAAAACGTCTTTGACGGAGTTGTGAACTACCAGTCTTTTTGCAGCAATACAAATCTGACCGGCATTGGTGATTCTCGCCGTTAAGGCTTCTGCCACGGACAATTCAAGGTCTGCATCTTCAGCAATAATCAAGGCATCATTCCCCCTCAGCCCGAGGAAGACGCGATGCAGATGCGGTGCTGCCTCCTTTAGTATCTCAATTCCTACGGGAGTGCTTCCGGTAAAACTAATCGCCTCAATCTTAGAACTGGTAGTTAGGTATTTCCCTACTAGGGGACCATCGCCTGTAACTATCTGAGCAACACTACCCGGGACACCGCTTTCTAAAAGCAGCTCGGTCAGGCGCATATTTGTCAAGGGATTATCAAAAGGAGGTTTAACAATAACGGCATTGCCTACAGCTAAGGCAGAAGCAACTTTATAAGCAAAAATAACAGCAGGAAAATTAAACGGCAGTACACAGAGTACTACCCCCAGTGGCTCCCTCCTAGTAAAAATGAGATCATTCTCCGTACCAGGGAATGAATCTGGCATAGTTAACCCATAAAGGTGATTCGCTTTTTCTACAAAGCCTCTAAAAATATGAGGGATTTTATCTATCTCCGTTCTTGCATTTCTTATTGTTTTGCCGGTTTCTCTGCATAAAAGGAAAGCCAGTTCTTCTTGATGTTTTGCCACTAAATCTGCGTAATTCATAAGGATCCTTGAGCGTTCATGAAGAGGTGTCGTCGCCCAAATTCTTTTGCCCTGCTGAGCGAAGTTTAAAACTTGTTCCAGGTCTTCCTCAGTAGCACTAGGAACAGTATCAACCAACTCGTTTGTAGCCGGATTAAAAATCTCAATAACTTTACCGTCCTGAGCATCTGCTTTTTGACCACCAATCAACATTCTCATAAACGCAAATTCTCCTTCCGTTAATTTGAGTAGGCTTTAAAATAAATATTTTATATTTATTTTAAAAGGCTACCGTCGAAAAAAATAACGGTAGCCCAATGCTCTAAATTTCATTTCTTGAAAGCTTTATTTTTTAAAAGCTTTAGCACAACAATTATATAGAGCCAAATTTTTTAAGTGTCTTGCTTATAAAGTGAACTACTTAAATCTTTTTTAACAAAAGTTCCTTTTTTATATCCTGTTGTACTTCCATTTGTAAAAAGACAATGCTCAGGGTGATAAGAATTACGCCCATAATTTGCATACTGGTCAATATTTCTCCCAGTATGAGAAAAGCTGTGATAGCAGCGATAACAGGATTTAAAATCGTCACAATCCCCGCGGTAGAAGTTGTCGATAACTCTAAACCTTTCAGATTAAAATAATAAGGTATAACCGCAGCAAAAATAGCGATAAAGAAACAATAACCCCATTCTGCGATCGTAAACCCTTTATTCACGACAACCCATGGCGGTACAAAGAACCAACTCAGTAAAGCACCGAAAATATAAGCATAAACAAGCATTGTTTGTGGTTTATATTTACTTAACCCATACTTGCCGTAAATAAGATATGCTGACACACCTACTGCTGAGGCTAATCCGCCGATTACCCCCCACATATTAACAGAAGGTAAAACAAAGAACTGATTATACAGCATCACAAATAGACCTAAAAAACCAACACCTAAAGCCAGCAACCGAAAAGTGCCTACCTTTTCACGCCCAATAACTATACAATAGAGACTTACCAATACTGCCGAAAAAGATTGTAAAAAGACGGCAATACCAACATTAGTCTTGCTAATAGCATAGTAAAGCGTAACCTGCATAAAAGCCACACAACAACCATATTTGATTAAATAAGGGAGATCGCTTTTATTGATCCGTAACAACTCTCTATCTTTAAAATAAAAAATAATCACGAGGATTGTTGCCGCCAAGGTTAATCTCAACTGAATAAGCACAAAAGGATCAATCTTAGACGTTGCGCCATAAATAAATTTTGCAAATGTAGACGATATACCCCAAAAAAATTCTGCTAAAAGAAGAAACAACAACCCTCTAGATTCCTTTTCCATAATGTAATACTCCTCTACCCATCTATTTTAATGTTTTTTACGATTAAGTTATAACTCAGGAACACCCAATTTTTGCGCCAGTTCATTTAAATTACGGAAAACAGTTTCATCGATAGTAATTCCTTGGGCACGAATTTTTTTGCTCTTTTCATATTCAATTTCACCCGGCATATAAATTCTGTTAAAACCTGCTGCCACTTTGGAATTTCTAATGTTTTGAATCATCTGATCCATCCGCTGTTTAAACTCGTCAATCGGCATAAAATTTTCCACATCAAAAGCTAAGAAGAAATGGCCTAAATTCTGGGGCCGATCCATATTGCCAAAAAGGGAACCAACTTCATGTCCAAATTGTGATCCCGTAAGCACACCGGCGAAGGTATCCACCATCAAACACATCCCATAACCTTTAGGTCCGGCAAAAGGTAATAATGCTCCCTTCAATCCTTCCACCGGATCTATCGTCGCCCTTCCTTCAGCATCTATCGCCAAACCTTCCGGAATCTTCTTGCCTTCCCTTGCCGCGACTTCCAATTTCCCTCTAGCCGCTCCACTCGTAGCCATATCCACCACCAGATCCGGTTCGACTCCAGCCGGAATAGCAATACTGAGAGGATTAGAACCTAGAATCGGCTCTCTGCCTCCAAAAGGAGCCATTAACGGTGAGGTGTTCGTAAAGACCATCCCGATAAGGTTTTCCTGTGAAGCTAACATGGAATAATAAGCATTAATCCCAAAATGATTAGAATTTCTTACGCCTACAGTACCCATGCCTGTTTTTTTAGCCTTTTCAATACATAATCTCATCGCTTTAGAAGAGATCACATGCCCCATACCATTATCAGCATCTAGTAAGGCCGAGGTAGCGTTTTCTCTAAGAACTTTAAAATTAGGACGCGGGTTAATCAAACCTTTCTCTATCCTTTGGGCATAAATTAAAATTCTGGCAATGCCATGGGAATTGATTCCTCTAAACTCAGTTTCTATTAAAACATTACCAATGACCTCAGCGTCTGCCTCGCTTATTCCGAATTTTTGAAAGATCCGGGACGAAAACTTTCTTAACACATCAGGCTCAAAAGTATAATTTACCATTTTTGCACACCCTCTTTTTGGCTGGTCAAAATATTTTTAATAGCATCAAATTAACTTGTTGATTAACTGCTTTTTCATAGATTGCAACAACTAGGATTAAAAGGAAGGCTGAGCCTTCCTTTTATTATTCAGTTCTCACCATTTCAATAGCTTTATTGGGACAGAAGGACCAGCAGACGCCACAGCCATCACAAGAATCATTAATAAAGGGTTTGCCATCCTTTTCCGTAATCCCGTCAAACAAGCAGATATCCA
>JAQVYD010000009.1 GCA_028709105.1 Clostridia bacterium
CTTGTAGCCCGAGTAGATAAAGGGGTCTTAACTTTTACCGGAAGAATAGGGAAAACGATAGTTACGGCGCAAGGTTTTGGTTTTCGTGATTCGTTAACGGTAGAGGTTTATCCTGAAGATTTACAACCAAGGGCAGAGCAAGTAGTGATAGAAGGGGAACTGTCCAAAGGCGCTAACCAGTTAAAAGCGACGGCTTATTTTAATAATGGGACCAGCAAAGATGTAACGTCGGAAGCTGTCTGGAATACAAGTAACAAAAATAAAGTAACCGTGACTAAACAAGGTCATGCTATGTTTCTCGAAGGATGGGCTCCGGTAACGATTACCGCTCATTACGGCGGTAAAGGGGCGGTAATAACCAGACCCTAATTGGGGCAAAATAGTAATAGGAACTTGTGGAGGTAGAAGAATGCAATTACGTGTTGATACAGGGGAATCGCGGTATGAACAAATTGCGATTGATATTGCGCGGAGGATTGCGCGTGGCGAGTTTCACGTCGAGCAAAAACTTTCAGGTCGTTCTTTGTTAGCGGGGAATTATAATGTTTCTCCGGAAACGATCCGTCGGAGTATCGCTCTTTTGCAAAATATTGGGGTGGTTCAATCAATTACCGGGAGTGGAATTATTGTTAAATCAAGCGAATTAGCTAGGGAATATCTAAAAGAATATAATGAGCGTCAAGAAATAATGAATCGTCGCAACAACATTATTACCCTGATGAATCAGCGCCGTGCTTTAGATATCCAGTTAGAAAAGGAACTTTCTAGTTTTTTAGAGTTTTCCTTTCAGAAAACCTCGATTTTACAGCAAATCGAAGAAGTGAGCATCCCTCCTCAATCCTGGATTGTAGACCAAACGATTGCCGCAGCTGATCTGAGACATCATACGGGGACAACAATTATGTCGATACATAGGAATGGGAAAGAGATCTATTCTCCCCCGGCAAATATGGAGTTAAAGGCACATGATGTTTTAATTATCGTGGGAACATCTCCTTCTCGTGAAAAATTTAAGGAGTTAATCAAAGAAAAGACGAGCGATTAAAAGGCAGAAGGAAATTTTGCGCCAATGACGAAATTAAAAAGCGGGAGGGAGGTTCGCCGATAAAATGAACTTGATTGATTTATTACTGATCATTTTTCTTTTCTTAGGGCTGCTTAAAGGCTTTAAAAAGGGACTTTTAAATAGCTTGGTAGGTTTATTGAGCTGTTTAGTCGGTTTGTTTGTGGCGATTAAAGCCTCTCCCTATGTGGCTGTGTGGTTGGAAACGAAATTTCAACTTACCGCTAAAGTTGCGCAGTATTTTGAAAAACGGCTGGCTCTTTCCGAAGCTGTAAGTCAGCTAAAAATCGGCTCATTGCCGCTTGCTGATGTAAATGCACTGGGGGATAGCTTGTCTTCCTTGCCTGAACAGCTGAGAACTCAGCTCTTGGACTTCGCGCAGAAGATTGGGGAGCAAATGGGACAAGCGGCAGAGGCTAATTTAGGAGATGTTCTTTATTTGTTTTTAGCCGAAATTGTTGTGAAGATTGTGGTGATTATTTTAATTTGGTTTATTATTGACAAAGGGCTTTGTTTTTGCGCTTGTTTTTTGACGAAACTTACTGAAAATACGTTTTTGGGCTTTTTAAACAAGTGCGGAGGGGTCTGTATCGGGCTGTTAATCAGGGTGCTGACTTTAACCATCGTGATTGGTTTGAGCAGCCCCTTGTTTAATCTAGCGCGCCATACGGAACCTTCTTTTTTAAGCACGGTGTTGCAGACTATTAGCGAGGCACAGCTTGTTCCCTATTTTACAGCTTTGTTCTCTTTGCTAACGGGGAGATTGTTGTTCTTTTAGCTAAAAAAATAACGGGAGGTTATCTTGGTGGCGTGGTTTTTTAGAAAAAGAAGAGCTCCGGAGTTAGCGGTTTTAGAACAAGAAATCCTTGAAAGCACCGAGGATTTTAGCAAGGGTTTAAAAAAGAAGCTAAACCTATTAGATTTTGACTGCAGTTGGCAATTAACAAAAAAGCTCTTGCCGCAAGTTGAGAAAATAAAGGCACGAAGTTTGGTACGTTTGCTTTTTGCTGATAAGACTTCTGAGCTTGCGAAGCAGTTAGAAAACAGAGAGAAGATCAATCATGTGATCGCCTGTTTGGAATATTTGCCTTCCCGTGAAACTGTGGAAGTTTTGGGGTCTTTATTAGCGCATCGGGATGAGACTATTCAATTGTTTGCTGCAGGTGCCTTGAAAAATCATACCCCGCGGCTTGTTGTTCCTTACCTAATAGAAAAACTCTTAAATTGTGAAGTCCCGCCGGCACGGGCGGGAGAAGTATTATTAGCCATGGGTCATCTGGCACAAGATGCTCTTTTGGAGGTTTATGAACAGGCCAAGCCACAGGTGCAAGCTCAAATCTTGGAGCTTTTAACATTAAGCCATAATCCGAAGTGCCAATCCTTTTTACGTCCCGCTTTACAAAGTGAGGATCCCTTTGTGAAAAAGGCAGCCTTGCAGGCGGTATCTACCTTGGCAATTGGTGATTTATGGTCAGAGGTAGCGGTATGTTTAGATGATTCGGCTTGGCAGATTAGGGTGAAAGCGTTAGAGGTTTTAACAAAGCTGAGAGCGGCGGAAGCCCTAGAGACGGTGAGACCTTTGCTGGAGGATGAAGACCCTTGGGTACGGAAGACCGCGGCAACTTTTCTTGAAGTTTTAGCATTAGAGTAGGTGATGAGGATGGCACAATTTTTTGTAGGGGATATTGTGAAAATGAAAAAAAAACATCCCTGTGGTAATGATGAATGGGAAGTAATGCGTACAGGCATGGATTTTCGCATCAAGTGTTTGCAATGTCAGCGGCAGGTATGGCTAGATAGACCTGCTTTTGAAAAGTCAGTACGGAAAATTATCAAGAGCAAGGTCGGTGACGGTTCTTGACTTGCTTGTGTCCCGCCGGCAGTCTGCGTAAAAGACAAGTCAAGAACCGTCACCTGGCTTGCATTGTGCGGTAATATGATAGAAAAGTGGTTCTTGCTAGCTAAAAATTTATGTGCTATAATAACTAAATGCGTCTTAAGGCTCTTGCTTTTTCAGGCGGGAGAAGGCGCAGCGCAATATCCCCGCTCCATCTAGGTGGTGGGGCCGTTTAGTCCGGGGGGAGGAGGTGAATGTGTCAATGCGGAACTATGAAATGGTTTATATTATTAAGCCAGATTTAGAAGAAGAAGGGGTTAAGGCTGTAGTAGAAAAGTTCTCTGCTTTAATTAATGAACATGGCGGGGAAGTAACTACTGTAGATAGCTGGGGCAAAAGGCGGATGGCCTATGAAATTAAAGATTTCCATGAAGGCTATTATTATTTAGTTGCTTTTCAAGGTGTTCCGGCTACAGCCCAAGAATTAGATCGTGTTTTAAAGATTACTGATGAAATTCTTCGTTTTATGATTCTTCGCAAGGATAACTAAAATCCGAGATTAAGGAATCAAGGATGGTGTTTTAAATGTTAAATTGTGCTGTTTTAATTGGCAGGTTAACGAAAGACCCTGAATTACGCTACACGCCAAGTGGTGTTGCCGTAGCTTCTTTTACTCTCGCTGTTGACCGTTCCTGGCTCAATCAGCAAGGAGAAAAAGAAGCCGATTTTATCCCCATTGTCGTTTGGCGCAAGCAAGCTGAAAGTTGTGCCAATTATATTGGCAAAGGCAGTCTTGTCGCTGTGCAGGGCCGTATTCAGGTCAGAACTTATGAGGCTAAGGACGGTCAGCGCCGTTGGGTGACTGAAGTAATCGCAGATAATGTCCGTTTTTTGGATAAACGTGGAAGTAATACTAATATGCAAGGGATGGGCTCCGTAGGCAGTGAAGCAGGAAATGAAGTAGGTAGTGAAGTGGAATTTACGGAAGAGGATATTCCCTTTTAATTTAAGAAGAGAAGGAGAGAACCAAAATGAAACGTGAACGAGTCCGCCGCCCACGCAAAAAAATGTGTGCATTTTGTGCGGAAAAAGTTGAAGATATAGATTATAAAGAAGTTGCTCGTCTTCGTAAGTATATTACTGAACGGGGTAAGATTTTGCCTCGTCGTATTTCCGGAAATTGTGCTAAACATCAGCGGCAGCTGACGATCGCAATCAAGCGGGCTAGAAATATTGCCTTGCTTCCGTATACAGCAGAGTAATAGAAATATAATTTACCGGGGAGCATTATTCGCTCCCCTTCTTTTTCTAAAAATTAATTTCTATCTACTTCTTGGAAAGAGTAGGGGTATTTAGCGTGTAGTTTTGAAAATACTAAATGATGGGGGCAGGACTTTGCTCTGACGAGCTAGAATATGAAAAATGTAATATGAAAACTGGTTAGGGAGGTATGAGCATGGCAGAACCTCAATTGGATATTGTCCGCAATATTGAAGCATTAGATTGTTTAAAAGCAGACTTAGCTAGTTTTCAGGCAGATTTATATCAAGCTTTGCTTAAAGGAGATGCGGATGATTTTTTACAAGCTTCATCCAAGCTGATTATTACTTGTTTTCTTTTAACCAAACGAATAGGTCTTAATTTTGGTCATTTAGAAAAACAAGTTTATCATAATACCCAGTTGCTTTTGGAAGAGGGAAACCGTATGGAGGAGTGGTATGGGGATATCTCTGCTTTAAAGGATTACTGGGACTTAAAGAGGTGAAGAAGAGGAGTGAATAATTCATTGCGAACCCAGGCTTTGGCGGAAGGGGCTTTGATGGCCACGATTGCTGCCATCTTGGGTCTGGCTGGAATATATTTGCCTTTTATGAGGGTTTTTACAGATATGTTTTGGACAATTCCGTTGGTGATTGTCACGGTACGACATGGGCTGACCACAGGGGCAATTTCTTTAGGAGTAGCGGGGATATTGATTTTAGTGATGGCCCATCCTCTGCAAGCTGTTTCCCTAGTTCTGCAATTTGGAGGTCTGGCACTTTTTTATGGTGTTGCTTTTAAAAAAGGTTATAAGGCAGCAATGACCCTATTAGTAGGTACAGGAGTAGCGATACTTTCTTTGCTTTTGGTTGTTGTGCTGACGATTGCGCTTTTTGGGGTAGATGTGGTCAATATCGCTGCGCAAATGGAAGAAAGTATAGAGCTAACGATAGACTTATATCAGCGGCTGGGTCTTTTCAAGCAAAGTGCACAAACTGGTTTGACGGAAGAAGCCGTGCGGCAGATGATGGAGGCTTTTGCCGGCACCTTAGGGTTGCTTATTCCGGCTTTTCTTGTTTTATGGGCTTTGGCGACAGCGTTTTTGAATTATCTGATTGCCCAAATAGTTTTATTGAGGTTAAAAATAAAGATAGTTCCCTTGCCTCCCTTTCGGGAATGGCGACTTCCCTGGTGGGTTATTTGGGGCTTTATTGTGGGTTTTGCTGCCTATCTGGCAGGTGATTACTTTGCTTTTGAGGGATTATTACGCCTGGGTATGAATATTATGTTGATTTATACGCCCATCTTGTTTATTTTAGGGTTGTCCGTAGGTTCTTTCTATGTCGGCAAATATCTTGCGAGCACATGGTTCCGGGTCTTCATTATTATCTTAGCCTTGCTTTTTTTACGTTTTGTTTTTTTAGCTTTGATGGCCATTGGTCTGTTAGATTTAGTCTTAAATTATCGTCACCTCGCCAGTTGAGATGAAAAGGTGGTGTTCTTCTTTGCCCATAAAATGGTACGGTCTTTTTTTAGTGATAGGGTTGACCATTTTTGTTCTCTCTTTGTTAGGGAAAAAGGGGCAAAGCTTCTTCGCTCATCGTGTCTCCAATAGGCAGGAACTTCTTTTGAACAATCTGCCGTTAGGACTATGTCTGCTTAGTAAAACAGGAAAGATTATCTGGGCAAATCCTCTTTTTCCCTTCCTTACCGGAAAAAAGATTGTTGCGGGGGAGGATTGTCCTGAATTTATACATCCTTCTCTGCTGCAGGATTTAGGCGGGAAATCTCTTTATTTTGAAACGCGGGAACTTTTAGGGGCCGAGGAAAAATTATCGCTTTTGACGTGTCAGGACCTTAGCGAAGAATTACGATTATATACAAAACAGAAGGGTTATTTGCCGGTGATTGCGTTAGCGCAAATAGATAATTGGGCAGAAGTATTAAAGTCTATGCCGGAAGATGTCAAGCCTCATCTCTTGGGAAAAATGGAAAGGACTTTGCGCGAATGGGTAGAAAACCTGGAGGGGTTTTTAAGTCGGATTACCGAAGATCGCTACCTCATTATTTTGAAGCAATGGGGTTTGCAACGGGCGGAAAAAGAACATTTTAATATTCTCGATAAGATTCGTAATTTAGAAGTGGGGAATGGCCTTCCCCTTACGCTCAGTTTAGGGATAGGCCGGGGAGAAGAACAGATTGGTAAATTGGGCAATTTGGCACAGGCGGCTTTAGATATAGCGCAGGAACGGGGCGGCGATCAAGTCGTAGCCAAGTCTCCGGAAAAAGTGCGTTTTTTCGGTGGAAAATCTTTGGCAATGGAAAAAAGGACAAAGGTAAAAGCCCGCCGTACTGCCAATGCCCTTAAAGAGATGATTTTAGATTCTTCCCAAGTCTTGATTATGGGGCATGAAATGGCAGACTATGACAGTTTGGGCTCGGCTCTGGGTGTTTTTAAGGCAGTGCGTGACTTGGGGAAAAAAGCTTGGCTGATCAGAGATAAGCATAATCCCGCTCTGGATAAAATCTTGACCTTATTCCCGTATGAAGCGGGGGCATACTTGGTTAAAGCAGAGGAAGCCTTGCGCAAGATGCAGGAAGGAACCCTCGTGGTAGTGGTGGATACCCATAAACCTTCTCTTTTACCTGAACCCGCTCTTCTGTCCGCAGCAGCTAAGGTTGTGCTGCTTGATCATCACCGCCGTGGTGAGGAGTTCCCGGAGAAGGCAGAGTTAATCTATCTGGAGTCTTATGCTTCCTCTACGTGTGAGTTGGTGGCAGAGCTTTTGCAGTATATGGGGGAAGAGGTGAAAATAGGGCCGGAGGAAGCGACAGCTCTTTTGGCCGGGATTACCGTTGATACCAAGAATTTTGTGTATCAAACAGGAGCAAGGACTTTTGCGGCGGCCTCTTATTTGAGAAGCAAGGGGGCGGATCCCACAGCAGTTCAAAAACTCTTTCAGGATGATTTGCAGACAGCCATTCAGAAAGCCGAGGTTATTAGTAAAGCGAGGATTCTTTATGGGGAAATTGCGGTTAGTGTAGGCGGTGAACCGTCTGCAGAGGCCCAGCTTTTAGCAGCAAAAGCGGCTGATGCGATGCTTAATATTGCCGGAGTAAATGCGGCCTTTGTTTTGTGGCCGTTTAGTACGGGAGTAGCGATAAGTGCTCGTTCTAATGGTAAAATTAATGTCCAAACAATTATGGAAAAACTAGACGGGGGCGGACATCTGACGATTGCTGCAGCCCAAGTGCCCATTACCTTGGCGGAAGCAGAAAGAGAGTTTCTCAATATACTGGAAGAAGTGTTGCAAAAGAGTAAGGAGGTAAGAAAATGAACGTAATTTTAAAAAAGGATCTTAAAGGTACGGGGAAAAAGGATGAGCTGGTTAATGTAGCGGAAGGCTATGCCCGCAATTTTTTGTTCCCTAGGGGGCTGGCTGTGGAAGCGACACCAAGCAATTTGCAAGATTTGGAGCGTAAAAAGAAAAGTGAAGATAAAAAACAAGAAAGAGAATTACAACAGGCTCGGGAATTAGGGGCGCAGTTAAAAGAAGTGCATTTAACGATTCCTGTAAAAACCGGCGAGGGTGGGCGATTGTTTGGTTCCGTTAGTAACCGTGATATTGGGGAAGCCTTAGAAAAAGAAAAAGGGCTGAAAATTGATAAACGAAAAATTGAGGTGGAGGGAACGATCAAAGAAATAGGGACTTATCCTATCGCGATTAAAGTGCATCCTCAGGTTGTTGTTACTATTCAAGTACAAATTGTGGAAGCGCCATAAGAAAGGGGATTAAACCAGCCCATGGAAGACTTATTGAGTACCTATTGCCAGAATAAGGAGAAAATTGTTAACAGAGGGATGGATACACAAAGCTTGGTGGTATATCAGATTGATGCGCTTTTAGATTTGCTTTCCTGGATTTTGGGTTCGGATAAAATGGTTCTTAAGGCGATGAAATTAGGAACAGCCCAATTGCTTCGTTCCAAGCAGGTGGAAGACAGAGCCTGTGCTTTAAAAAGTTTGGTTTATGAAAACCCCACTGTTGTGCTGACAGAAAAAGAAAGGTTAAATTTAGCTTTACTGGTAGAGGAGGCCGAAGAGAAAATTGTGGAGCTTCTCGCCAAAAAGTCCTTAGAACAGCAAATAGAACAGCGTGTTGTAGAAAAAATGCAGGAGCGCCATGATGAATACATCAATGAGGTACGCCTACAGGTAATTAAAGAAAAGGCACCTAATCCGGAAAATGCCCAGACTTTGAAGAGACTGGCGATTTTGGAAAAGAAGAATACTTTGGGCTTAGCTCGTTCCGCCATGGAAGTATTGCGCCCACAGACATTAGAGGAGATTGTCGGACAGGAGCGGGCCGCTAAATCTCTTTTAGCGAAAATGTCCAGCCCTTATCCCCAGCATATTTTGCTTTATGGGCCTCCCGGGGTGGGGAAGACATCCGCGGCCCGTCTGGTTCTGGATATCGCTAAGAATTTAGAACACTCGCCTTTTCAAGCAGAAGCGCCTTTTGTCGAGGTCGACGGGACAACTTTACGTTGGGATCCGCGGGAGATTACCAACCCTCTTTTGGGTTCGGTGCACGATCCTATTTATCAAGGAACTCGCCGGGATTTTGCGGAGACGGGGATCCCGGAACCGAAGTTGGGATTAGTTACCGCTGCACATGGCGGAATTTTATTTATTGACGAAATTGGGGAAATGGATCCTCTTTTACAAAACAAATTGCTTAAAGTACTGGAAGATAAACGGGTCTATTTTGATTCTGCCTATTATGACGCGCACGATCCTAATGTGCCGCAATATATTAAGAAGATTTTTACAGAAGGCGCACCCGCTGATTTTGTTTTGATTGCGGCAACCACACGGGATGCGGCGGAGATTAGTTCGGCCATCCGTTCCCGTTGTGTGGAGGTTTTTTTTGAGCCTCTTACCCCGCAGGAAATAAAAAAAATTATTGAAAATTCAGCGGCTAAACTACAAGTAGAGTTGGAAAAAGGGATTCCAACTTTAATCAGTGAATATACGATTGAGGCACGTAAAGCGAATAATCTTTTGGCGGACGCTTATGGGCTGGCTCTTTATCGTCAGAAGATGGGCGAGAATACTTCCGGCTCCTCAAACAAAGCACCGCTGATTACTGTAGCCGATGTCTATGAGGTTTTTCAGGTTTCGCGTCTTTCCCCTTATGTGACCGTTAAAAGCTCTTCAGAATTAGAAGTAGGCAGGGTCTTAGGGTTAGGCGTTTCAGGGTTTCTCGGTTCGGTTTTAGAAATTGAGACGGTGGCTTTTCCGGCACATAAAAAGGGTGAAGGTCAGATCCGTTTTAACGATACGGCCGGTTCTATGGCTAAAGATTCCGTTTTTAATGCCGCCTCTGTTTTGCGAAGACTAACGGGGGAAGATTTGCTTAATTATGACCTGCATGTCAATGTAGTGGGCGGCGGACGAGTTGACGGCCCTTCGGCAGGGGTGGCGATCTGTCTGGCGATCTATAGTGCGGTACAGGGCATCCCTTTGCGGCAAGATATCGCTGTAACCGGGGAGCTATCTATTCAGGGACGGATCAAAGCTGTCGGCGGTATTTTTGAAAAAATATATGGGGCGAAACAGGCCGGAATAACCAAGGTTTTAATTCCGGAAGAGAACCGGGCCGATGTTCCTAACAATTTAAGCGGGCTAGAGGTTATCTTCGTTAAAACGATGAAGGAAGTCTTAGCCCAGATTACCTGCAAAATGATTGATTTAGAAAAGAGTGAGGGCGGTTGAAATGTTGTTAGAAAAATTGCCTCCCTATAATCTGGAGGCGGAACAAGCTGTTTTAGGTTCGATGATGCTTGATAAAGAGGCTGTCTATATCGCTTTGGAGATGTTAGCGGCAGAAGATTTCTATAAAGATGCCCATCAAATCATTTTTACGACGATTGTTAATCTAGAAGCTCAGGGGCAACCGATCGATATGATCACCTTAACCGAGGAACTACATCGACAGAATAGTATGGGTAAAATAGGCGGGGTCGGTTATATCGCTGAAGTAGCAAACATCGTTCCTACGGCGGCCAATGTTGATCATTATGCCGAGATTGTTGTGGAAAAAGCGATTTTGCGTAAGTTAATTCGTGTTTCTACAAACATTGCTAATCGTTGTTATGAAGAGCAGGAAGAGACTCATCATCTTTTGGATCAGGCCGAAAGAATGATTTTAGAAATAGCGGAAAACAGGAACTTAACCGGGTTGATCCCTATTAAACAAATTTTAGGTGATACGTTAGAAAAAATTGAGTATTTAGCAGATAATAAGGGTAACATTACCGGAGTTCCTTCCTTTTTTATTGATTTGGACAGTATGACTTCAGGTTGGCAAGCTTCAGATTTGATTATTCTCGCTGCCCGTCCCGCCATGGGGAAGACCTCCTTCGGTTTAAATATTGCCCAGAACGCCGCGCTCAAAGGCGGAACATCCGTAGCCATTTTTAGTTTGGAAATGTCCAAGGAACAACTGGTGCAGAGGCTAATGAGTTCGGAGGCCATGCTTGATCAGCACAAATTGCGCACAGGCCGTTTGCTAGATGAGGAATGGATCCGTTTGACGAGGGCGGCACAGCCTCTTTCTACAGCCGAGATCTATATTGATGATACCCCTGCTATTTCCATTTTAGAACTGCGGGCTAAAGCGAGGAGGTTAAAGGCGGAAAAGGGCTTAGGCCTAATCATCATTGATTATCTTCAACTGATGCAGGTAGGGAAGAGGGAGGAAAATCGTCAACAAGAAATCTCGGAAATATCGCGTTCTTTGAAGGCTCTGGCTAGGGAGTTGAATATTCCGGTAATTGCTCTTTCCCAGCTTTCCCGTGCTGTGGAACAGACACAGGATAAAAAACCGAGCCTTAGCCATCTGCGAGAATCAGGGGCTTTGGAGCAAGATGCTGATTTGGTCATGTTTATTTTCCGGGAGGACTACTATAATCCGGAAAGTGAAAAGCCGGGGATCGCGGAAATTATTATTGCTAAACATCGCAATGGACCTACCGGTTCAGTGGAACTGGGCTTTCTTAAGGAGTTCACGAAATTTGTGAATATTGATAAACAGCATAATCTTTAAGCTATCTTAGCCTGCCTGAAGGAGGAACATACATGAAAAACAAATATGATGTCATTATTGTCGGAGCAGGTCCAGCGGGGATTTTTACAGCTTTAGAACTAGCGAACTTCAACAAAAAGCTAGATGTTTTACTAATTGAGAAGGGCAGACTTTTAGAAGAACGTGATTGTCCTAGCCCTCGTCTCGGTTATTGTACTCATTGTCAGCCTTGTTCGATTATTAGCGGTTGGGCTGGGGCGGGAGCTTTTAGTGATGGCAAATTATCGCTCTCTCCTGCGGTGGGGGGCCGTTTAACTGATTATCTGCCGGAAGAAACTGTGCAAGAATATATTGCTTATGCTGATAAAACCTATTTACGCTTTGGGGCGAATCCGGAAGTTTATGGGCTTGATTATAGAAAAGTTGACGATTTAATGTATGAAGCTTCCCGTTATAATATAAAACTTATTCCTTGTCCGGTAAGACATTTAGGAACAGACTTGAGTTTAGAAGTATTGCAGGGGATGTACCAGTATCTCCTTACAGAAACACAGACAGAGATTCTTTTATTAACTACTGTTGATGATATTTTAGTTAAGGAAAATAAAACTGTCAAAGGTGTCGTCCTTACTAATAAACGGGGAGAAAAACAGGAAGTTACGGCTCCCTACGTCATCGTCGCTCCCGGTCGGGGTGGGGCGCAATGGTTGTCTGAACAAGCCGCCAAGCTTTCTTTAAAGACGGAGAACAATGAGATCGATATCGGAGTAAGGGTAGAAGTGCCTAATTCGATTCTGGACCATCTTACCAAAGAGCTCTACGAAGCGAAGCTTATTTATTACTCGGATACTTTTGAAAATAAGGTTCGTTCTTTTTGTATGAATCCCGGAGGTGTAGTTTCCGAAGAGAATTATGATGGGGATATTGCGGTTGTTAATGGACATAGCTATGTTAATCCTAAGTTAAGAACCTCTAATACTAACTTTGCCCTGCTTGTTTCCACCCATTTTACAGAACCTTTCAATCAACCGATTGAATACGGCAAGTATATTGCCAAATGTGCGAATATGCTTACAGGCGGAGGCGTTATTATTCAGCGTTTAGGTGATTTGTTGAAGGGGAGGCGAACAGATGAGAGTCGTTTGAAAAAATCGACGACGATCCCGACTTTACAAAGTGCAGTGCCGGGGGATTTGAGTTTTGTTCTCCCGCAGCGTTACTTGACTTCTCTTGTGGAAACCTTACGCGCTTTTGATCATATTGCCCCAGGTTTATATAGTCGCAATACCTTGCTTTATGGTGTAGAAGTCAAATTTTACTCTTCCAAAATGAGGGTAAAACCTAATTTTGAAACGGAGATCCAAGGACTCTACACCATCGGTGATGGTGCCGGTATAACCAGAGGGCTGATGCAGGCCTCTGTCACAGGAGTTGTTGTCGCCCAAGACATTCTGCAGAAAATGTAGTTGACAGCAAGTTAATTCTCGTGATAATATATATACCTGTGAGGTAAGCTTTTGAGCCATTAGCTCAGCCCGGTAGAGCACCTGACTTTTAATCAGGGTGTCCCGCGTTCGAGTCGCGGATGGCTCACCAAATATGACCCTTTGGTCAAGTGGTTTAAGATACGGCCCTTTCACGGCTGTGACATGGGTTCGAATCCCATAGGGGTCACCAAAAAGATAATTCATAATGCATAACGCATAATGAAAACACTATAAATTATTGTAGGGAACGACGTCCTCGTCGTTCCGTCTTGTACAAGTTCAGGGACGGTTCTTACTCTTGCCTGAATTAAGAATAGAGGACACATCCGAATCCCGAGTTTTGGGGAGCTGTGGTGTAGTGGTTAACATGCCTGCCTGTCACGCAGGAGATCGCGAGTTCAACTCTCGTCAGCTCCGCCATTTATCTTTGTTAATTATTTTCATCGGCCTTGGTAGCTCAGTCGGTAGAGCAGAGGACTGAAAATCCTCGTGTCGGTGGTTCGATTCCGCCCCAAGGCACCACTTCATTTTCACTAGGGGCAATTAGCTCAGTTGGTTAGAGTGCATGCCTCACATGCATGAGGTCGGGGGTTCGATTCCCTCATTGCCCACCATTTTAAGAGCAAATTTGCAAATTTGGGGACGGTTCTTGCCCTTGCTTAGACTCGAGCATTCGAATTCCGAACCCCAAACTTTGAATCTCTAGTATGCGGGTGTGGTTCAATGGTAGAACTCCAGCTTCCCAAGCTGGCGGCGTGGGTTCGATTCCCATCACCCGCTCCATATTTCAAAAACAAAGCAACAAAGGGAAAAACGGAATCCTTGTTGCTTTTTCCGTTATTAGTTATCATCGAAGGCTTATCGAAAGAGTGGAAACGTGATATAATAAAATCGTTTAAAAAAGGGGGAATGAAAGATGTCCAAAAAAGTACATATTCAAACTGTGAATAAGCAAAATCTTACGCAAACAGTAAAAAAGGGCGGCTGTGGGGAGTGTGTCACTTCCTGTCAATCTGCGTGTAAGACATCTTGTACGGTAAGCAATCAGGATTGCCAGAAACAGCAATAAGCTAATAAGTAAAGGTTTGCCGTAACAAAAAAGGCATGATCTGACCCGGGAGGGTCTCTTTTTTTGGAGGTGAGACGAAATGGCTTATGATTTTTCTCTTTTGCATAGATTTGCAATAGAGGGAACCTATCTCGTGCTGGATATTAACAGTGGGATTATTCATGTTCTGAGTAAAGAGGCATGGGATTTTTTAAACACTTGGGAAAGGTGCGGAGGTGACCTTGACCGGACGGCGGCAGCTTTAAAGAAGACCTTAGGGCAAGAGGATTTAGTGGCGATAAGTAGTAGTTTTATCGCTCTTTGTGAGGAAGGATCACTTTTTAGTAAAGAGCTCTCTTTAGAGAATTATCAGCCTCGTGAAGAGCATATTGTGAAGGCGCTTTGTCTTCATGTGGCGCATGATTGCAATATGCGTTGTCAGTATTGTTTTGCCGGGACAGGTCCTTTTGGTGCGGAGCGGTCACTGATGGATGCGGAGACAGGAAAAAAAGCTTTTGATTTCCTTTTTGAGGCTTCGGGGCCTCGCCGGCATCTGGAAGTGGATTATTTCGGTGGCGAACCATTGTTGAATTTCCCTGTAGTCAAAGAATTGATTAAATATGGGCAGGAAAAAGCCATAAAAGCAGGCAAAATTCTCAAACAGACCTTAACGACCAATGCGCTTTTATTAAATACGGAGATTATTGACTTTCTGAATAAGGAAAAGGTGTATTTGATTTTGAGTATAGACGGACGGCCACAGGTACATGAGCGGATGAGACCGTTAGCCGGCGGACAAGGAAGTTTTCCCCAAGTGGATCGGCAGATTAGGGAATTTGTCAACAGGCAAAAAGATGAAACATACTATGTACGAGGAACATATACTCATTTTAATGTAGATTTTTCTGAGGATATCCTTTTTTTGGTGGACCGAGGTTATAATCGTGTTTCTCTTGAACCTGTTGTGGCTGACCCAGAGCAGGATTATGCCTTAAGAGCTGAGGATTTGCCTGTTTTAAAGGCACAGTATAAAAAACTAGCGCAAAAATGGTTAGAATACTATAAGCAGGGGCGGCCTTTTCAGTTCTTCCATTTTAATCTTGACCTGAATAAAGGCCCTTGTCTGCTCAAGCGTTTATCCGGTTGTGGCGCGGGGAATGAATATTTAGCCGTTTCTCCTTCAGGCGAACTGTATCCCTGTCATCAGTTCATGGAAAACAAAGATTTTTTGCTCGGGAATGTTTTCGATGGTGTGCAAAACCAGAATTTAAGAAAAACCTTCCGGCAAACTCACGTTTTAAACAAAGAAAAATGCAGGGAATGTTGGGCCAGGTTTTATTGTGGCGGTGGTTGTCATGCTAATGCGTATAATTTTAATAAGGATCTTTCCCAACCGTATGAATTGGGTTGTGAATTGCAAAAAACCAGATTAGAATATGCTCTTTATGTGCAGGTCAAGGCTTGGGAAGAAAAAACAAATAGTTTAAACAAGGGAGAAGAAATGCTAGTTGAAAGAGACAGGTAAAATAATGTATAATGATTATGTTGTTCTCTTCATTAGGAAAAATGATTGTTGTTTTTCTAAAAGCAGGGTATCCGGAAGGAAGGTGAAAACCCCTAAAGGCTTGATTTAAGCAAGGATGAGGGAAAGACGAGGCTTTGACGGTGGGTCTTTAGGGACAAATGAACAGAAAATTAAGAGTTCTAAAATTATGGCTGCTCAAATTAAGGTTTATGTTATTACGCTTTTGGACACCAGGGATTCGCCGTAAAACATTAAGAATAGGAGCGGTCATACTGGGCGTCTGTATTATTGGCGGTTCCTCTTTTTCTTTTATACAGAATAGACCGGCATTTCTTCTGGCTGACGGACAGCAGCTTGCCTTAGTTGCGGGGAAAAGCCAGGTAAACAAAGCATTAGAGATGGCCCGAGAGGAATTAACGGCAGAATTAGGTGCAGTTATTCTCGGTACTTCTTCAGAACTATCATGGCGCAGTAAAGGTAAAAGTACTGTTCAGCCTTTAAAAGATGAAGAACTTGTGTCCATCTTAAAAGAAAGATTAGCTTGGGTAACGAATACTTGGGCGATTCAAATTGATGAAGAACCAGTCTTGTCTTTAGCCTCAGAGGGAGAAGCCCAAGAAGTTTTAGAAAGCTTACAAACCTTTTATTTCCCGCAAGATAGTACTCAGCTAAAAATAGAAAAAAGTGAATTTCAGGAAGAGGTAAAAATCGTTCTTGTACAAGGTTTAACACAACAATTAAAGACAAAAAATGAAGCTATCGAGATTCTGACTAAAGGAAGAGAGAAAAAAGCGGAACATCTCGTTAAAAAAGGTGAATCTCTTTGGACGATTGCCCGTGACCATGATTTAACGGTGGCGGAGTTGCGAGAAATGAATTCTTCCTTAAAAGGTACATATTTGCAGCCGGGGGATTTGCTCAGTTTAAAAAAGATAGAGCCTTTGGTCACCGTAGTTTCTACAGCAACATTTACTGTTGAAGAAAAGGTTCCTTATAAGATTGTCTATGAAAGTGATGCTTCCCTTTGGCATGGGCAGGAGAGAGTGAAAGAAGCCGGAACAAATGGTGTGCGTAAGGTTACTTATCGGATTACCTTAGCCAATGATTTGGAACTGGGGCGGCAGATTGTGGCGAAAAAAACCCTGCGCGAATCTAAACCCCAAGTTGTACGCCAAGGTGCGAAAATGATCGTCGCCTCCCGTGGCGGCGGCGGAAATGGTGCTTTAAGCTGGCCTGCTCGCGGGAAAATAACTTGTGCTTATGGAACAAAAAGGGGAAAGGGAATTCATACAGGCATAGATATAGATGGGAATAGAGGCGATCCTGTTTTTGCTGCGGGGAAAGGTACGGTTATTTCTGCCGGTTGGAAAGGTTCTTACGGGAATTGTGTTGATATTGATCATGGGCAGGGGCTTTCTACCCGTTATGCCCATCTCAATGAAATAGACGTTTCTGCGGGGCAAAATGTTTCCGCGCAGAGTGTGGTGGGAAAAGTTGGTTCTACCGGACATAGTACCGGTTCTCATCTTCATTTTGAGGTGAGGGTGAACGGGCAATATACTAATCCCTTAAGATATTTGGATTAAATTTTTAATAATAAAGAGCGGGAGTTGATGACCTTGAGTTTATATGATGTGCTGATTATCGGGGGGGGCCCGGCTGGACTTACTGCGGCGATTTATGCTTGTCGGGCAGGCTGGAAAACTTTACTGATTGAAAGAGGTACTTTTGGGGGGCAGGCAGCTTCTACTGATATTATTGAAAATTATCCCGGTTTTCCTGCGGGTATTTCCGGATTTGAATTAATGATGGATTTTTATAAACAAGCTTCCCGTTTCGGCTGTGAATTCCTCACGGCTGAGGTTCTTGCGTTAAGTACCGGGGGGAAAAGTAAAAAAGTAGTAACAAGTGAAGGTGAAGTGGCAGGGAAAACAATAATCCTGGCTACCGGGGCTATGCCTCGCGAACTAGGGGTAAGGGGCGAGCAAGACTTCCGTGGCAAAGGCGTTTCTTACTGTGCTACCTGTGACGGCTTCTTTTATAAAAATAAAAAAGTTGCTGTAGTGGGTGGAGGCGATGCTGCTGTAAAGGAAGCTTTATATTTAGCGAAGATTGTTCGCGAAGTGGTGCTCATCCATCGTCGCGGGGCATTGCGCGCGGATAAGGTTTTGGGGGATAAAGCCTTAGGCACACCTAATCTTAAGGTCTATTGGGATACCGTTGTTGATGAGATTGTGGGTGACAGTAAAATAAACTCTTTAAAATTACATCATGTTAAAACTCAAGAAACGATGGAGCTGACTGTAGACGGTGTTTTTATCTATGTAGGAACGAAGCCTAATACTGAATTTTTAGGCGGGGATTTCCAGAAAAACCCACAGGGTTATCTGCTTACCGATGAAAGCTTAGAAACAACCGCATCAGGTGTTTTTGCGATAGGGGATTGCCGCCGGAAAAATTCTCGGCAGGTAGCTACGGCGGTAGGTGATGGGGCCTTAGTTTTAGCAGCGGCGGAGGGGTATCTACAGCAAGCTTAGTTTGTAAAATAGTATTGTGTTTAAGTCGGGAGGGGTAATTGATGTTGCCTAAAAGGAAAAGAGAGCAGCTTAAAAGAGGGGTTATGATTTTTTTAGCGCTGACCATAAGTGCCGGTCTATTGCTGTCCACTTTAGCTTGGTATTTGTAGGCGACAAGGAGACGAGGGGATGTGCCGTTTGTTACCTCTCTTATCCTTAAATTGCTAGGGAAAAAGAGAAAAAGGCTTGTTATAATGGGGATACGGTGACTAGAGAGGGAGGAGCTGTATCCCATGTTTATGCGAGCCGATTCTTTAAAATTAAAAATAATCAACTTTGTCTTAATCCTTGCTTTATTTGTTAATTGGGGCAGACCTGATTTTCTTTTTTCTGGGCGGGGAATTGCTTATAAGCTGTGGCAACGGGGGATGTGGCTAGTTTTAAACTACCAGACGAAAACTTATGAAACCTTAACCAGTACTAACTTTATCTTAAAATATACGCAGGCGGATCAAGAACTGGCTCCTTTAATTTTGCCGTTGGCAGAAGATTATTTATTTAAGGTAGAAAAGATTTTAGGAATTAAACAGAAAAAATACAGGATTCCTCTGGTTTTGTATCATGATGAGGAAACTCTTAATAAAAGCTTTGGTTGGTCTGGTGATAAAAGTGCTGTAGGTGTTTATTGGGCAGGGACCATCAGGCTTGTTTCACCTCAGGCATGGAGTGAGCATTTAGTGGAAAACACTTCTGCTTTGTGGGCAACATTTCAAAGAGAAGGGCCTTTGGCACATGAGTTGACGCACTTGTTTATTGATGAAGCTACTAAGGGCAATTACCCCCGCTGGTTGACTGAGGGGCTAGCCCAGTACGTTGAGGAGGAAATCACCGGTTTTATCTTAAGTGAACCTTCAGTGGAAAGTAAAGCTCATCCTTATCCTTTTGCCAGTTTAGTAAGTGACTTTGACCGGCAGCCTGATCAGTTTCTGGCATATTGGCAGTCATTACAGGCGGTGCGTAATCTCCTTGAAGAATACGGCAGGGAGCGTTTGACAGGCTTGTTGGCAGAACTTCGTCAGGGAAAAGGCTTTTATCAAGCCTTTGCTAATAATTATGGATTAAATTTTGCCGAGTTCGAACAGAATTTAAAATACTAATGTTACAAATAATAAGGTCACTCCATTTAGGGGTGACATTATTATTTAATCAATATATAATCGTAAGGGGAGTGAGGTAGAGACAAAAAAATTTAGGATGAGGAGTTAACATAGATGAGATTTTGTACCTTAATAAGTGGCAGCTCGGGTAATGCTCTGTATGTAGAAACACCCCAAACCAAGGTGATGATTGACGCCGGAAAGTCCGGAAAGGCTCTGGCACAAGCTTTAGAGGAAGCTTGTGGCCAGTCGCCCCGGGAACTGGATGCGCTTTTGCTCTCCCATGAGCATCGGGATCATACTTTAGGGGCGGGGGTTATGGCGAGAAGATATCACTTGCCTCTCTATGCTACAGAAGGCACTTGGTGTGAAATGGACGGTCAGATCGGCCCCATCAAGGAAGAACAGAAGCATTACATAAAGGAGAGTCAGACTTTAGAATTGGGGGATTTGAAAATTGAGTTTTTCCCTGTTTCGCATGATGCCGGTGAACCGGTCGGTTTTTTATTGACACAAGGGCAGGAAACACTAGGTATAGCTACTGATTCGGGGGTTTTTACGTCTCGTATGGCTAAAGCTTTGCGAAACGTGCATTGTCTTGTTCTCGAGGCTAACCATGATCCCGAGCTACTTAAAAATGGCCCTTATCCGTGGTCTCTAAAGCAGCGTATTGCCGGTGAAAAAGGTCATTTATCCAATCAAGGGGCCGGTTTGGCTCTCCTGCAAACCTTAGGCGGGGAAACACGTCAAGTGATTTTAGCCCATCTTAGTGCGGAAAATAATAAGCCTGCTTTAGCGTTGCAGACAGTAAAAAAGACGTTAGAAAAAAACCACTTCAATTTAGAAGAAGTGGAGATTACTGTCGCCCCGCGTTACAGGCCCAGTCGTTATTTCAAGTGATAAGGGGACGTTTCGTTTGTCACCCCGGGGAGAAAAAATGCAAATTCGCATTATTGCAGTTGGGAAATTGAAAGAAAAGTACTGGCGGGAAGCCGTTCGGGAATACAGCAAAAGAATGAAACCTTATGCTGTTGTTGAGATTATCGAGGTTGCCGAACAAAGAACCGCGGATCATCCTTCCCCCGTAGAGATTGAGCAGGTTTTGCGCAAAGAAGGGGCGCAGATTGCCAAGCTGATTCCTTCTTCTGCGTATGTAATTCCTTTGGCGATTGCCGGGGAAAGGTTATCCTCTGAAGGGTTATCCGGTTTTATTGATCGTTTAATCTTCGCCGGAAAAAGCAAAATAGTTTTTATTATTGGCAGTTCCTACGGAATTTCCCGGGAAATACTCGAAAAAGGCGATTTTCTTCTTTCCTTTTCGCCCATGACCTTTCCCCACCAAATGATGCGCGTAATTCTTTTAGAACAAATTTACCGCAGTATGAAAATTTTAAAGCACGAGCCTTATCATAAGTGAAAGATAGGGTTGTATTTTGGCTTTTATGGTATAATAATTCATGTAAAAAGCGTGAAAAGGGAGGGATAAAGTATGACTCTTGCGCAGAAGATGGAACAGATATTAAAAAATGAATTAAAGCCTGATAGTATAAAGATGGTTGTTAAAATAGCTCAATTTTTAAAGTTTAAAGAAAATCAAAGTAAGTGGAATGAAATCAATGAATCCGAACCTGAATATATAACAGAAGAAGAACGTGCCCATCTTGAAGAGGTTAAAATGAAAGGGGATTTTATTGATCAGAAGGAACTTCTGAAAGAATTGGGGATCAGTGAAGATGAAATATGTAATTAAGTATGCCAAAAGTTGTTTGAAATATTTACAAAAGTTAGATCGAATTACTCAGTTGAGAATTATTAATGCAGTTAACAGGCTTCCATATGGGGATGTTAAGCCATTGCAAAGTAAAGCAGATGATTATAGGTTGAGAGTGGGGAATTACAGAATTATTTTTAACAAGGATGACCAACATTTACTTATTAGGATTATTAAGATCGCTCCTCGTGGAGAAGTGTATAAAAAGCTGTGAACCTGATTTTTGAGTTTTATTTTGTGTTGAA
>JAQVYD010000091.1 GCA_028709105.1 Clostridia bacterium
CCTTAGTTGTGGGGCGTCAGGATTGGCCTCGGGAATATTTGCCTCTTGAGGAACAGGAAGAGGAGTGGGCTAGGCAACAAGCGGCTACGCTAATGTTTAAAGTAAAAGGGGTAAAAACACCGACTCGGCCTGACCTAAAAGGAGATTTGCATTTTGTTACTGATACGCAAGGAAGTTGGGCAATTGTCGGAGGAAAGGAAACTTGGCAAAGTAATGCTGTGGTGAGGCGATTCAATGAAAGATATGGGTCACAAGGCTTTGCTATTAAGCCGCTGAATGCTGCGCAAAACGGAGCTGGTAGTGAGGAATGGTGGGTTAATATGCTCCTTGTTTTTGATGTAGATGGGCGAGCGCGGGAGAAAGATCGGGGTACTGCTCTTTTCCCAGTGCAGGGGGTTGGTCAGAAAACTGTAGATCAAGCTTGGCGAGAGACGAGAGAGGTTTTACAAAAGCCGGAGTTTCTGGAGGTTTTGCAGCAGTTTAGGGTGGTAGAAAATGGGGAGATGTACGGTTTTGGAGAAGCAAGCTTGGTTTGGGATCAAAATAAGCAACCTATTGTTGGAGAAATAATGTATCTGCGGGAAACGGTACATACTTTACAGGGGGCTAGGAACGGGGAGGAGTCGGATGGATATGCTTTAACTACACAGGAAATCCAGAAAGCGGGAAGTAATTCTCAAGATGGTAAGGATCAAGATAATTATGTAGAAAGAATTGGGTTAGGTTATTATATGATGGATATCAATGCTTTTATGTATGAAGACCTTTTAGAGGGGAACCGTTATGTCTGGCCGGTCACCAGTTATTTAAGACCTGATTGGCAAAGGGCAGGGGGACAGCCTGCTCATCCTGTTTATTTACCTTATGCGATGCTTAAATCAACAGGGTGTGTCAATCTTTTGCTGCCTGGTTATGCTGCGGGGTGTTCTTCTTTGGCGTGGGCCGAGGTTAGAGTTTTACCTAATTTAGCAGTATTAGGCGATGCGGCAGGAGTAGCGGCAGCAAGAGCTGTCTTATTTCGGGAAAAGCCGGCTGATTTTAGGGCGGAGCAAATCAAGTGGGTACAGGAAAAACTGGATACAATGGGAGCACGGTTGGAGAAATAGCTTTTACTTATTTCGGGGGACGAAAACCTTCGCCTAAAACTTCATAGGCACTACTGACAATAATAAAAGCTCTGGGATCAACCTCCTGAATTATTTTTTTTAAATGGAGCAGTTGATGTTTACTGATGACAACATAAAGAATGTTTTTTTCCTTCCCGGTATAAGCACCGGAACCTTTTAAAATTGTTGCTCCTCGCTCTAGCTCATTAATAATCGCATTAGCAATAACTTGGTTTACGCCGGAGATGATGATAACTGCTCGGGCTTCATTACCCCCTTCGACTAGGCGGTCGATGATTTGGCTGAAAATATAAAGAGCTACTAAAGTATAAAGAGCTTTTTCCAGACCGAAGAAAAAAGCTACGAGAGAAATAATCGCCAGATCGAAGCTAAAGTAAATTTTCCCCATGTTTATTCCTGTTTTTTCATGGATCAGCCGGGCAATTATATCTATCCCTCCTGTTGTTGCGCCGGAACGAAGCACTAAACCGATACCTACCCCGGAGAGTACTCCGCCGTAGAGCGCCCCTAGGAGTAGGTCTTGGGTTTGAAAATTAAAGCTGCTGGTGAGGTCTATGGCGAGAGAAGTGGCAGAAACCCCTAACAAGGTTTTGAAAACGAAGGTTTTTCCCCACATTTTCCAGCCAATAAAAAACAAAGGTATATTTAAGGTGATTAAAATCCCCCCAACAGACCATCCTGTAAGATAATGAATAATCAGGGCAAGTCCCGTAAAACCTCCTTCGGCCAGCCCGTTGGCAATAATAAAGTAATTGAGGCCGAAGGCAAAGATAAAAGAACCCAGCGCGATACCCCAATAGGGTAAAAAAATGTTCATCTGCTTCCCTCCCCAAACGAAAAACGAACCAGTATTAGTATTTCCTTAAGGGAAGATAAGCTAATCGCGGAAGGCGTATAGAGAGAATTGTTTAAATAATTATGTCAAGGTATTGCCGGAGCAGTATAAATAACATATACTTAAACTTAATATTGGAAAGAAGGTGGCAAACAATGTACTGGAATCAACATTACGAATGTATGCCTCGCGAACAATTAGAAAAGATACAGTTAGAGAGGTTGAAAAATATAGTAGAAAGAGTTTATCATGAGGTGCCGTTTTATCGCCGTAAACTGCAGGAAATAGGACTGGAGCCGACGGAGATTAAAACTTTAGAGGACCTCTCCAAAATTCCCTTTACCACGAAGCAAGATTTACGGGATAATTATCCTTTTGGGATGTTTGCTGCTTCGATGTCCGATGTTGTAAGGGTTCATGCTTCCTCGGGGACAACCGGTAAACTTACGGTAGTGGGTTATACCCGTTCAGATCTCAATACTTGGTCGGAAGTAATGGCGCGCGCTTTAACTTGTGGCGGAACAACAAAAAACTCTGTGGTTCAGATAGCTTACGGTTATGGTCTTTTTACCGGTGGATTCGGTTTCCATTATGGGGCTGAACGGATTGGGGCTACGGTAATTCCTATTTCCGGTGGTAATACGAAGCGTCAGTTAATGATTATGAAAGATTTTGGGACAACAGTTTTGGCGTGTACCCCTTCTTATGCGATTCATTTAGCGGAAGTTTTGGAAAGTATGGGTGAGGATCGTGCTGAATTAAAGCTGCAATATGGTATTTTTGGAGCGGAGCCTTGGTCAGAAGGAATGAGGCAAGAATTAGAAAAGCGTTTGCAAATTAGTGCAGTTGATATTTATGGTCTTTCTGAGGTCATTGGACCTGGTGTAGCTTGTGAATGTCAAGAAAAGAAAGGGATGCATCTTTTCGAAGATCATTTTATTCCGGAAATTATTGATCCGCTAACAGGTGAAAGGTTACCTTATGGAGAAAAAGGGGAACTTGTGATTACTACTTTATCTAAAGAAGCACTGCCTATTTTGCGCTATCGGACCAGGGATATTACGGTGCTGACCAAAGAACCTTGTGCTTGCGGCAGGACTCATGTGCGGATGCATAAGGTCATGGGCAGAACTGATGATATGCTGGTTATTAGGGGGGTTAATGTCTTTCCTTCGCAAGTGGAAGCTGTTATTTTGGAAGCCGGTGGAACCGAGCCTCATTATTTACTTATTGTTGATCGCAAAGGGAGTATGGATGAACTGGAAGTTCAGGTAGAAGTATCCCCGGAAATGTTCTCGGATCAGGTGAGAGGACTGGAAGATTTAGAAAGGAAAATCCGTTGTCAGCTCGAGTCTCTGTTGGGTCTTGCGGCTAAAGTAAAATTGGTTGAGCCTCATTCTCTGCCGCGGAGTGAAGGGAAAATACAACGCGTGATTGATCGGAGAAAAATATAGGGAGGTGCAAGTTGTGATTAAACAGATTTCATTGTTTTTGGAGAACAAAAAAGGCCGGCTGGCCCATGTCTGTCGTGTTTTAGGAAATGAAGGTATTAATATCAGAGCCTTGTCGGTTGCCGATACTACCGATTTTGGAGTATTACGTCTGATTGTGAATAATCCGGAGAGGGCTTATGAAGCGTTGAAGGCGCATAATTTTGCCGTTAGTATGACTGATGTTTTAGCCATGGAGGTAGCGGATACTCCGGGAGGATTGGCCGGTACTTTAGAAAAACTTGATGAAGCGGAGATTAATGTAGAATATATGTATGCTTTTTTAGGGACTACTTCCCAGGGAGCTTTGGTAATTATTCGGGTGGAAAATCCTGAGAAGGCTGTCTCTGTCATTCGTCAAGCCGGTATTAATATTTTGGAAGGCGAGCAGGTTTACTCCTTGTGAAAAGGGTTATCCTAGCGTATAAGGAGGACTAAGCTTTCCATGAAAATTATTCCTGATCCGATTGCTTTTAGTATAGGACCACTCCCTGTTCGCTGGTATGGACTTTTGATTGCTCTTTCTATTCTGATCGGCACATTTTTAGTGTTGCGCGAGTCTGAAAAACAAAGGCTTGATCAGGAGCAGATTCTTAATGTGATTCTCCTGGCCGTACCCGCTGCTCTTGTTGGTGCTAGGTTGTATTATGTTTTGTTTAATTGGCCGTATTATCAGCATAATCTTGCGGAGATTTTGGCAATCTGGCATGGAGGGTTAGCTATTCATGGTGCCTTAATCGGCGGTTTTTTGGCGGCCTTTTTCCTCTTAAAGAAATATCAGATTAATTTTTGGCAGGCCGCTGATCTTGCTGCACCTAGTATTATCCTGGGGCAGGCTCTGGGACGTTGGGGTAATTTTTTTAATCAGGAAGCGTATGGTTATGAGGTTGATCCTGCTGCACTGCCATGGGCGATGTATATAGATGGTGCCTATCGTCATCCTACTTTTCTTTACGAATCTCTTTGGGATTTAGGGATTTTTTTCTTTTTGCTTTGGCTGAGAAGAAGAAAAGGTTTGCCATGGGGCGATGTCTTTCTTACTTATGTCGTTTTGTATTCGCTAGGTCGTTTCTTTATCGAAGGTTTGCGTACTGATAGTTTGATGCTGGCCCCGCATATACGGGCTGCTCAGGTTGTTAGTGCTGTCGCGATAGGAATCGGATTGATTCTGCTTTTTTATAGACACAAAAAAGCAAAGGAAAGATGAGACTGTCTTATCACTAGATGATGGGACAGTTTTTTCATTATGCATTATGAATTCTTAATTATGAATTGTCTTTAGTAGGCATATTTTTTTTCTAGACAAATATGATGTAAGGAGAAATTAAAGAGGGAGGAGGAAGAAAAGAGATGAAAAGGACGGTCCTGATTGTAATTATTAGTTTAATAGTTTGTTTAGTTTTTTCAGGTTGTGGTTTATTAAATAAGGTTAGACAGGATTTTGATAAAAGCGAGAGAACCGCGAAGGATAATATACTCGATGATCCGGTTGTCCTTATTGAAACACCTGGGGATATGGCTACTGTAGCTGATGAAACCAAGTTAATTACTTTATATTTTGCCGATCCGCTGGAGAATAAATTAGTGGCGGAAGAAAGAG
>JAQVYD010000092.1 GCA_028709105.1 Clostridia bacterium
TTTATCCACATATCCCGAGGAAATAACCTTATCCATACTATTGAGATAGGCTTTAGTAAGCGCGATTCTTTCTGTCAGAAAAGCATTAGCTTCTTCCAAATTTAAACCTATTTCTACGAATTGCTCATTAAATTTTTGCAATCTTCGCAGCAGTTGATCAATACTACTCTCATAATCTTGTTGAGCAACAAATTCAGCATAAATACCCGGCGCCTTAGTTTTTTTATCCTCCAACAGCATATTCGTCACGCCGCCATAAGCAGAAACGACAAAAACCCTGCCATATCTAAACTCCGGGTCGTCAGGAAGACGAATAATATTTTCTAAAACACGACGAAATTGAGACATCGAGGTACCGCCAATTTTTTCTACGGTTAACATCTTGTTTGATCAACTCCTTAAATTAATTTTTCACAGATCCTATTGCTCCGACAAGACTCTGCCTTTTCCTCCACAATAAGGACAGCACTTTTCTAAAGTACTGGAAAGAGACTGTCTGACTTTTTTTCTCGTCATTTCCACAAAACCCAAGGAGGTAATCCCCAGAATATGTGTCTTCACCTTATCTTTTTTTAATTCTTCCTCTAAAACAGCTAAAAGCTTTTGGCGATCGTTCTCCGTGTCCATATCAATAAAATCAATAATAATAATACCACCAATATTTCTTAATCTCAACTGCCGCGCAATTTCCCGCACTGCTTCACAATTGGTTTTTAAAACCGTATCCGCTAAATCCTTACTTCCTATAAATTTGCCTGTATTCACATCAATGGCCGTCAAAGCTTCCGTCTCATCAATAACAATATAGCCGCCGTTTTTTAACCAGACCTTTCTTTTCAAAGCCTGGGCAATTTCCTGCTCTACAGCATATTTTGCAAAAAGCTTAGCCGTATCACTTAAAAAAACCCGGTTTTTTAGGCTTTCATCAACAATATCCAAATAATCAATGATCATTGCCATGACGGAACGCGCATTAACACTTAGTTTTTGAATATCCCCGCTAAAAACATCCCGCAGAACCCTCTGCACAAGTCCCAGGTCTTGATGCAGCAACAGCGGGCCGGAGGTATTTTCTGCCCGCAGCATAAGCCTCTCCCACATCTTCAGGAGCTTTTGCCGATCCTGACCCAAAGCCTCCGGACAGGCACCCTCCGCAACAGTACGCACAATCAGCCCTATTTTTTCCGGTTTTAACTGTTCCGCAATGTCCTTCAGCCTCTCCCGCTCCGCTTCATCTGTAATCCGCCGCGAAATTCCGATATAATCAGCCATAGGCAGCAAGACTAAATACCGGCCCGGCAAAGCCAGATTGGTCGTAATCCGCGCTCCTTTAGTACCTACCGGCTCCTTGGCAATCTGCACCACAAGCTCCTGTCCCTCTTTCACCAGGTCACGAATATTCGGCCGGATTGCTTCCGCCGGATGCTCCGTCCGGCTTTCCCCACCCGGCCCAAGCAGATTCGTCCATACATCCTCGACATAAAGAAAAGCATTCTTCTCCAGTCCTATATCGACAAAGGCCGCCTGCATCCCGGGCAGCACATTTTTGACGACACCTTTATAAATATTGCCCACCAAACGCTGATCCGGTTCCCGTTCCACATATATTTCCACTAATTGCCCTTCTTCAAGAACAGCTACCTTTGTTTCCTCTTCTGCTGCCTGTATCAAGATTTCCCGATACATTAACGTCACTCCCCGCCAAATCCTATGCTCTTTCCAGAGGTGAATAAATTTTATCGTTTTCCCGGATATATAAACCGAGACGGTGTATCCGGATATTTTCTCCCCAGAAATTTTCCCCCCGGGAAAAAGAAACTGTATCTTTAACCATTTCTATTACTTCTTCCGGCTTAACATTCCCCTGACTGCCTGTCTGAACAGCTATATGCAAAATTAATTTATTGTTTTCAGCCCAACCTTGCAGTTGCCACAAACCGGGCCGGATATCAACCTGACGTTCGCCCTTTTTCCCCCGGCGCAAGACGGAATACGCCGGGCGCGCCAATACCTGTGCGATCATTTCTTCCGCCTCTTTCTGCTCTATAGCTTGCCGGAGAGGGATTTCCACCCGGTAACGCGCCAGATTGATGATCGCCATCAAGCTTTCTCTCCTTTGCGTAACGGGAACAGCCGCCACCATCTTCAGTCCGGCGGGGAGAACGGCATTTATACGCTGCACCGCTTCCTCTGCCGGCCAATCTCCCTTAAGCGGTAAATCAAGATATTCCCCCTCACTGGTAACCCCAACCGCCAGAGCGGAAGCATAAGAAACACAAAGATGCGGATTAAAACCCTCTGAAAAAACCAAAGGCAACTGAGCCCGCCGCAAAGCCCTTTCCATCGCCCTCATTAAATCCAAATGAGATAAAAACCTCGCTTCTTCCTCTTTACTATATTGCAAACATAAGCGCATCTCTTTATTCACCTTTCCTCAAACGTGTGTCAACATCTAAGTCCTGACAAATACCGCAAACAGAACAGGGAGCGAAGCGGCAATCCCCTGTCGTCGCTAACTCATAAGCTTTTTCTCTTTCTCGCCGGAGATATTCCTTTTTCACCCCGGTATCCAGATGATCCCAGGGCAGCGCGTCTTGATAAGTCAAAGGCTGATTAGCAATCTCTTCCGGCACAATCCCTGTTTTCCGAAAAGCTTCCCGCCACAGTTCATAGCGAAAATGCTCCGACCAGCCGTCAAAACGGCACCCCAAACGCCACGCCTCTTCTAACGCCTGTCCTAAACGCCTGTCCCCTTTAGCAAAAACAGCCTCGAGAAAACTTACTTCTGCTTCGTGATAATGATATACAATCCCTTTCTCCCTAATTCTATTCCTTAAATATTTTTGTTTTTCCTGCAATAAGGCGATCGAATCTTGCGGCTCCCACTGAAAAGGGGTATGAGGCTTAGGCACAAAAGAGGAAACACTTACCGTAACCGTAGGCCTCTGCTTACTTCCTTTTTCCCGCAAGATTTCCCGTCCTCTCAGCAAAACCTTGGCGGCAAGAGCGGCAATACCGTCTAAGTCCGCCAAGGTTTCCGTGGGCAAGCCCAGCATAAAATACAGCTTGATCTGTGTCCAGCCTTCCTGAAAAACCGCCTCGGCAACCTCCATTAAATTTTCTTCTGTGACATTCTTATTAATCACATCCCGCAACCGTTGAGTTCCGGCTTCCGGGGCAAAAGTAAGCCCTGTTTTTCTAACCCGCTGGACCTCCTTGGCTAAATTGACGGAAAAAGAATCTACCCGTAAAGAAGGCAGGGACACACCAATGTTTTTCCCCTCAAAACGGTTTAAAACTTCCTGTAATAAAGGTTCTACACAAGTATAGTCACTTGTGCTTAAAGAAGTAAGCGAGATTTCCTGATGCCCTGTATGCTCACTGATCTTCTCCGCCTGTTGCAAAAGCAAATCCTTACTGCGCTCCCGCACCGGCCGATAAAGAAAGCCCGCCTGGCAAAAACGACAGCCCCTTGTACAACCTCTTAAAACCTCCAGCATCATGCGGTCATGCACTACTTCCAAATAAGGAACAATCGGCCGCGCGGGGAAATAAGCTTGGTCAAGGTCTCGGACCACCCTTTTCACAATGCGGGGGGCCGCCCCGGGCTCTTTTACTTTAACCCCTTGGAACTTTCCTTGCTCATCATACAAAGCTTCATAAAAGGAAGGCACATATACGCCCCTGATGCGGGCTAATTCCTTTAATACTTCTTTTTTATCCTGTTTTCCCTGTCTAATGGCACGATGGGCGGCCATTACCGCAAAAACCTCCAGAATAACCTCTTCTCCTTCACCCAAGACAAAAAAATCAATAAACTCCGCCAAAGGTTCAGGATTATAAGCACAAGGACCGCCGGCCATCACCAGGGGAGCTTCATTTCCCCGCTCTTGCGCGCGCAGAGGAAGACCCCCTAAAGCCAGGATATTGAGAATGTTGGTATAGCTCATCTCATATTGCAAAGTAAAACCGAGACAATCAAAATCAGCCAGCGGTCTTAAGGACTCCAAACTAAAAAGGGGTATCGCGCGAGTGCGCAATTCCTGCTCCAGATCCGGCCAGGGGGCAAAAACCCGCTCCATTAAATAATCCGGCTCTGCATTAACTACACCATAGAGAATCTGTAAACCCAGATGGGACATGCCCACCTCATACACATCAGGAAAAGCAAAAAGAGAACGCAGTTTAACCGCCTGCCAATCTTTCCGCACAGCATTGTATTCATTTCCCAAGTAACGCAGCGGTTTTCTCACCTTAGGCAAAACTTCTTCTTCTAAAACTTGTTTCAACTGCTGCAAAGCTATTAAGCCCCCTCCAAGTAACTACCGAATAATCATAACGCTACATCTAATAATATAGTTCTTTCATCAACTACGCAACAACACACGGTGAAGAAATAAGAAAATATACTGTACCGTTTCCTGCTCTGTACAGAACAGACTAGCACTTGGGGTAGATGACCTTGACTAGTACTTTGTTCGACGGCTGTTTTAGCCAAGGTACTGCCGGAGGGTGATTTATCGAAGGGCAGCCAAACGTTCTTAGCGAAGGTGAGGCTAGTACCTTGGTTAAAACAGCAAACGTGTACAGAGCAGGAAACGGGAAACGCACCTCTGCCTTACCCCGAGAAAAGATGCTGTACCGCTTCCCGTTTCTTTGCGCAAGTACAGCTAAACAGACTTACGAAGGCGAGGCTGAGAAAGCAGAGGCGCTAACAGGACGTTAGCGCCAAGCCCTCGCATGTACAGGATGTACAGTCGAGGGTGGTCTGCTTTCTCCCGAGCCAAGTACTAGTCTGTTCTGTACAGAGCAGGAAACGGGAAGCGGTACAGCATCTTTTCCTCATAAGCGGCTCGCGGCGGGCATAAACAGCTTGGTGGGATCTGTCGGCTGCCCCTTTACAGAAACACTGAAAAAAAGCTGAGGCTGAAGCGCTTTTCCTGTTTTACCGACTCTGGCAATAATCTGTCCCTCTTGCACCTCATCATTTAGATTAACCAATATCTCCTTGCAATACGCATATCTGGTAATAACCC
>JAQVYD010000093.1 GCA_028709105.1 Clostridia bacterium
GTTCTTTCACAAACGCCGTTTTGCCAAGGAGCATGAAAGCCTGTCCTTTTCACTTTGATGTTGGAGTTGACCAAAAATCGCTGTAATAATCCTGCCGTGAAGATACTATCATTGTCATGGATTAAATACTGTGGCGTTTGCCCATAAGGGGTAGCTTCCCTTATTTGCTGAGTAACCCACGCCGAAGAAGGATTGGCGGTCACCGCAAAATGTTCGATCTTCCGGCGGTCATGGCTGACAATTAGCAAAACATAAAGCATCTTAAAGCACAGGGTTGGCACTACCAAAAAGTCCATTGCCCAGATTGCCGGGCGGTGATTTTTAAGAAAGGTTTGCCAAGACTGCTTTTTCCGTTCTGTCGGAGGCTTGCGAACATTAGGAAGATATTTGGCAATGGTATTGGGTGCCGGAGCATCCGTCACCCCCAGATTCACTAATTGCTCGTAAATCTTTTCCGGTGAAAGCAAGGGATTTTCCTGATGGAGCCGTTTGATGAGGGCAATTGTTTGAGCGGAAATTTGCGGTCTGCCTGCTTTGCGGAATTTGATCCGCCAGAAGAATTTAAAAGCGGTCTTATGCCAGCGGATAACCGTTTCCGGCTTGACTAGCACCAACGCCTCCTGCCAAGCCGGGAAAATTTTCGCCAACAATACCCAGAAACAACGCAAGGCCGGTTTAAAGCGGGGCTTCGGCATTTTCCCGGCAAGGATATCCTTCTGGACAAGGGCTAACTGACTACGGAGGGCTAATATTTCTAAGTCTTTGGCCGTATTAGACAGCAGCCTTGTTTTTAAAAACCACGTCAATATTTGCAGCCAGTGTACCACAAAGGAAAAGACTGCTTTAAAATCAACCATTTCCACCAACCTCCAAGACACAGCATCTACCCTTATTGTAGCTAAGCTGTATCGGAGGATTCAAGAGGATGAGGCTGAATTTCCCTGTGCCACGGCTCCAACCTCCTTCCGGCCGACCCGGCCCTGCCGCCTCATCTGTATATGCTAGCCGGAAAGTACCGCCAGAGGGCAGGGGTGTCGAGACTTTTTCCGATTGGCATAGCTTCATTTAAAAACCACATAGATCCTACCTTATGGAATACTGGACACTTATTGTTACTAACTCGGGTTGGGGACGGTTGACCCAAAAGTAAATTTGGTTGTTTGCCCGTTTTTAAAATAATAGGATAAGATGTTATACTTCCAAGCTTGACACTTAGACAAAATAAAAATCCTGTAGAGTCTTGGTATATATGACTTTGCAGGATTTTTTGTTAATGTAAAAAGTGCGTACTTTTTTTATTTCTTCGTTTCTTTAAAAATTTTTTTCATCATATTTGTGGTAACAATTTGATAATCCGTACGAAAGTTAAAACTTTCATGGAGCGCATCGGTAAAATCAGTTCTTGTGTAAGTTGGAACATAGCCTTCGCCTTTAGTATCATAAAAGTCCATATCCCGAAGTCCAGAAATAATTTCATGACAGGTGAATTCCTCGTTGAGTCGCTTTTCAAGCAGCCTATAAATAATCAACGAAATAAAGCATGTGATAAAATGTGCTTCAATCCTGTCATCTTTTTTAAAATATACAGGTCTTGCCTTAAATTCGCTTTTCATAATCCTAAAGCATTCCTCAATCTCCCATCTTCTGTGATTCACCTTGATTATTTCAGATACATCATCCTCGAGGTTTGTGCAGACCCCATAAAAATCATCGAAAGCTTCTTCTTTCTGAATGAGAGTAGAATCAATGCTGTAGATCTCTTTTTCTGCGACTTCTCCATCAGGAGTACAGCTTGTTTTATGAATAAATTTTTTGTAATCGTTCGGGTTGCATTTCTTGAGTTTTGTTGGGTTGGAATCTATCACCCTAATCCAACGTTCCTTGTAAAATACTTTTACCTGTATTTTTGCTTTGTCTTCAGGAACAGTTTTCTCTATCATTTCATCAAGTTTAGAAATGTCATAGGTTTTATCGCTACCAGGGAGTTTCCAGCCATCTGTAGCAAAAACCCATTTTTTCAGGTGGTCTTTCAATAATAATAAATTTGACAAAAAAATAAGCCGTTTTCAAGGCTTTTGAAGATTTTTCTCTATTCAACTGTCAAAGACCCGGGTAAGACTTTTAATAAAAAACACGATGCTATGTCAAGTTAACGTAAGGTTGCATGGTTGGAAAATTGCTGCTTGACAAGATGGGAGTCAGGGGAATATCATATTAAGTAGAGCATCATGAGCGATGATGCTGGAAGTTGAGGAGAGCTGAGATGAGAATAGTTGAGGAGAGCTGAGATGAGTCGGAGTGTTTGTAATTTTGCCGGTACTCGTTTGAGTATCGGTTTTTGTTTTTCCCTTGACGGAATGTCTCCTCACAGAAAGGAAGGAGGCAGGGTTATTTAAAACAGGTGGGAACTGAAAAAAACTAAGTAATGGAGGAGGAGAAAGTAATGAGTAAAATGAGTAAAATGAGTAAAAAAGTGATGTTATCCAAAGTGATTTTACCCTTGTTGTTAAGTGCGTTAATGGTGACCGGATGTCTTAAACAGACGGGCGGCGATGCTTCGGGACAGCCAGAGGAGAAGTTGTTTAAAGTAGGTGTTACCCAGTATGTTGCCCATCCGGCGCTGGATCTGGATCAAGAAGGTTTTCTGGCCCAGATGAAGGAAGAAGGGTATATCGCCGGGGAAAATGTAAATTTTGATATCAAGAATTCGCAAGGTGACCCGAATCTGGCAAAGACCATAGGGGATAAATTTGCGGCGGACAAGGTAGATGTTATTCTAGCTATTACCACGCCAAGTTCTCAGGCGGCGGCTCAGGCCACTAGGGGCAGTGGGATCCCGGTCGTATTTATTGCGGTCTCTGATGCAGTGGGGGCAGGGCTGATGCAGGAAATTGGCCGGCCGACGGGAACGAATATCACCGGTGTATATAGTGCCGACCCGGTGGAACAGCAAATGGATCTCATTCGGGAAGTTCAGCCTGCGGCGCAAAGATTGGGGATTATTTATAATGCGGGTGAAGCAAATTCGGTGAGTAATGTCAAAAGAATCAAAGCATATGTGCAGGGAAAAATGGAAGTAGTGGAAGCAACGGCGGCGAGCAGCAGTGAAGTACAGATGGCGGCTCAGTCGTTAGCGGGAAGGGTTGACGCGGTGTTTATGCCGCAGGATAATACGGTCATGTCGGCGGTGGATGCGTTGATTAGAGTATGCCAGGAGCAGGATTTACCGCTCTATACCGGCGATACGGAATCGGTGAAAAAGGGTGCGTTAGCGACTTTGGGCAATGATGAATATGACTGTGGGCGTCAAGGCGCAGTGTTGGTGGCTAGAATCTTGAAAGGGGAAAAAGCCGGGGAAATCGTACCGGAGGAGATTCGCAAGCGGACGTTGTTGATTAATCAAGGGGTGGCTGAAAAATATGGCGTAGTTATACCCAAAACAGTATTAGACCGAGCCGATGAGATTATAAAGTAAAGCAGGGTATTAGCAGGAGTATTTTGGGGAAAAGAAGGGTGGTGAGCTCATGGAAAACGTGTTGATCAGTGGTTTGCAGCAGGGCTTAATTTATGGTTTTATGGCACTGGGAGTATTGCTAACCTTTTGCTTGTTGGGTTTTCCGGATTTAACGGTGGAAGGAACATTTCCTTTAGGAGCAGCGATAACTGCCAAAGCAGTGGTGGATGGTTGGGATCCTTTGTTTGCCGTATTGTTTGGGGCAGTAGCCGGGGCTCTCGCCGGTGCGGTAACGGGACTGATGAATACTAAGTTAAAGGTTAATAATATTTTAGCTGGTATTTTAACGACCAGCGCCATTTACACTGTAATGTTACGTTCCATGGGCCGCCCCAATACTTCGCTTTTAGGTTATGAAGATTTTTATACGCAGGTACTTTCGTTTTGCGGGATTGCGGAAGGGAAGCTTTCTTTTGTTGCTACACAGATTGCCGTTATTGTGATCCTGGCGGTGATGGTCGTAGCAGTCCGCTTGCTGTTAGGTTGGTTTTTAAGGACGGATCTAGGGCTAACGATTCGAGCAGCAGGCAATAATGAAAAAATGTTAAGTGCGTTAGGTGTGGATGTAAACCAGACGAAAATGCTCACCTTAGTGTTAGCCAATTTTTTAGTTGGCTTATCAGGAGCCTTGGCGTGTCAAATGCAGGGTTTTGCCGATGTAGGGATGGGGATTGGTGTTTTGGTTGCCGCGATTGCTTCGGTGATTTTAGGGCAGATGCTTTTTGGGCGTCAAAGCCTGAGTCGGCTTCTGACCGGCGTTCTTTTAGGTTCTATTCTTTATCGGGCTTTGTTGGCGCTCGGGTTAAGACTGAACTTGCCGGCGGAAGACTTTAAACTTGTCACGGCTTTATTAGTGTTGTTGGCTCTGACTATGCCGAAATTCCAGTTAAGGAAAACAAAGAAGAGAATGTTTGCGGCAAAAACAAGGCGGGGAAACAATCATGGAGAGGTATACCTTGAAGCGGGGGCGGAGCATCATGATTAAGCTAAGTAGTGTCTATAAGGTATTTTTTCCGGGCACTCCGAATGAAATATTAGCTCTTCGGAACATTAATTTACACATCAGGCCGGGTGATTTCATCACGGTAATTGGCAGTAACGGAGCCGGAAAGTCGACTTTGCTGAAAGTAATCAGTGGCGGGGAAATGGCGGATGAGGGGCGAATTACCATAGCGGGCAAGGATGTGACGGACTGCCCGGAGCATCAAAGAGCCGCTGATTTAGGAAGGATCGATCAGAATCCGTTGACAGGTACTGCGGCAGAAATGACGATTGAAGAGAATCTGGCTCTGGCTTATTTGCGGGGGAAAAAACGAGGGTTAGGTCTGGCTGTGACCGGAAATCGCCAAAAATACTTTCGGGAAGTATTGGCAGAAACGGGGTTGGGACTGGAAGAACGGCTGCAAACTCCGGTGGGGACTTTATCCGGGGGGCAGCGTCAGGCCTTGGCTCTGGTGATGGCTACGTTGGCGTTGCCGAAGCTCCTGCTTCTTGATGAGCATACTGCCGC
>JAQVYD010000094.1 GCA_028709105.1 Clostridia bacterium
AAGTTTAAGAAGAAGGGGCCTGATCACCCTTTCCGCAAAGGGCTTACTTAATTCATCTCCCTCCAGCTTCTTTTGTGCCGTCTGACTCATGACTACTTTTTTCAGACGTTTTAAAAGAATATTCCTTGCCCGCAACTGACTCTTGATAAAAGCGGCGGCCAGCATTGTAGCAAAAATAAAAGTTGAAAAAAGTATTTTAATCATCTTTCTCTCCTTACTATAAATCGATAGAGACAATTTTCTTGATACATAAAATCCCGATGATTTCCCCTATAATTCCGGCTGCCAACATCATTAAACCTACAGAAGAACAAAACAAAGGACGTAAATAACCGGGGTTTAACAACAACATTATCCCCGCCAAAAAAAGAGGAATTAAACCGATCACCACTCCCGACAACCTTCCTTGTGCCGTTAAAGTCTTGATTTCCCCCTGAATACGAATTCGATCCCTAATCGTATGCGCAATATTATCCATAATTTCAGCCAAATTGCCCCCGATCTGCCTCTGGATCAAGACCGCCGTGATCATCAGCTCCAAATCATCACTGGCTACCCGTTGTCCTAAATTATGCAACGCTTCCTCGATGGTTGTCCCCAATTTAATTTCGTGAAAAGTTCTGCTGAATTCTTTACCGAGAGGATTAGGCATCTCCTTACTCACCAATTCCAGTGCTTGCATAAAACTATGTCCGGCACGTAAAGAACTAGAAATAATTGACAAAGCGTCGATTAATTGTTGATTAAACCTTTTTAGTTTCTTCTGCTGAGCTTTGCTCACCAGCAAAGGCGGAATGAGTAAACCCAAAAAGCCCAAAACTACTGCCCCGATGAAATAACGCGTTACAAAAAACAGTAAAAAACCGGGGACAAAAATAACCAATAACCACAGCACCAAATATTCCTCGCCCCGCAAAGGAAGATCTGCTTTAATCATTTTTGCCTCGAGAGGCTTGATGATCCCACGACGCTCTAAAACCTTCCCGACAAAGGCAATTGTTTTTTGGGCTCCCGTAAAAACTATTTTTCCTGCTTCCCTTTCACTGTCTTCCTTCTGATTTTGTAAATTTTTCAGCCCCTTCATTCTTAGTCGCACTTTCCTTTGCGCCCGAAAGAAGCGATGCTCCCAAACCCAAAAAAGGAAAAATGCTGTAAAAAAACTGCTCATACAGATTAAGACTATTTCCATCCTGCCACACCACCTAAAAGATAATTCATAATTCATAATGCATAATTAAAAAGATAATTCATAATTCATAATGCATAATGCATAATTAAAACATTAAAGACAAAAACAAACGCAAGCTTGGGGACAGTTCTCATTCTTGTATAAGCCGATTTCTTACAAGGCGGAACGACGAGGGCGTCGTTCCCTACAACTACTTAAGATGAGGGCGTCGTTCCCTGCAACTAATTAAGGAAAAGATCATCGGGCACATGAACACCGGCCGCACCCAATTTCTCTAAAAACCTCGGTTTTATCCCTGTCGCTTTAAAATATCCTTTCACCCGACCCCGTTTATCTAATCCTTCCGTCGTATAAAGAAAAATATTCTGCAGAGTGATTATATCGCCTTCCATCCCTACAACCTCCGTGAGATGGGTAATCTTCCGACTGCCGTCCCGAAAACGAGCCTGCTGAACGACAAGGTCAAAAGCAGAAGCCATTTGTTCGCGAATCGCCCGTACCGGCAGCTCCATCCCCGCCATCATCACCATTGTTTCTAAACGAGAAAGCATATCACGCGGAGAATTAGCATGACCGGTAGTCAAAGAACCATCGTGACCGGTATTCATAGCCTGCAACATATCCAGCGCTTCCCCGGAACGAACCTCTCCGACAATAATTCTTTCGGGACGCATCCGTAAAGTATTACGCACCAAATCTCTGATCGTAATGGCCCCCTTGCCTTCAATATTGGAAGGCCTGCTTTCCAAAGTAATCAAATGCTCTTGATGCAGTTGCAATTCGGCGGCGTCTTCAATGGTCACAATCCTTTCCGACTCGGGAATAAAAGAAGAAAGGACATTAAGAGTACTGGTTTTACCACTACCCGTACCCCCGGAAATAATAATATTTAACCGGCCTTTCACACAGGCTTCTAAAAAAGCAGCCATTTGTGGAGTTAAGGTTCCGAATCTAATCAAATCCTGAATCGTCAAAGGGTCTTCCGAAAACTTCCTAATCGTAATGACAGGGCCAACCAAAGACAAAGGGGGAATAATCGCATTAACTCTGGAACCATCAGGAAGCCGGGCATCCACCATGGGCACAGATTCATCAATGCGCCGCCCCAAAGGTGAAACAATCTTATCAATAATATGCAAAACGTGTTCCTCATCACGAAAAGCTACCTCAGTTTTTTGCAATTTCCCCTGACGTTCCACAAAAACCTGATGAGGACCATTAACCATAATTTCCGAGACTTCGGGGTCTCTGATCAATGGTTCAATCGGACCAAAACCCACTACTTCATCCATAATCTCCATCGTTATTTTTTGCCGTTCGGCCCGCGGGAAATTACCGGCATCCCGATCCACAAGCAAATTAATCAATTCTTCAACTTTTTGAGCATACTGTTTGCCCTTAAACAAAGACTGTTCTTTCTTGTCCTTCAATTCACGGTCTAAGGTGGCAATTACTTCCCGATGTATTTTGATTTTCAACTCACGATAAGGATCAAGTGAGGATTGTTGTTTTGGTGATTCTTCAGTACCGGCTTTATTCTGACCTTCTCTTTCTTTTTCCAAACGTTTTAACAAAGACATCTTTTTCACCTCTATTTAAACAAGCGATTAAGAATATTTTGCTTATGTCTAATCTGCAAATCTTCTTGATAACCTCTATTCTTAAGCACTAAATCAGTAACCTCCTGCATCGCTTTACTTACTCTAGACGCAGGATGAGACAAAACGAAAGGTATTCCTTCATTAAGTGCCGGAACAACAATCTTCCCTTCACTAGGGATATAGCCGGCGATCAGAAAATCTAAAGTATCTTCGGCATCGGCAACAGTAATCCCCATATCATCAGAAGCCCTATTCAAGATAAGTTTAGTTTTTGCTGAATGCTGTAATGATTCTAAAAGCTCTAAGCTTAATTTAATGTTTTTAATCGTCGCTAAATCCATCGCCAAAACCAATAAAATTTGTGTAGACAAATCTAAAGCGGTCAAGTTAATTTCATTAAAAAAAGGCGGTGTATCAATAATAATATAATCATAATTAAGTTTAAGAAGATTAATAGCCTCCCCCACATGCTCCACCGTAATTAACTCCGCATATTCCGGCCGACTGGGTGCGGGGAGAATTTTCGCCCCTGAAACATGAGGGAGAAGATAACTTTCTAAGAGCTCTATATCCCAGGCATCTCTCTCCTGAGCCAATTCAGACATGGTACGGCGAGGAAAGAGGTTTAAAAAAACAGCAACATCGCCAAATTGTAAATCTAAATCAAATAACACTACTTTTTGCCTGTTTTTGGCCAAAAGAACCGCTAAATTAACAGCAAGAGTCGTCTTCCCTACGCCACCTTTTGTACCAAATACTGTGATTACTTCACTTTTCTTCGGAATATTTTTTTGCTCACCTTGGGCTAACCTTTTACTTTCCACCTGATAAACAGTTTTAACTGTATTGATTAATTCCTCGCTCTGCAAAGGTTTCACTAAAAATTCACGCGCACCGGCCAACATCGCCCTCCGTAAATATTCCTGTTCACCCTGCCCACTAACGATGATGACAGCGGCGGCAGGAACCTCCAGCGTTATTTTTTCGGCAGCACGAAACCCGTCCAGCCCCGACATATTGATATCCAGCAAGATGACATCAGGTTGAAGAACAATACTCTTCTGCACAGCATCCATCCCGTCTTGAGCCTCACCAACCACTACAAGCTCCTGAGCAAAGGCAAGCATCCGCAAAAGCTCGGCTCTGGTATCCTTATCACCATCAGCAACTAAAACACGAATTAAATCCATCTGCTCTCACCGCCTATTCAAGAAAGTCCTGTGCTTTGAAGGGAACAGTCACAACAACACTATCATCCACAGGTGAACGCAATAACAGACGAAGGCTCCCTTTTTGACTAGCCAAAAGCAAGGACTGTGCTTCTTTTACCGTCACCTCAAGCGTAATCGTCTTCTTTCCGCTATTATCTGTTTCTGCTTTACGGCTTTTTTCATCCATGTTTTTCCCCACTGCTAAAATCGGGATATTCTGTAAAACAATAAGCGAAGAAAGAACTTCTCCTTCCTTACCATCAGAGATGCTGATGATTGCCGCCACATCCACCCGATCCCCGGGTTTAAGCAATCCCGCCACCCCGCTGACCTCATCTACAAGCATACTAAGCGCTCTTTTTCCCTCCGGAATAAGATAAGCCAGCCCATTTTTTACTTCATCTTTAAAGGCAATTTTGCTTTTTAAAAGCTGCTCCCCCTCCACCAAAGAGGTTAAACTAATACAACCGACAGCGTCTTCTATTTCCCGTAAAGCTTGTGTATGGATATATTCTGCCGGCAAATTCTTTGTCACCAACATTTCCTTAGTCAGAGAAGACCTTGGCGCTATATCATGTGCTACCACAACAACCTTCTCCGTTAAATCAGCAGTAGCCCTTTTTTCCACCGAAACCAAAAAACGATAGACCAAAAAAGTAGTTAATAACCCGAAAACAACAGCCCAGAGATAAACCCACTTGTTTTTCAAAAAACCCACCTCCTTGCTCTTTTGACCAAGACCTCGGCTTCTCCCCATCTCTGCTCTTCCGCTGCAGCCCAACCGGTTCACTCCGTCCTCATCACCGCAGCCCCCGTAACAGTAAATGGATTCCCCATCATATTGGAAACAAAAGGCAGGTACAAAGTCACCTCATAACTAACC
>JAQVYD010000095.1 GCA_028709105.1 Clostridia bacterium
TGATTAATGATTATAAGGTTAATGGGCAGCAACTTTTCTTTGCTGACTAATCGTTAGTTAATTTCATGGGAGAAAGAGGTTGATGGGCTTTGCTGCTGGAGGCTTTTCGTTCTAGCCTGAATCTAATTATTTCGGGGGATGTCGAACTCTATCGAATTATTGGTCGTTCTCTTTACGTTTCTCTCACTGCCGTCTTGATTGCGGGTGCTTTGGGGATTCCCTGCGGAATGGGGATAGGACTAAAAGACTTTCCCGGTAGGAGCTTGGTCTTAAAACTTGTTTATGTGTGCATGGGTCTGCCTCCTGTTTTTGTAGGGTTGCTGGTTTTTCTCTTTTTGTCAAGGAGCGGACCTATTGCACCGGTGATTTATCTTCTTTTTACGCCGACGGCGATGATTATTGCTCAGGTTATTTTAGCTTGTCCGATTGTGATGGGGGTAACGATTTCGGCAGTAGAAGACAGGGCTCAGATTGTCTTAAGGACAGCCGCAGGACTTGGGGCCAGCCGTCTGCAAGCTTTGTGGACACTTGTCGAAGAATTGAAAATAGGGCTGGTTACTGCTTTGATTACAGCTTTTGGCAGGGTTATTGCTGAAGTAGGAGCTGTCATGTTGGTGGGCGGTGATATTGAGGGGTATACGAGAGTTTTGACAACAGCGATTGTCTTGGAGACGAGAAAGGGTAATTTTTCTTTGGCCTTAGCTTTAGGGTTAGTTCTTCTGTTGTTGTCTTTCCTGATTAACAGCCTGCTGTACTCTTGGCAGTACCGGAGGTGAAGTAATGCTGGAATTGAAGAAAATATCGCACTGTTATAACAAGCAGTGGGTCTTAAAAGAGATTAGTTTTCAGTTTAAACCTGGACTTATTTATGGAATTATCGGACCGAATGGGGCTGGCAAAAGTACTCTTCTGCGTATTTTAACAGGAATAGAAAGAGCCAAGGAAGGTCAAGTGTTTTGGGATGGGCAGGAATTAGCAGCTTCGATTAAGGAAATGACTTGTATGTGGCAGAAACCTTATTTATTTCAGAGAAAGGTTAAGGATAATCTGCTTTATGGTTTGAAAGTACGGGGTTGGTCAAAAGATAAACGGGAAGAGCGCCTTCTTTATATCTTAAAAAAATTTCATTTAGAAGAATATGCCTTGAGAGATGCCGTTAGTCTTTCCGGGGGAGAAGGGGCACGGGTTGCTTTAGCTCGTGCGGTAGCACCACAGCCTCGGTTGTTGGTGTTAGATGAACCGGCCGCAAACCTGGATCCTTTCCACACGGCTTATCTCGAGAGTGCTTTACGGGAAATATCGCGCGAAGAAGGAATTACCGTAATTATGGTTACTCATGATCTGTTTCAGGCCAAAAGGGTCGCTGACCAAACGTTATTTTTGGCGGAAGGAGTTTTGGAGGAATACGGGCGGACGGAGGACCTTTTTACTCGGCCTCGTTCGGAAAAAACCAGAAAATTCATCTCCGGAGAATTGTGAGGTGTTCGCTGTGACCGCAGAACTTAGGGACAGATTTGGACGTAAGCATGATTATTTAAGGGTATCGGTCACCGATCGTTGTAATTTGCGTTGTGTTTATTGCATGGGACCGGAAGGAGTTCCCCCTTTGCAGCATAGTGATATTTTGAGCTATGAGGAGATCCTTGCGGTCGTGAAGGCTGGGGCGGAATTGGGGATGAAGAGTGTGCGTTTGACAGGTGGCGAACCTTTGGTCAGGAAGGGGATCGAAGATCTTGTCAAAAAAATTGCTTTGATACCAAGCATTACGGACCTTTCTATGACCACAAACGGGCAGTTATTAGCGGAGATGGTGCTTGCTTTAAAAAGGGCAGGTTTACAACGGGTTAATATTAGCTTAGATACTTTAGACCCTCAGCTTTTTCGAGAAATCACTCGTTGTGGAGACTTAGAAAAGACTTTAGAGGGAATTCGGGCAGCTCTGGATTATGGCTTGAATCCCGTGAAAATAAATGTTGTTTTGATGAAAGGTGTCAATGAGCAGGAAATTGATGCTTTCGTGAAATTGGTTTGTGAGTATCCTCTGCAACTGCGGTTTATTGAATATATGCCTTTAGATGCACATGACCGTAAATGGAAGGAAAAATATCTGCCTTTAGAGGTTGTCAAGGAAAAAATCAAAGCGAGGGGTTATGTCTTGGAACCTTGTGCCCAAAACAGTGGTTTTGGCCCGGCAGAGATCTATCAGTCACCTCATCTTCAGGGTACGATTGGGTTTATTCATCCTGTCAGCAGACACTTTTGTGAAAGTTGTAACCGTTTTCGGCTCACTGCTGATGGCTTTATTAAGCCATGTCTTTATTGGCAGGAGGAATTGTCTGTAAAGCCATTTTTGCATGATGGCCGGGGCTTAAAAGAAGTTTTGCAAAAAGCCTTAGAGTATAAGCGGCAAAGACATACGATGGGCTTGAATTTAGGGGATGATGGGGAGATAATAAAAGCGAGAGGTATGTCGAAAATAGGTGGTTGAGGGGGTAGCAGCTGATGGTGCCAATGTTTTCTATTGTGGCTCGTTCTTCAGGAACGGGGAAAACGACAGTGATGGAAAAATTAATCTTGGAATTAACGCAAAGAGGTTGGAAGGTAGGGGCGGTAAAAAATGCCTCCCGTGAAATGCATTTAGATCACCCCGGCAAGGATTCTTGGCGTTTTGAGCAAGCCGGTGCCCAAGCTATCGCGATTATTACGGAAGACAAAGCTGCTTTGATTTGTCATACCGCCCAACGTTGGAGCCCCCAAGATGTTGCCCCTTTACTGGGAGCTGTGGATTTGCTTATTATTGAGGGATACAAAGAAGCGAAGATTCCCAAAGTAGAGGTAGTCCGTAAGGAAAAGGGGGAAGAAGTAGTTACTGCTCGGGAGGATTTAGTGGCGGTAGTAACAGATGTTGCGGATTTAAATGTAGCTGTTCCCGTCTTTTCTTTGGAGGAAACAGCAAAATTAGCGGATTTTGTAGAAGAAAAATTTATCAGAAGTAAAGCCTCCTTAGAGGAGTTTAGCCATTTTGATAGCCAAGGACGTGCTCACATGGTAGATGTGACCGCAAAGGCCCTCACTCTGCGGGAAGCTGTGGCGCAGGGCGAAATATCTATGGCGCAAGAAACCGTAGCTTTAGTGAAAGCGGGTAAAATGGCAAAAGGTGATGTTTTGGCAGTAGCTCAAGTAGCTGCAGTAATGGGTGTCAAGGAGACTAGTCGCTTGATTCCCATGTGCCATCCGTTGCTTATAGGCGGAGTTTCCACTGCTTTTTCTCTTGATGAAGCAGCCGGTAAGATTGAGGTCACAGTGAAGGTGAAAATTAAGGGACAGACGGGTGTGGAAATGGAGGCCCTTAGCGGGGTTAATACGGCACTTCTGACCATTTATGATATGTGTAAGGCTGTAGATAAAAATATGGTGATGGGTAAGATCCGTTTATTAGAAAAAAGGGGAGGCCGTTCCGGTCATTATCTCAGGAAGGAGTAAAAAGATGGGGCAAATCGTGGCTGTCTGTACTAGTAAACATAAAGGTGAGCAGAAAAAAGAGGTAGGTTCAGCTATGCTAGTCAAAGATTTAGGGCTGGCAGGTGATGCTCACGCAGGTTTTGCCCATAGACAGGTAAGTCTTTTGGCACTGGAGAGTATTCAGAAAATGCGGGAGAAAGGCTTAGCTTTACGGCCGGGTAGTTTTGCGGAAAACTTAACGACAGAAGGGCTGGAGCTTTTTACTATTCCCATAGGGACACGCTTAAAAGTGGGTCAGGACGTGTTACTGCGGGTAACTCAGATTGGTAAGGAATGTCACCATCATTGTGAAGTTTATCAAAAAGTCGGGGATTGTGTGATGCCGCGCGAAGGAATTTTTACCGAGGTTTTACAAGGGGGAAAAGTTTGTGCAGGTGATGACCTCGAGATTTATCCTTCAGCTCGTTTTGCTGTAATTACGGTTAGTGATAAGGGGGCTAGGGGGGAGAGAGAGGATCGCAGCGGACCTTTGATCGCGGAAATGTTGTTACCCTGGGGTGATGTGAGCGGGGCTTTTATTGTGCCGGATGAGGTGACAGCGATAGAAAAGCTGTTGATTAAGTTGGCGGATGAAGGGAAGGCAGACATCATCTTCACCACGGGAGGAACGGGGTTAAGCTCTCGGGATGTAACGCCGGAAGCTACCAGAAAGGTAATAGAACGGGAAGTCCCCGGTATTCCGGAAGCGATGCGTTGGGCCAGCTTACAAGTTGTGCCACAGACCATGCTTTCCCGGGCAATCGCCGGGATCAGAGGTCAGACGCTGATTATTAATCTTCCCGGCAGCCCTAAAGCTGTCAAGGAGAATTTAGCTGTTTTTTTAGAAGTAATTGCACATGCTTTGGAGATCTTGACAGGTCGTGGCAGTGAGTGTGGCAAAGAATAAAAACAAAGCCCGCAAGAATTTTCGGGCTTTATTCGAAAGACTAAATTTTGCGGGGATGAAAGAAACATGATAAGATAGAAATGATTTGATTGGTAAGTGAATACATAAGGTAAAGATAACTTACGGGTGGAGATAATGAAAGAAAGATTAACGGAAATAGAGTATTTAAGGGCGATAGCTTGCTTTTCAGTTATACTTGTTCATATAACTGCAGGTTATCTTTTTTTAGATACTACGGGTACGGTAAGCAAAATTCTCTTATTAATTTTAAATAGAGCTTTAACCTATGTAGTTCCCGCTTTTATTTTTATTAGTGGTTTGGTTCTGTCTTATAACTATCAAGATAAAACAGTTGATTATTTTAAGTTTATCAAAAAAAGAATCAAAAATATTGCTGTCCCTTACTTTTGCTGGACGGCAATAT
>JAQVYD010000096.1 GCA_028709105.1 Clostridia bacterium
TCCGCAAAAGGAGCGTACACAATCTTTTTTAAGTCGTGTCCGGTAAAGAGCTTTCCATAAAGGCATTTTTAACTTAAAATGAGATATCGAAGCCGTTTTTATATAACAAAACTAATAAAAAACTATTGTTATATTATAAGATTGTTGATATGCTAATTGAAAGAAAAATTATAGAAAAACTGTAGTCGATTTAAAAAAGTAGGGGGTAAGGATAATCATGAATAGTCATCAAGTTACACAAGGTATGGCTCGTGCCCCTCATCGTTCGCTTTTTTACGCGATGGGTTATACGGAAGAAGATTTACAAAAGCCTCTGGTCGCGGTAGTCAGTGCCCATAATGAGATTATTCCCGGTCATTTCCATTTGGATAAAGTGGCTCAAGCGGTAAAATTAGGGATTGCTGCCGGGGGTGGTACTCCTGTGGAGTTCCCCGTAATTGGGATTTGTGACGGGATCGCTATGAATCATAGTGGAATGAAATATTCTTTGGCGAGCCGGGAATTGATTGCTGACTCCATTGAGGCCATGATGATAGGACATCAATTTGATGCGATGGTTTTAATCGGCAACTGTGACAAGATTGTGCCCGGGATGTTAATGGCGGCGGCGCGTCTTAATGTACCCGCGCTTTATGTGGGCGGCGGACCGATGCTGCCGGGCAGTTATCGCGGTGAAAATATTGACCTGATTAGTGGGGCTTTTGAAGCGGTGGGGGCTTGTGCTCAGGGAAAAATCGGGGAAGATACGTTGCGGGAAATGGAGCAGAAGGCGTGTCCTTCTTGTGGCAGTTGTGCCGGTCTTTTTACCGCTAATACGATGAACTGTTTGGCGGAAGCGTTAGGCATGGGCTTGCCCGGGAATGGCACTATTCCCGCCCCTTATGGTCAGCGTCTGGCTTTAGCGAAAAAGGCGGGACAGCAGATCATGGCATTGGTGAAAAAGAATCTGCGGCCACGGGATATTTTGACGTTACAGGCTTTCCGGAATGCCATTACGTTAGATATGGCGATCGGCGGTTCGACAAATACCGTTTTACATTTGTTGGCCATAGCTTATGAGGCGGATGTGGAATTACCTTTGGAAACATTTGATGAAATTAGTAGTAAGGTTCCTAATATTACGAAGCTGAGTCCGGCGGGCAAGGATTATTTGATTACTCTGCATGAAGCCGGAGGTATTTCGGCAGTCTTAAAACAATTGGCGGAGGTCGGTCTTTTGGCGGGCGATCAGCTTACTGTTACCGGGAAGACTTTGTCAGAAAACATTGCCGGGGCGGAGGTGCTTGATGCCCGGGTGATTCGTCCTTTAGCTAATCCTTATCTGCAAGAAGGAGGCATCGCCATTTTGCGGGGCAACCTTGCTCCTGATGGGGCGGTGGTGAAACAGTCGGCGGTGGTACCGGAAATGCGGGTACATGAAGGACCGGCCCGGGTTTTTGAATCAGAGGAAGAGGCTTTTGCGGCGATTATGGGGGGCAAGATCAACAAAGGTGACGTGATTGTCATCCGTTATGAAGGGCCTAAAGGTGGTCCCGGGATGAGAGAGATGCTTAGCCCTACGGCCGCTTTAGGCGGCATGGGTCTGGATAAAGATGTGGCTTTAATTACCGATGGGCGGTTTTCCGGGGGGACGAGAGGTGCGGCGATTGGACACGTTTCTCCGGAAGCGGCGGAAAAAGGTCCCATTGCGATTGTGCAGGAAGGGGACATCATCCAGATTAATATGCCGGAGCGGCAGCTTAATCTAAAATTAAGTGAGGCGGAAATAGCGCAGCGTTTGCAAAAATGGCAGAAACCAGAGCCGAAGGTTACCGGTAAGTCTTATCTGGCCCGTTATGCCTCTTTGGTTACTTCGGCCAGTACCGGCGCGGTAGTAAAGGTAAAGTGAAAAGGAATTCAAAAAGACAAAACGACAAGAGAATCATTCTCCTGTCGTTTTGAATTTATTGTTACTATTCCTTGACATATTACGTGTTAGGGATATAATTAATTATAAGAAATATGTATAATTTAATTTAAAAGCGCATATATTTATTATATTGAGGTGATGAATGTATGCGATATAAAAGAAAGAAGGTAAATGATATGAGTGTAACATTAATAGATAACATATCGTTTAAAGATTTTTTAAAACAAAATAAAGATTTAATTTATAATTTGGCGAGAAAGAATACAAAATTAAATTTAGAAAACAAACCTATGATATCAAAAGATGATGCTTGGTTTTATGAGGATGAGTGGGATGAACATTTTAAGAAGGATAAATAAAGATAATGAATATTGGTGAAGTATGGACTGTTGATTTCCCATTTGAAGACGATGCCACACAATCGAAAATAAGACCTTGTCTTATTATGGATGTTCAAGATAAAGTGTATGTGTTGTCAATTAAAATAACAAGACATAAAGCAAGAGATGAATATGATATTCCAATTTTTAAATGGGAAGAAGCCAATTTATTAGAACCTTCCTTTGCAAGAGTTTCTAAAGTTATGTTATTTTTAAAAGATTGTTTTATAAAAAAATGTGGTAAATTAAACGATACGGATTTTAATAATATTAAAAGAGCGTTTGTTAAATATTATAGAAGGTGACAAGGTGGCGTTTCATTGTCACCTCTCCTTTTTTGTTTTTTTCTTGCCTTTTGTCAGAAAATATGCAATAATATAGATTAAATAGTAATATGCTTTTACTATGCAAGGGAGGGAGAAAGTATGAAGTTAGAAAAAAAGGCAGCAGTTTTTATTGAGAAAATTATAAAAACATTAGAAGGCAAATATACGCCTAAATATAAACATGAATGTAAAATTAAACTTCTGCTTGATGAGGAGCTTGCACCTGATAAAATGGAATTTCCTTCTAATTACTACAAAAAAACGGACGATTTATTGGAAAATGCCCGTTTGTATGAAGAGGCCTTAGAAAAGATCAGAGAAAAATATAAGCCTCATCTTTTGGATACGCGTTATTTATATAATGAGGAATTAATCCATATGGAAATCAAGCGGGAGAGTTACTGTAGAAGATATAATCTTTTACCTGAAGATTTAGAGCAAGTAACAAAGGATAGTAAGCAAAGAATTGCTGATGAGGCTAGACTAGCGGAAATTGATTTTCGGATTAGAGATGATAATTGTGCTGTGTATGAGCTTGAAGAAGCGGTAAAATTAGAGGGAAAATACGGAAGCAAGGAACGGGTAGCAGAATTAGAAAAAATGTTAGAAAAGGCGAGGGCTAAATCGGAGGAAATTAACCGTGGAAGAATAATAAAAATAACCCATAGAGATGATGCCAAATGGAAGATTACACTTGAGATAATGTCTAATATTAAGTATAATCTTAATCCTCATGGCGGAAAAGAAACAGAAGCTAAGGATCAGATTGATTGGGTTAAAAAGCTGGATTTATTAAAAGAGAGGCTGAAAGTAAAAGGCATCTACTTAAATCAGAGGTATGAGGCTGAGCAGAAGCATGAGGCTGTAATTGAGCAAACTTGGGAAGAAGTAAACAAGGAGATGAAAATAGCACGAAATAAGAAACTGGGTTTTAAAGAAGCAGACCTCCCTCCTTTTGATTGGGATAAGTTTAAGGAAGAGTTAAGTCATCGTCATGCTGATAGGAATTTTTCTTCTGTTTCCGTTCTGGGGAAAATTAGTCAGGAACAATATGATAAAGCGAGGAAAGCGTTTTATGAAAGACAGGTAGCGGAATATGAAAAAAACAAGGATTTCCGCAATTTAGAGGAATATACCAACGTGGCCAAGGCTGGAGTTGTTAGAAGTAAAACAACAGATAAAAGTAGAGACACAACACATGAAGGAATCCGTCGTTAATATAGGTGCCAGGTGATTATATGAAAATTTTTTTAAAAGAAAAGGAGGAATGTTGCCGTGAAAAATTTTTTAACAAGTTCTTTGAAGAGTATTGCAGGGAAATTAAAAGGTGAAAATAACCATGAGCGTGAACCGGAAGATGAATTTGCAGTTGTTCCTGAGCATGAATTTGAACTTAAACCCCTTGCCGAGCTTGATAAAATTGAATTTTCTCCCCGAGATTATGAAAAAACAAGTGATTTTCAAGAAAACATCTGTTTATATAAAGAAGCGTTAGAAAAAATCAGAGACAAATACAGGCCGCATATTTTGGAAGCGTATTATATGAATAGTGCAGAATTAATACGCAGGGAAAATTTTTGTAGAAAAAACAATATCTCACCTGAAGAGTTAAAACGAAAAATAGATGATTTTTGTGCAAAAAACAATATTTTAGATAAAAAGTTGTTATATATGCTTAAAGAAGATGTAGACCCCATAAGAAAACAATATCTGGAGCAAAGAATTACCGCAGAAGATGAGTTAGAGAAAATTAAATTTCTAGTTAGGGATAGTAATTGTTCTGAAGAACAGCTTGGAGAAGGCGTAGCTTTAGCCAAAGCATATCGCAGTCCGGAGGAGGCTGCTGCGTTGGGAAAAATATTAGAAGTGGCTAAGGCTAAAGGCGAAGGGATTTACATTAGAGATGGCGTAAAGTTAAGCATGACAAATACTATTTTAAATAATATTGAACTTGATGTTAATCCTTCCGGGGAAAGAAATGAAGGAACTAAATATGCGAGTAATTGGGAGAAAAGGCTGGAGTTATTAAAAGAGAGATTGGGGAAAAAGGGAATATATTTAGATGAGGCGTATGAGGGGCATCAGATACATGAGGAGCAAATCAAGCAAACTTGGGCAGAGATAAATGAGGAGATGGAAGAAGCGAGTGCTAGGAAGAGGAGTTTTGAAAATACTTTAGATGAAGTGCTGCGCAAGCATCCTGATGTTGGTTT
>JAQVYD010000010.1 GCA_028709105.1 Clostridia bacterium
TTTCACCTTCTCCTACCATAAAAAACCCTTCCCCTTCAATAGAAATGTCGGTGTTTTTTCCCGTAGGCTGAAAACTACCTGTCGTATGGATGACATCAATTGAAGCTAAAGACATACCTAAACCAACCTGAACAGGATTAGAACCTCCTCTATTCGTTGACGATGATGCCGCACTTCGTAACGTCTGACTTAACATATCTTGAAAAACAACACGACTTTTTTTAAAACCGATAGTGTTCACATTCGCAATATTATTGCCGATAACATCCATCTGGGTTTGGTGGTTTTTTAACCCGGAAACACCGGCAAATAATGAACGCATCATAACTCATGACCTCCCTTTTCTTTTTCCTTTTCTAACCGGGTTCTGTCCTTTCCCCCGGTTCAGGCTTCCCTACAAGAGGTCCAGCCCCATAAATTCTTTTATTTTGCCTTTAATTGATGATGGCACTGTCAATGTTTGTAAAAACATTTCCTCTTCTACTCTCACCATCAACAGCCGTAATTACCGTTTTGTTTTTAATACTAACGACAAAAGCTAAATCATCCAATAAAATCAAAGATTCCCTGGCCCCTTTTGTTTGAGCCTTCTCCACCGCTTCCTTTAATCTTAACAAATGTTTTTGTTCTAACTTTATTTGCCTATTCTCGATTCTTTCCTGAGCATGACGAGAAAACTTTAAATCTTCCGTACCAACGATCTCTTTTTGCAATACTTCTTTAAATAAATCTTTATCTACAGTACTTGGAATAGTAGTTGTTCTCGGTTTCCTAGGCTCTATAGGCTTGATTGGTTGTGAAACAAAAAAAGGTTTATCGACCAAAGTTGTCACCTACTTCACTAAAGTGATTTGTGTTAAAGCAACTTCCTCCTCACCGACCACGGCTACATAACAACCATCTACTTGTTTGAGTGCTGTTACTGTTCCTTCATTTTCTTGCCCTGCACTAAGATAGGTCACTTCTCGTCCCAAAAGATTCATCCCTTGGTTAAAACTATTAAAATAATATTGACCAAGTATTGCTTCTAAAACAGTAGCCATACCTCCTTGAAAATTATTTTGGGATTCAACGATAGATAAAAGTCCTTCCTCTACAGTTTTGTTCAAATTCTGCATTTGCTCTAAGGTAGACATCTGAGCCATCTGAGCGATAAATTCTCGATCATTCATCGGATTCAAAGCATCTTGATAACGTAATTCTGTAATCAAAAGCTTCAGAAAATCATCCTTACCCAAAGTATTCTTGGTTACCACATCCTGTTTTTCCACAACAGCATTACTAGCCCCCATCGCCCCTACTTGCATCATCTTCCCCCCTTTCTCCTTAAACAAGATAATCATAAGTTCCCGTCTTCAACAAAACGCGTGGCTCTGCCTCCAACAAAGCATTTTCTAAATAACTGCTACCCCATCCCCCACTCCGTTCACCATATTTACTACCCTCTGACCATATTAATTGCTGCTGATGCCGGTACGGACTTTGGTCTAACTGCTGCCCGCCTAATTCCACATCCAAACGATCAAAAGAAATACCCTGTTCTGTAAAAGATTGTCGCAAACTACTTAGACCACTTTCTAGTAAATCTCTGGTTACAGGATAATGAGCTACAAATTTTGCCGATACAGTTCCTTTTTCTAAAGTCAACTTTACTACCAATTTACCCAACTCTTTAGGCTCCAAATGAATAATTACATCCTTACTGCCATCTCTATTTTCAAATGTCTTTAATTTCGCGAGAACTATCTCCGGCAAATCTCTTGAAAAATATTCACTATTTAGCCTTAATTCCTTTACAGTGTTCTCTACGTTTTCACTAACCTCGGTTAAAAAGACCTGTGTTAAACTTTCTTCTTGGTTAATAACTTCATTTTTTAACTTAATCGTATTTTTATTAGGTTTATTTATTTCTTCTAAGTTATTAATTATTTTTAGTTGTTGCGGTTCTTTTGTTTCTCCGAAATCTTTAAGCTGATTTATTTTAAAAATATTTTCATTAAATCTTTCTTCATTAGCAATCTCTGCTTCGCTTAAATTTGCTGGTTTTTTCTCAGCATCAACTCCCCCTGTTTGTGTAGAATTAAGGATTTGTACTTCTTGCAACTCCCCAGTTCCTGTTTTGTCTTGCGTTTCTCGGGAAATAGCTAACTCTTTTAAATTCAAAAGATGCTGTTGTAAAGGTTTTTCTGTTTTGGGAAATTCCTTAAAATATTCCGGAATTGTAGTATTTAGTTTTATCTGCTCCAGCCAAGGGGTTTCCCTTTCAAACACGGATTTCTCCCCTTCTTGCTGCTGTTCTCCTTGCAATTTCGGGTTAAACATACCCAATAAACTCATGAAGGAGCTTTTCTTTTCTTCATCGCGATCACAATCAACTTCTTGTTCTGCTGCTAAAGCAACTTCTGATAATTGATCCACAGAAGGACTTGGTAACCCAAGAAGTACAGCCAACATTTCAGAAAAAACTTCATCTTCATTTTCAGGCAAAGAAGTTGGGCTTCGTCCCGTCGCTACGTTTCCCTGAAACATTACTGCTTTAATACTCTCCATTATTGCACACCTCCTTTCTAGAATTTTTATATAATTATTGCTGGGTTTTTTTATCCAACAATAATTGCGTGATAATCGCCGCTCTTTGCGGATCCATTAAAGCAAGTATTTTCCCCGTTTGCTTCTTTTCTAAAAGAGGCAAGATGGTTAAGATTAGCTCATCATCTAGATTATCCATTATTTTAACAACAGCGTCAGGCTTCATTTCTTGATAATAAGCAGCTAGTTCCTCCACCTGCAAAACTGCTGTTTCCTGCTTAGTTATATCTACTTTTAATTTCGTTAATTCTGTTTGCAGCTCCGTAACTTGTTCTAATAATTTTGTTTTTTCTCCTTCTAGAAGAGTAAGCTTGTGCTCTAAATCCCTTTTTTCCTTTCGCAGCGTCTTGTTTTCTGTTTCAATAGGAGACACCAATAAATTTCCCTGTTCCTTTAATGTTTCCGGATATTCTACTACAAAATCGCCCATCCCTGGGATTTGAGCAAGGATAGGATTTAAATTCAGATAACCTGTCTGATGTGCAGCAAAAGCCCCCACACCACAAACAATGACAATAGCAATTAAAATAAGTATAGTTAGTTTTTTCATCGCAATCACTTTACCTTCTTTTTGAGGTTACCGCCAGTTCATCTTGGAAAATCTGTTCTTTTTTCTCCTGCTCTTGCTGATAGCGATAATCTTGTTTTTCTCGCAACTTTTCTAAAATTTTTCTTTCTTTCATTGCTTGCACTAATTTTTGTCGCGCCTCTTCCAGGTTATTCTTCTTTACTTCGATCACCTGTTCCTGTATTTTCAATAATTCATCCTGATATAATAAATAATTTTTATATAAACTGACCTTTTCAGCAGAAATAACCCCTTTTAAAATAGCCATAAATTCATTTTCTAACTTTGTTTTTCTTTCCTCTAATTCTTCCTTTTTTTCCAAAGCGTCTTGCAGCTGAGAAACACATTTACCAACCTCTTCAAGACAGAATTTTTCTTTATACTCCCGCAAACGTAAGATCTTCTCTAAACGGAACTTAAACATTAGCTATCTACTCATTTCCCTTAATTTCACAATAAAGCTCCCTTAACACTTTAATTGTATGCTCAAATTGCCAATATTCATCAATATCTTGTTGCAAAAACTCATTTATTTTATCAATAAACTGTATCGCCAAATCAATTTTAAGACTATTTCCCTTTTGATAAGCTCCTACATCAATCAAATCTTTAGCTTCATTATAAATAGCCATAATTTCTTTAATTTTAGAAGCCGCTTGGAGCTGTTCGGAATCCACAATATTAATCATTACCCGGCTAACACTATTCAAAACATCTATCGCCGGATAATGCCCCAAAGCAGCCAGCTGTCGCGAAAGGATAATATGTCCATCTAAAATTCCTCTTGTAGCATCAGCGATTGGTTCGTTAAAATCATCACCATCAACTAAAACAGTATAGAGTCCTGTAATACTACCTTTTTCAGCAGTTCCCGCCCTCTCCAAAAATTGAGGTAATAAAGCAAAAACTGAAGGTGTGTATCCTTTACTAGCCGGAGGTTCACCCACAGCCAACCCAATTTCCCTTTGCGCCATCGCCAATCTGGTCACAGAGTCCATCATCAAAACAACCTTAGCCCCTTGATCCCGAAAATATTCAGCAATGGTCGTAGCCAAAAAAGCTGCTTTAACCCTAATTATGGCAGGCTGATCCGATGAAGCAACAATAACAACTGATTTGGCAAGGCCCTCGCCAAGGTCATTCTCCAAAAACTCACGAACCTCTCGTCCCCGTTCCCCAATCAAGGCAATCACATTAATCTCGGCACTGCTATTTCTAGCAATCATTCCTAAAAGAGTGCTCTTGCCCACGCCACTTCCGGAAAATATACCCAACCTTTGTCCACTTCCACAAGTTAACAACCCATCAAGAGCTTTAACCCCCAAGGCTAAAGGTTCTGTAATTCTTTTTCTTTTTAACGGATGAGGCGGAGTTTCATAAAGAGGATATTCCTTTTCCCAAAGAAGCTCCCCTTTTTCATCAAGTGGTTCACCCAAACCATTAAGCACGCGCCCTATAATCTTAGATCCAACTTTAACCTTAAAAAAATTACCACTAGAGATAATTAAATCACCTGGCGCAATACCGGACATATTTCCAAAAGACATTAGTAATGTTCTGTTTTCCTTAAAGCCAACTACTTCTGCTGGAATAACACCTTTCTCACTTTGGATATAAACCAATTCGCCTATCCCTGCTTTAGGACCTTGAGCCTGAATAATTAAACCAATAATTTCTGTAACATATCCCTTAAAATGCAGTGTTTTCGTTTCTTTAACAATCTTCATTATTTTTTCAAAGTCCAACATAATTATTTTCTTCCTTTAAAGCTTTTTTTAAAAGAAGCAATTGTTCATCTATTTTAACATCAATAAAACCATTTTCTGTAACAAGGATACATTCCCCGGGTTCAACTTCCAGATCTCCTTCAAAACGAAGCTTACTCATATTTATCTCTTTAAATTGCTCATTGTAAACATCCAAATACGGTAAATGAACGGGATTAACTTTAATCATTAATTTTTCAGCATCACCAACTTCAGCTAAAACATTTTTCACAATACTACAAATAATTTCTGGTTTTAACTCAATAACCGTATTGATAATTTTTTGAGAGATTAGCAAAATTAAATCAATAATCTCTTCTTCATTATCCCGAAGGTATTTTCCCTTAAACGTTCCTAAGTTTTGCGCTAAGACTTTTGTTTCTTGCGCTAAATTTTTTATCTCTTTCTCTGCTTTGCCCATTCCTTCTTGATATCCTGACTTTATTCCTTCTTCATAGGCTATCTTTTTGACTTCTTCATATTCAATCTGATTTTTATTAATTATCGTCTTGGCTTTTTTTTCTGCTTCACTTATTATCATCTTGGCTTTTTTTTCTGCTTCACTTATTAACTCCTCAATCATCATTTTTGTTTCTTGGTAAATCGTATAGGCTGTTTCTTTAGTAAACTCACCTTGACTTCCCCGGTGGGAAATTACTGCAAAAGCGTTTTTTGACTCAAAATCTTTTTTTTCACCGTCTTTAACAAAACAAGCTTTAATAACCTTACTCAATGAGCTCGTCTCCTCCTCCACGGGAAATAACAATTTCACCTGATTCTTCTAAACGACGAATCGTCGTAACAATTCGCGATTGCGCTTCCTCCACATCTTTTAAGCGAACAGGACCTAAAAAAACGATTTCTTCTTCCAACATTTCTGCAGCACGTTGTGACATATTCTTTTTGACTTTATCTTTCACTTCTTCTCCAGAGCCTTTAAGAGCCAACGCTAAATCTTTGCTTTCTACTTCACGAAGCACCAACTGAATACTGCGATCATCCATTTTAATCATATCTTCAAAAACAAACATTAATTTTTTAATTTCCTCTGATAAAACAGGATCTTGTACTTCCAAAGTCTCAAGGATTGTTTTTTCTGTAGACCTATCTACATTGTTTAAGATCTTAACTATAGAATTAATACCACCGGCACTTGTATAATCTTGTGTCCCCAAGGAGCTGATTTTTTTCTCCAAAGTATTTTCAACTTCTCTAATTATTTCCGGTGACGTGCTATCCATGATGGCTATTCGCCTAGCGACTTCAGCTTGCCGTTCACTAGGAAGAGCAGATAAAATCAACGCGGCCTGTTCTGATTCAAGATAAGACATAATTAAAGCAATCGTCTGTGGGTGTTCACCTTGAATAAAGTTCAGTACTTGACTCGGATCTGTTTTCCTAATAAAATCAAACGGTTTTATTTGTAAATTTGAAGAGAGATTGCCAATAATCCTTATAGCTTTCTCGCTTCCTAAAGCTTTTTCTAAAATTTCTTTAGCATATTCTATACCACCTTGAGCAATATAATGAGAAGCCATATAAAGCTCAGTAAATTCTTTCGTCACACCCTCCAATTGTTCATTATCAATATTATTAATACTCGCAATTGCTAACGTAAGTCTTTCTATTTCCTCTTCATTCAAATATTTCATTACTTGTGCTGACTTTTCAGGGCCGAGACTTATCATAAAAACAGAAGCTTTTTGGCGACCTGTTAGTTGCACCTTATTCAATCTGATCACCCCTAATCTTCTGCTAACCAAGTCTTTACTACTTTAGCTACGTCTACAGGATTTTTTTGGACAAGGTTATCAACTTGTTTTTGCATCGCTTTCTTTTCCATAGCTTCAGGAGACAAAGTTAATTCAACATTAGGATTAGGCATCTCATTGCTAATCGCCGCTATTTCCGGGACTTTTCCCTTAGGGTAATAATTTATTTTCGGTAAAATACTGCCCGCACGACGAACAACAAAAAAGATTATCCCTAAAATCAAAAGAATCATTAAAGGAGTCTGAAAAAACTTTAAATATTCCATCCTCCGTTGAAAAGACTCTCTTTTGGCTAAAGCCTCTTCCATTTTGGCAACATCTTCAGTATTAAAAGGCATTCCGACCACAGAAACCTGATCGCCCCTATCTGTGTTCACCCCTGCAGCCTTAGCCACAACCTCTTTAATTTTATTTTCTTCCTCAGGCGTTAAATCTCCGTCAACAAGCACAGCTAAAGAGATATTCGTGATTTTACCAGGAGCAGTAGTTTTTGTTTCGACAGTTTTACCGGCATCAAAATTACGTGTTGTATCTATTAATTCATGTTCACTTGTTCCTGAACCGCTCTGCCCGTAACTAGGCCCCCCCATATTCGCATCGGCAGGATTTTCTCCCACAGGTTGCGAAATGCCACGAGAACTTTCTTCTTTTATATGTTCACTAACAAGGAAGGTGTCATCATATCTTTCTGAATGTGTTTCCACCTGATCGAAATTCATAGCAATACTAGCTCTAACAACAGCTTTTCCTGCTCCCCTCATTTTTTCCAACATCGTTTGGAGGGATTTAGCAAATTCCTTCTCATATTGCTGTTTTAAAGCTAACTGATTAGCAGAAATATAAACAGTATCCCCAGAAGAGCCATTGCCCAGACCCTCTGAAAGCAAATTACCATTAACGTCCATCACTGTAACATTTTCCGGCTTAAGTCCTTCCACACTATGACTGACAAAGGACATAATTGACTTTACTTGTTCAGGTCTTAAACCGGCATAAGCTTTTAAACGAAGTAACACTGAAGCAGTAGTTTCTTTCTCATCACGAACGAATAAAGCCGGTTGCGGCAGAACTATATGTATTTTAGCTGTTTCCACTGCATCAAGGTATTCAATAGTACGCGTCAACTCACCTTGCAAAGCCACAAGATACTTAACCCGTTTGTCAGTATCAGTTTCCCCAAAGCGAGTTTCATTAAAAGATTCAAAACCAATAACTCCCTTTAAATTAACCTGCCCGGCCATATCCAAGCGCAACTGATACTTATCTTCAGCTCTCACTAAAATAGTTTTCCCCTCGTCCGCCAATTGATACGGTACTTTTTGTTCCTTTAATTTTGCAGTGAGAGCACTAGCATCCTCCGAACTCAGCCCAGAATAAAGCATTTCCATTTTGGGCTGTTGAGCAAATATTATTCCTATAATTACAGCTAAAAATAAAATAATTATAAAAAGAACGGTGATTTTTTGCCCTTTGGAAAACTTTTGCCATAAATTATTTATTTGTTCTTGAAATTGAGCCCCAGAAGCCATTCTCTCACCTCAAGGATTAGATCTGCATTCTCATTAATTCTTGGTATGCTTCAATTACTTTATTCCTAATTTGCATCGTCAATTGTAAGGCCAGAGCAGCTTTTTCTGTAGCCAGAACAACTTGATGTAACTCAACATTATTCCCGATAACGAAATCAGAAGTCATCTGTTCAGCCTGCAATTGAGTCGTATTCACTTTACTTAAAGCGTTTTTTAAAAAGTCCCCAAAATTCTGGACATTATCTTTAACTTGATTATTATTTTTCCCAAATTCAAGAGCTGATAATGAGTTTATTCCTTTAATCTCCATTAGCTATCTCCTCATGAACGCCCAATTTCCAAGGTTTTTAGAAACATATTTTTCGTAGAATTCAATGCAGTAACATTAGCTTCATAAGCACGCGAAGCCGTGATTAATTCCACCATTTCTTTCATTACATCGACATTAGGATATTCAACATACCCATCTGCAGAAGCCTGCGGATGTTGAGGGTCATAAACTCGCTTCAAAGGTGAAGAATCCTCAACAATACCCGCTACTCTAACCCCACTATAAGGTATCTTGTTTTTTAAAGAATCTTGTAAGATATTTTTAAAATTTTCAGGAGTACTTTGTGGAGCGAGAAGCGCCACTCGTCTCCGATATGGACTACCCTTAACAGTTTGTGTCGAATTAGCATTGGCAATATTAGAAGAAATAACATCCATACGTAAACGTTCTGCGCTAAGACCTGAAGCGCTTATATTTAAAGATTTTAAAAGATCCATCCCTTAACGCCTCCCTTCAGAGATTGATTGTCTTAACAAATTAAGCTGAGAAGATAAAAAATGAGCAAGACTATTAAAATAAAGATTATTTTCAGCTAAAGTGGCCAATTCTATATCTATGTCTACATTATTGCCATCACTGCGTAAACTTGTTTCCTGGTCATGAATAATTGTTGGTTCAGCTATAGTATTTATAGCTTTTAAATGTATAGCTTTAGTTGTTTTTAATTCCAGTTGTGACCTCATCGTTTCGTCAAGTGCAGAACGAAAACTGACATCATTTCTTTTAAAATTGGGAGTATTAACATTTGCCACATTATTACTAAGGACATTATGCCGCAAAATACTACCACCCATAGCTTTTTCAAGTGAATTTATTAAATTCATCTTCATCATCACTAATCACATCCGCAAAAATATAAACATGTTTTTTTGACACTAACTATATAAATTCTAGTTGTTTCAGCAAATTCCTTTTCTATAAATAATATTTTTTTAACTAAAGTTATTATTAATTTGGATTTTTTGATTATCTATAGCAAGGTATTAATTTTTTCATTAAAAAATAAAGGACTATAGTTCCCTAAGCTATAATCCTTTATTTTTAATTAAATTTTTCAGATTTTACGATAATCTGGCTTTAGCGAGTTCTTCCAAAAGATTTTCGTTAAGAATCCTAATATAGGTTCCTTTCATGCCCAATGATTTTGATTCAATCACACCCGCACTTTCAAATTTTCTTAAAGCATTAACAATCACTGAACGAGTAATTCCTACACGATCCGCAATTTTACTTGCCACCAATAAACCTTCCTTACCTTTTAATTCAGCAAAAATATGTTCAATCGCCTCTAACTCGGAATAAGAAAGAGTACCAATAGCTACCTGAACTGCAGCTTTACGCCGTGCCTCTTCCTCTATTCGCTCTGACTTAGAACGAAGAATTTCCATCCCAATTACAGTTGCACCATACTCACCCAAGATTAAATCTTGATGATTAAACTCGTTTTCATATTTAACCAGCAATAAGGTGCCTTGTCTTTCACCACCACCCATAATCGGAACAACTGTAGTAATTTTATTTTTGAAATCACAAATATTATCTGTACTAAAAATACATTCTGCCGCCTCCTTCCTGATATTAGCATAAGTCTGAGTTATTCTCATTAAATCTTCATTATAGGACTCAGGAAATCTTTCTGTTTTGTTAATAATGTCCTCAATTGTGGGACAAGTAAAGCCATCCATAAAAGCATAACCTAAAATTTTACCTCTTCTGCCTATAATATAAATATTGCAATCAATCAGGTCACTCAATACCTTAGCCATTTCCGTAAACTCTACAGGATTCCCAGCTGTTTTTTGTAAAAGTTTATTCACGGTACGTGTTTTTTCCAAAAGTATTTTCATTGTTTTTCCTCCTCATTAAATTTACAAAATATATCGGCTTAAATCTTCATCAGACACAATAGAGCTTAATCTTTCTTGCACATAATTATTGTCTATGAGCATTTTTTGAGGCATCATTTCCGGTGCATCAAAAAGTATCTCTTCCAATAATTTTTCCATGATCGTGTGTAACCGGCGAGCACCGATATTTTCTGTTTGACTATTTACAGTATACGCAATTTCTGCAATTTCTTCAATAGCATTTTCAGTAAATTCTAGCAATACCCCTTCTGTTTTCAATAATTCTGTGTATTGTTTAATCAGAGAATTACGTGGTTGAGTTAATATTAATTTAAAATCATCACTGTTTAAACTTTCTAATTCAACACGTATGGGGAAACGTCCTTGCAATTCAGGAATTAAGTCTGAAGGTTTACTCGTATGGAAAGCACCGGCAGCAATAAAAAGAATATGATCTGTTTTAATTGGTCCATACTTAGTCATTACCGTTGAACCTTCAACAATTGGCAAGATATCTCTTTGCACACCTCCTCTGGAAATATCCGGGCCATAACTGTCTTTACCCGCTATTTTATCCATTTCATCTATAAAAATAATCCCATTTTGCTCAGTACGTTTAATAGACTCATTAATAACCTCCTCCATATCAATCAACTTTTGTGCTTCTGCTTGAAGCAAAATTTTACGTGCCTGTAATACTGACACTTTTTTCTTTTTCTTTTTTTTAGGGAAAATATTGCCAAACATATCTTGAAAATTAGCCCCTAATCCCTCTAAACCACTACCAACAAAAAAATCCATGGTTGCAACAGGGGTATCCTCAACCTCAATTTCTACATATTCCTTATTCAGCTCACCCCTTAATAATTTTTCTTTAATCATTTTTCTTTTTGCTATTAAATCAGGCTTTATTTCTTCTGCTTCATCTTGAGAAACAGCAGTATTCCCAAAAATAACCTGAAAAGGATTAGGCTCTGTAGAAACACGTTGCCCATGAGAAGTCAAAATCTTTACAAGCAACGCATCAGCTAATTTGGAAGCCTGCTCTTCAACTGCTTTAACTTTTTCTTGTTTAACCATACTAATTGATATTTCTACCAAATCCCTAACCATAGATTCAACATCCCGACCGACATAACCAACCTCCGTAAACTTCGTTGCTTCCACCTTAATAAAAGGAGCTTTCACTAAACGAGCCAATCTCCTTGCTATTTCAGTTTTTCCTACACCGGTCGGTCCAATCATGAGAATATTCTTAGGGACAACCTCCTCTCGTAAATCTGGGGAGAGCTTATTTCTTCTATACCGATTACGTAAGGCAATGGCTACACTTTTTTTAGCTTTTTCTTGCCCCACAATATATTTATCTAATGCGGTCACAATTTCCCTAGGAGTAAATTCTTTAGGCATAAAACCACCTCCCTTTTCTTACTTTTCCTCTTCCTTTATTCTTCTAACGTTTCCACAGTAAGATAATTATTCGTATACACACAAATCGAAGCAGCAATCTCCATGGCAGTTTTAACGATCTCGCCCGCGGAACACGCCGTATGTTTTAATAATGCTTTTGCTGCAGCTAAAGCATAAGGACCTCCCGAACCGATAGCGGCTATACCGTCATCAGGTTCAATTACCTCTCCTGTACCGGAAATTATCAATAAATTATCCTTATCAGCAACAACCAACATCGCTTCTAAATTTCGCAAAGCTTTATCTGTACGCCAAGTTTTAGCTAACTCTACAGCTGCCCTAGATAAATTACCATGATACTCTTCTAACTTTTTCTCAAATTTTTCAAATAACGCAAAAGCATCAGCTACAGAACCGGCAAAACCGGCAATAACCTTACCTTGATATAACCTTCTGATTTTTTTGGAATGATGTTTCATGATAATATTTTGCCCAAAAGTTACTTGACCATCACCAGCTAAGGCTACCTCATTGCCTTTTTTTACGCCAATAATTGTTGTGCCACGAAACATAGTTCATCACCTCTTTAGGCTCTAGGATGAGCCGAATGATACACTTGACGCAACTTTTTTCTAGAAACATGGGTATAAATCTGCGTAGAAGAAATTTTTTTATGACCTAATAATTCCTGAACTACTCTCAAATCAGCACCATGATCCAAAAGATGTGTCGCAAAACTATGACGAAACCCGTGTGGAGAAAGAATCTCTTTCGTCCCGGCCTGCCGGCAATATTTATGGACAATTGTTCTTATAGAACGGTCAGAAAGCCTTCCTCCTTTTTGATTGACCAAAAGGGCTTTTTCCTTTTTTAAAACCCACTGCGGACGTGCCTTTTCTAAATAACTTTGTATAGCTTTAATTGCTTCTTTGCCAATAGGAACAACCCTTTCCCGACTACCCTTACCTACAACTCGAAGATAACCATAAGACAAATCCACATTATCTAAATCCAGAGAAGCCAACTCACTTACCCTGATTCCGGCACCATATAACAACTCCAAGATAGCTTTATCCCGTATCCCTACCTCATTGTTTAAGGAAGGCTGTTGTAAAACCCTTTCCATTTCCTCCTGATCCAAATACCTTGGTAGCTTTTGGGGTATCTTCGGAGTAGAAACATGGTCAAGAGGATTTTGGCAAATTATTTCTTTCTTTAAAAGATAGTGATAAAAACTCTTCAATGCCGCCAAACGACGAGCAATAGTATTTTTACTAAGATTTTTACTATTTAAATATACCAGATATTTTCTCACCGTAATATGGGTTATTTTTTTAATTTCTAAAGATAGTATATCATATTTTAATTCATTTTCTAAATAATTAAAGAAATCTTTCCAATCACTATTATACGATTTTATTGTCATTTCTGCCATATTTTTTTCATGCTCTAAATAATTAATAAAACTGTCTACCAACGGAACAAGAAGCATTACATCACCGCCTAAATCTGACCTTTCCAAGCTTTTACCGCCTCCAGCGCTCTTTCCGCTAACAGAGAATTCTTTCTTTTTTTATCTTTAATTTTATCTTTTAAAGGGGGCAGAAGACCAAAGGTAATATTCATGGGTTGAAAATTATCAGCTTGTGTCTCCGTAATATAATGGAGCAAAGAGCCAAGTGCCGAATGGCGAGGGGGAACTACCGGAGCTAAACCATGGTACAAACGGCTGGCATTGATTCCGGAAAGAAGTCCGGATGCCGTCGATTCTACATAGCCTTCTACACCAGAAAGCTGTCCGGCGATAAGAATTAACGGATATTTTTGCAACTGTGTCGTTGGTCTTAATACTTGCGGGGAATTAATAAAGGTATTACGATGCATCCTACCGTAACGAGCAAATTCTGCCTTTTCTAATCCGGGAATCATCCGCAAGACCCTTTTTTGTTCACCCCATTTTAAATTAGTTTGAAAGCCCACCAGATTAAAAAGAGTTCCGGCAGCATTATCCCGACGAAGCTGGACAACCGCAACAACCTTCTTCTCGTTTTTTTCATCCAAAAGACCCACAGGTTTTAAGGGACCAAAAAGCAAGGTTTGAAAACCACGTTGAGCCATCACCTCAATAGGCATACATCCTTCAAAACATCTCTCTTTTTCAAAGTCTTTTACAGGATAAATTTCAGCCGTAGTCAAGGCTTGATAAAACTGCTCATATTCATCCATGTTCAAAGGACAATTAAGATAATCAGCAGATCCTTTCTGATACCGAGAAGCCCAAAAAGCTTGCGTTTTATCAATTGTTTCCCCATAAATAATAGGAGCTGCCGCATCATAGAAATAAAGATACCTTTTACTAGTAATTTCAGCTATTTCTCTAGCTAAACCATCGCTTGTCAATGGTCCGGTAGCCACAACAGTAATTTCGTTATCAGATACAGTAACTGCTTCTTCACGAATTACCTCAATCAAAGGATGTTGTAATAGTTTTTCCGTAACCAGTTCAGCAAAAGCTGTTCTGTCCACGGCTAAAGCACCACCGGCAGGTATCCTCGTACGATCTGCACACAGCATAATTAAAGAATCCAACAATCTCATCTCTTCTTTTAAAAGTCCGACGGCATTAGTTAAGCTATGGGCGCGCAAAGAATTACTACAAACCAACTCAGCCAAAAGATTGCTTTGATGAGCCGAAGTCATTTTATACGGCCGCATTTCCCAGAGCTTAACTTTTATTCCTCTTTGCGCTATCTGCCAAGCAGCTTCGCTACCGGCTAACCCTCCGCCAATAACCTTAATATATGTCAACATTTTCCCTCCGCCTAATTTCAAGTTATGATTCCCCTCCAAAACCCCTAACCCAGCATATTTAAGCATTTAAATTAACGTCAGATGCCTGTTTCACATTTTAGCGGCTGTTTTTTCTGCTTTTTCAGTAAATTGACAGTCCTTGCCTGAACAAACGTATTTAATCCCTTCATTTTTATTTTTCTTGATAACCAAAATCTGACCACACTGAGGACATTTTTTATTAACAGGCTCATCCCACGAAACAAAAGCACACTGAGGATAATTGCTGCAACCGAAAAATTTTCTCCCTTTTTTGGAACGGCGGGCGACAATTTTACCATCCGGACATTGAGGGCAAGCAATTCCCGTGTCTTTAAGCAAAGGTTTGGTATTGCGACATTCCGGAAAACCGGGACAAGCTAAAAACTTCCCATAACGTCCATTCTTAATGACCAGATTACGCCCACATTTTTCACAAATTTCTTCTGTTACTTCATCCGCAACTTCGATCTGTCCAATTTCTTGATCAGCAATTTTTAATTCTTGAGCAAAAGGTTCAAAAAATAATAGTAAAACTTCTTTCCAATCACTTTTGCCCTCTTCAACAGAATCTAACTTGTTTTCCATATTGGCTGTAAACTCAACATCAATAATCTCCGGAAAATATTTCTTTAAAAGTTCGACGACCAAACAACCTAACTCTGTAGATACATATTGTTTCTTTTCCTTATGAACATATCCTCTGGAAATAATTGTCTCCAAAACAGGAGCATAAGTACTGGGGCGTCCGATCCCCTTTTCCTCTAAAATTTTAATTAAAGTTGCTTCCGTATAACGTGGCAGCGGCTGGGTAAAATGCTGTTTCGGCAACAATTTTTCTAAACTTATTTCTTCCTTCTCCTGTAACTCAGGAAGAACGCTTTCTTTTTCATTTTCTTGCCCATCCTTGCTTTCCATATATACCCTAGTATACCCTGGAAAAACAACTACTGAACCTGTTGCTTTAAAACGATAATCATGAACCTGCAATTCTACGGAAGTCAGCTCAAACACAGCGGAAGCAAGTTGTGAAGCCAAAAAACGTTCCCAAATAAGTTTATATAAGCGATATTGATCATTTTTAAGATACTTTTTTAGCTCTTCCGGTTCTCTCCCAATCGAGGTTGGTCTAATACATTCATGCGCATCTTGAATTCGCCCTTTACGTATATAATTATGAGGCTTTTCCGGCAAATATTGCTGACCAAAAATTGTTTCAATATACTGCTGCGTTTCCTTTCTAGCTTCGCCACTAATTCTAGTAGAATCAGTTCTCATATATGTGATTAAACCTACTGAACCCTCTTTTTTACCTAACTCTAAGCCTTCATACAGTTGCTGAGCAATCATCATCGTTTTTTTCGCGGTAAAATTTAATTTTCGCGAAGCTTCCTGCTGTAGACTACTGGTAATAAAAGGCGGCGCAGGATTTTTCTTCTGCTGCTTCTTTTGAATTTTTTCTACAACAAAAGGTGTTTTCCCTATTGTTCGAACAATCTCCTGTACCTGTGCTTCGTTTTTCAAGTCAGCTTTTTTTTGACCAATATTACTTAATTTTGCCTCAAAACTAAATTTATTTTTACTTAATTTTGCAATTAAAGTCCAATACTCCTCAGGAATAAAAGCTTTAATCTCTTCTTCACGATCACAAATTAAACGAACAACTACTGATTGAACTCGACCAGCACTAAGTCCTCTTCTAATTTTACGCCAAAGCAAAGGGCTTAACTTATAACCGACGATGCGATCCAATACTCTTCTGGCTTGCTGAGCATTCACCCTAGCCGAATCAATCTTACGAGGGTTTTTTACCGCTTCAACAATTTTATTTTTAGTTATTTCATTAAATTCCACACGACAATTTTCATCCTGCGGAATTTTTAAAAACTCTTGCAGATGCCAGGCAATAGCTTCGCCTTCACGATCCGGGTCAGTAGCAAGAAGTATTTGCTCACTTTTTTTAGCTAAACTTTTTAATTCTTGTAAAATTGCGCCCTTACCACGTATTGTTATGTATTTTACCTGAAAATTATTTTCTACATCAACCCCAAATTGGCTTTTAGGTAAATCGCGAACATGCCCCATAGAAGCCCTCACCGTATATTTTTTTCCTAAATATTTACTAATTGTTTTTGCTTTTGCCGGAGATTCTACTACAACTAAAATCTTCGCCACCTGAAATCACCTCGAAAATATATTATCTTCATACTCTTACATAATATTTTCCAGGAAGTTGCCTGATTAAACCTTGCAGTTCTAATTCAAGCAAAATCCTTAAAACTTCCTCTTGGTTTTGGAGATTCTTTTCCAAGATTAAATCTACACTTACTGGCTCCCAAGAAATACCATCGAGAATAGTTTTTGCTTGTCCCTCAAGGTCCTTAACAATTTCTTTTTGTTTATTATATACAGATGTCTGATATTCATATCCCAGCTCCTCCAAAATATCTTGAGGATAGATCACTAATTTGGCTCCCTGTTGAATCAATCTTAAAGCACCAATACTATTAGGGCTAATGACAGGACCTGGTAAAGCAAAAACCTCCTTCCCCTGCTCTAGGGCTAAATCACAGGTGATCAAAGAACCACTGCGCGCCCTTGCTTCTATCACAAAAACACCTAAACTTAAACCACTGATAATCCTGTTCCTAATCGGGAAATTATAATTTTCCGGCTTTGTACCGAGAGGATATTCACTGATTACCAACCCTTGTTCAGAGATTTGCTTAAAAAGCTTCGTGTTTTCACGAGGATAAATTATATCAAGCCCTGAACCTAAAACAGCAATTGTCCCGCCATCTTTTAGCAAAGCTCCCTGATGAGCCGCGGCATCTATCCCTCGAGCCATTCCGCTAACAATGACTAAGCCATGTTCACTTAATTCCTCAGCCATCAAATGAGCCTGTTTCAAGCCATACGTTGTCGCTGTACGCGAACCCACAATCGCCAAAGAATTTTTCTTCAACAAAGAAAAGTGACCACAATAATAAAGAATACAAGGAATATTAGAAATTTGCAACAAGGAATCCGGATAATTTTCATCTAACCTTGTTAAAACACTAATCCCACTCCGATAATACTGCTCTTCTAACTTTTGGGGAACAATTGTTTTTTTCATTTGTAAAAATAGTTCGCGATATTTTTCAGATATGCCTATTTCCGGAGAAAAATCGAGACAACGCCACGCTTCTTCGAAAGAACCATAATGTTCATATAGTGGCAGAAAATATTTATTTAAACTCATTCTAAAAATTTTATGAAAAGCTAAGATGTATTTTAAATCATGGTACAAAACAAGTGCCTCCTTTCTTTTCTCCTTCCTCATCCTAAAAAACCAGCAGAACTATTTCTTGGCAATAAGTTCTTTTTTCTCGCCTGACTTTAATACTATACCCTTTAACCCTCTTTCCTGCAATTTATGAACATACAAATAGGGATCTTGGGCAATAAGCGGAAAAGTATCATAATGCATGGGAATGGTTACCTTTGCCTGCAGCATTACAGCCGCCTCAATAGCATCTTCAGGACCCATCACAAAATTATCACCGATGGGCAACAGCGCATAATCCAATTGATGCCTATCTCCGATCAGCTTCATATCACCAAAAAGCCCCGTATCCCCAGCATGATAAATCGTCTTTCCCTGCATCTCAATTAAAAAACCGCAAGGTGCCCCTGTATATATAATTTTAGCACCATCAATAATCGCCGAACTATGCTCAGCGTGTGTAAGTTTTATTTTTCCAAAGGAAAATTGCCTAGAACCGCCGAGATGCATCGCTGCTGTTTTAACTCCATGATAAGCACAATAGTGAGCTAGTTCATTAGGAGCAATCAGCAACGCACCTGTTCTTTGCGCAATCTCCAAAGCATCTCCCAAATGGTCATCATGTCCATGCGTAACCAAAAGATGTGTTGGATTTACCTCATTAGGCTGAACATCAGCTAAAGGATTATCTTTAAGAAAAGGATCAATAAGGAGATCAGCAAAACCATCAGTCAAGCTAAAACAAGCATGTCCGTGATAGATTAACCTTAACATAAACACCACCTCTTTCTGCACACATTATAATTGGAAAGTGAAATTGCGTCAAACATGTACGCTTTTTATTTCTTGTACGTAAAATAGAAAGAAGCGGTTATTTTAACTAACCACTTCTTTCTATTTTTCTAGCAACTACTTTAATTGGGGAGAAAAGGCTGCTTATTGTTTGGAACTAATTCCGGCTTGCTGCCCAATTTGATTAAGACTAGAGGACCCTTTCCCTAACTGTTCTCTTGAAGCTTGGTAAGTATCTGGTCCCATGGTCGAAATGCTGGAAAGAGAAGATTCTGTGCCCATAATCTGTCCAACGCCTGAGGTTTGACCAGACATAACACCTGAGCCACCTGGCATCCCTACCTGTCCCATGGTCCCCATCCCAGAGTAACCTTGTCCTCCCGCAAACTGCATCGTATTCTGGTATGTATCTGGATTCATTGTGGCTAAATTAAAGAGCGTACCAGATCCTTGTTGAGATTGAGGCATCGCTTGCATCGTAGACCCGGCAGACAGACCCTGCCCATACATTGGTGTTTGAGCATAACCGGAAGAAAAAGTCTGCTGTTGCATAGAGCCGGAAATGTTTTGTAATCCGCTCATACTCTCCTGACACATTTGTTGAACCCTTTGTAACTGCTGAGCTACATACGCCTCATCCTGTGCTAACTGCATTAATTTTTGACGTGTACTTTCTTCAGACTGACGTAATTGACCGACCATTTGATTTACACTACCAATTCTCTGCTGAATTTGTTGAATTTGCTGATGAACCATAAATAACCCTCCTTCAAATTATCTTCGCAACTAGCTTGTACCCCATAAATAACCAATATACATGGTATTTTATGGATACAATTCCAATCTCGAATTTCGAGCCTCGAGATATTGACAGAGTACGCCAAATCTCCTATAATAAATTACGTAAGATACAGGGGTATAGCTCAATTGGTAGAGTAGCGGACTCCAAATCCGTTGGTTGAGGGTTCAAGTCCTTCTGCCCCTGCCAGATTAAAACTAAATTCCGCTAGAATCTAGCGGAATTTTTATTTTTATAAATAAGGGAGTGCTTAGCACTCCC
>JAQVYD010000097.1 GCA_028709105.1 Clostridia bacterium
AGCTGCCAACTCTTTTTTAGATAAAAGCCCCTCTTTTCTTAAACTCTCTAAACTAATTAAGAGTGGCTCCCCGGCAAAAGCGGAAAAAGACTGATAAGGTGACTCGCCATAGCCCACCGGATTAAGGGGCAAAATTTGCCATAACTTAAATCCGCTTTTTTTTAAAAAATCAATGAATTCCCGTGCCTCAGCTCCTATTTCTCCGATCCCATACGGAGAAGGAAGCGAGGTAGGATGAAGAAGAACTCCACCGGCTCGATCTAATTTCAAGAAAACCCCCCCAATCACTTCACCTTAGTAAAAACCTTACCTTCCAGGGGACGAAGCACTATCTCCAGAGTATTGCCTTCCAGTTGCCCGGCTTTTTCCTGCGGGAAAACCTCTTTCCAGAAGCCCTGATGCTCCGGACTTAATTCCAGTGTAACTTTCTGTGCTGCAGTTTGCTGACGATTCAAGACAACCAAAAAGACCTCATCTTGATAAATCCTTAAAAAGCCATACACCTCCCCCTTATCCCAGAGCGAAAGCCAGCGCCCTTTTTGAAAAGCCGTATAATTGTTACGCAGAGCAATCGCTTTTTTGTAAAAAGCAAGCAAATCCGCGTCTTCTTTCCCCCAAGGATAGGTCCCGCGATTATAGGGATCAGAATATCCTTCCAGACCGGCTTCATCTCCATAATAAATCGCCGGAACACCGGGGAAAGTCATCTGAAAAAGAACTAATAATTTTAAACGGGCTAAACCAAGCCGCCTCTGATGGGGATTAAGCTTAAATTTTTCTCTCTTGCGCTCTTTTAAGGTATGTTCCAGCGGAGCTTCACCTAAAAGGGTCAAGATACGCGGGACATCATGGCTGCCAATGAGATTCATATTGCTATAAAAATGAGGACGGGGATAATTTTCATAAAGGCTCATCAATCTGCGCTGCAGCAAATGGGCATCACCATACCCTAAAAGAAACTCTAACAGAATTTGCCGGAAAGGATAATTCATCACGGAATCCAATTCTTGACCCCATAAATACCGGCGATTTTCTCCATAACTGATTTTATGGGAGGCATCCTCCCAAACTTCCCCCAGCAAAAGCGAATCGGGATCAACCTTCTTCATAACCCGCCGCATTTCTTGAATAAACTCATCAGGCAATTCATCGGCGACATCTAACCGCCAGCCGGCCGCCCCCATCTTCAGCCAATGCTTAACCACACTATCCTGACCATGCAAAATAAATTCCAGATAAGAAGGATCGAGTTCATGGACATTAGGTAATGACCCAATCCCCCACCAACTCTCATATTCATCAGGATATTTCTTAAAACGATACCAACTATAATAAGGCGATTTTTTCGACTGATATGCCCCCAACTCAGGATAATTCCCTTCCATATTAAAATAAATACTGTCACTGCCGGTATGACTGAAAACCCCATCCAGAATAATGCGGATGTTTAGCTCCCGAGCCTTGGCACATAGCTCCCTAAAAATCTCCTGATCGCCAAACATCGGGTCTATCTTTTTATAATCGGCTGTATCGTATTTATGATTACTAGGGGCTTCAAAAATCGGATTCAAGTAAATAACCCCAACACCTAGTTCCTTTAAATAAGGCAGTTTCTTCAACACACCCTGTAGATTACCGCCAAAAAAGTTCCAGCGCTGAATCGTGCCATCGGCTTCCTTAAGGTAACAAGGAGAATCATCCCAGCGGGCATGAAGCAGACAGCCTGGCTTCGGGTTTTCTACTTTTCCTTCAGCCTGACCATTATAAAAACGATCCACAAAGATCTGATACATCACACTGTTGGTAAACCAAGCGGGAACCTCAAAATCGTCCTGATATACCGTAATCTGGAAAGCGGGAGGTGCCTGTTCCCAAAGTGTCCCCTGCCCACCTAGTTTTTCCTCATTGTTACCGTAATAATAGACCCTGCCGTCACTGATAATGACAAAATAATACCAATAAAGACCAACCTCTGCAGCAGTTATTTCCGTCCCATAAAAATCCACCAAGTCTTGCCTTTTCTCTAAAGACATTTTTAGATCCCGGGCTTTATTATTATTTTCCCAGATCCGCAAAATAACTGCTTCCACTTGTGCCAACCGTTTGATACCTAAATGAAGGACGACTTTTTGACAACAAGGAACAGCCCCAAAGGGGCTGCGATATTTTTCATCATGCGAATCATGAAAAATCCATTCACCCATTATAATTTCTCACCCTTTTTTAAATAATCTAAAGCCAGTATTAGTACTAATATTTCCTTCTTTTTGTCCGGTCAGCAAATCTTCATAAAGCTTGATATATTTCTGCGCAGAACTTGTCCAGCTAAAATTAGCTTTCAGAGCATTTTTAAAGAGTTTATTCCAAAGAGGTTTGCGATTATGGTAAAAATCTAAAGCGCGCTTAATGGTATGAAGGAAATCATGAGCATTAAAATTAGTAAAACTAAAACCATTACCTACCCCGGTTTGCTCATTATAAGAAATAATTGTATCCTTTAATCCTCCCGTTTCCCTTACTATCGGTAAGGCGCCATAACGCAGAGCAATCAGTTGACTTAAACCACAGGGTTCAAATAAGGAAGGCATCAGATAAAGGTCGGAGCCGGCATAAATTTTATGTGCCAAAGCTTCATTAAACATAAAATAAGCCTTCATTTTTTGCGGATGCCTTTCCGCCGCTTCCCGCAAAGCCTGTTCATAATTGTGTTCACCTGTCCCTAAAACAACCAGTTGCACATCCAGGGTCAATAATTCCTCTAAAATATGGAGAAGCAGGTCTAACCCTTTTTGACGGGTTAAGCGGGAAACCATGGCTAAAACCGGAACATCCTTTACCGGAAGATGTAAATCTTCTTGCAATTTAACTTTATTTTCATCCTTTTTGACAAGAGAATGCCGGTATTTTACATAAATATGAGGATCCGTTTCCGGATTATATTTTTGGCAATCAATCCCGTTAAGGATGCCTTGTAATTTCCCCTCCTGCTTTCTCAAGATCCCATCTAAATTCTCTCCAAAATACACCGTCTTTATTTCTTCGGCATATGTTTCACTAACAGTAGTAACCTTATCGGCATACACAATCCCTGCCTTCATACAGTTTACTTTACCGTAAAACTCAATACCCTCATCACCTCGATAAGAGTCATCCAAACCTAATAAGTCACCAAGTATCTCCATCGGGAAAACACCTTGATATTTTAAATTATGAATAGTAAAAACCGTTTTGATATTTTGATAAAAAGGCTGCTCTTGATAAAAAGCTTTTAAGAATAACGGGATTAACCCCGTATGCCAGTCATGACAATGCAAAATATCAGGTTTAAAGTCTAGGTAAGGCAGACACTCCAAGACCCCGCGACAAAAATAAGCAAACCTTTCCGCTTCATCAAAATAACCGTAAAGACCATCTCTTTTAAAATATTTCTCATTATCTAAAAAATAATAGGTAATCCCTTCGTGCTTCAGAACTTCTAAACCGCCATACTCTTGCCTCCAAGCAACGGGTACGGTAAAAGTCCTTTTATGGATCATTTCTTTTTTGTATTCTGCCGGTATATTGTTATATTTAGGAATAATCACCCTTGCGTCAATTTTTCTTTCTCTTAAAGCTATTGGTAAACTTTCAACGACATCGCCTAAACCACCAGTTTTAGCAAAAGGCGTACACTCGGAAGCAATAAACAAAACCTTTAACATTAATTTATAACCCTCCTCCTACTTCTTGATTTTTTTCTATGATAACGGGGTTCTTACTACTGCTGATCAAATGCATCCCCTTTTTGATGCGCACATTTTTATCTAGGATCACCCCGTCTAAAACAACATCTTCTTCAACTTCTACGCGAGACAACAAAATACTGTTACGAATGACAGCACCCCGGCCTATTTTGACCTTCCTAAAGAGAATGCTGTTTTCCACCCTGCCTTCAATCAAACATCCCGGCGTAGCAAAAACATTGCGGACATCCGCATCTTGATAATATCGAGCCGGAGGGCCATCCTTTAATTTTGTATGAATCATGCCTTTGGTAAAAAACAATTCCCGCCACACCTCCGGACTCAACAACTCCATTTGGTGTCTATACAAACTTTGCCAAGAGTTGACAATCCCTAAATAGCCTTCGTGAGCATAACCATATATTTTCATCTTCTCGAGCTTTAAAGATAAGATTTCCCTAACAAAATCCCATTTACCGGAGGTTGCACATTCTTGTAAAAGCTTAAGAAGAAAAGACTTCTTCAATAAATACATATCCATAGAAACCAGGGCCTTTTTTCGTGGGGTTCCTAAACTCAAGCCGGAAATCCGTCCATTCGTCTCCTTTTGTAAATAAACCCCGCGCGAAACATCCCGTTCCAAAAACTGATAGCCTTCTTTATAAATGATTGTTAAATCAGCTTTTTTTTCGCGATGATACGCTAATACTTTACGTAAATCAAGATTACAAACGGTATTACTACCTGTAAGTAAAACATATTCTTGTTTACTATTATTTAAATAATCCGTATTAATATAAATATCCTCTAAATCCAACTGCCGCCTATTTTTCTCACTATTAGCAGCAACGGCAGGTAAGATAAATAGTCCATCACGTTTTCTATCCAGACCCCATTCCTTTCCTGTCCCCAGATGATCTACCAGCGATCTCAACTTTAAAGAAGTGATAATCCCAATATTGGAGATACCCGCATTGGTCATATTGGACAAAGGGAAATCCACTAAGCGATATTT
>JAQVYD010000098.1 GCA_028709105.1 Clostridia bacterium
ATAATTAAATTTTATCTTGGCAAACCTTTTACCATGTGGAAAGCTATAGAAGTTGGACTCCTGCCTTTTATCGGGTTAGACCTTGCGAAAGGTTTATTAGCAGGGGTGATTGCTCATCATGTCGTCAAGCGGTTGGAGCCTTAGTTTACTTATTTTGTTTTAAGGAGGAAATTTTATGAAATTAACAACAAGAAGTATTGTGATTACGGGGATGTTGGGTGCGCTTACGATTGTTTTAGGGGCGACGGGTCTTGGGTTGATCCCCGTACCGACACCGGCGGGCAGGGCAACAATTTTGCATATTCCGGTGATTTTGGCCGGAATTTTGGAAGGCCCGGTGGTCGGTGCCTTGGTAGGTTTGATTTTTGGTTTGTATAGTTTCCTTACGGCTCCCAGTGCTTTAGCGGCTGATCCTCTTGTTTCTGTTGTTCCTCGTTTTTTTATCGGTGTTGTTGCTTGTTATGTTTATCGGTTAGGCGGGAAGAATATATATTGGCGTTCAGCTTTAGCGGCGATTGCCGGAACGCTCACGAATACCGTCGGTTTTTTAGGGATGGCTGTAGTGAGAGGTTATCTTCCCAGTTGGCAGGTAGCCCTAGGACTTGCTACTTTGCATGGTGTTCCGGAAATAATCTTAGCCGTAATTATTGTTGTTGTGCTGGTGAAGGCTTTTCAGAAAAAGTATCTGCATTAATTTTATTTAGGAAGTGAATTTTGATGTTGCTGGTAATTGATGTAGGGAATACGCATACTGTTTTAGGTATTTATCAAGACGAGCATTTACTTAAACATTGGCGGATCTCCACGAAGCTTAATCGGACAGTAGATGAATATGGCGTTTTTTTACGCAATTTGTTTTTACATAATGACTTGGATTATCATGAGATTAAGGATATTGTTGTTTCTTCTGTTGTTCCTCCGCTGATCCTAACCTTAGAGGGGATAGCGCGACGATATTTTGAACTGGAACCTTTGATTATTGGCCCCGGGGTGAAAACCGGGATGCCTCTTCTTTATGATAATCCGCGGGAGATTGGAGCGGATCGGATTGTTAATGCTGTCGCCGGTTATGAATTATATGGGGGGCCTTTACTGATTGTTGATTTCGGGACAGCGACAACTTTTTGTGTCATTAGTAAAAAAGGTGAGTATTTAGGGGGAGCGATTACGGTAGGGCTGGATGTGGCGATGGAGGCTCTTTTCCAAAAGACGGCGAAACTGCCCCGTATTGAGTTGAAAAAACCATTCAAGGTGATCGGGCGTAATACTGAAGCAAGTATGCAGTCAGGATTATATTATGGTTTTGTGGGTCAGGTAGAGGGGATTGTCCGTAGAATTAAGGAGGAAATGGGGGAAGACCTTTTTGTCGTAGTTACGGGAGGTATGAGTAAATTTATCGTTAGTGAATCAGCCATAATTGATAAGGTCGATCCTTTTTTAACGCTAGAGGGTTTAAAAATAATCTATAAACGTAATCGTGCTTAAGGGAAGTACAGTTGAGGTGATTCGGTTGCGGATTGGCGGGGCAATTATCCCCAACAGGGTTTTTTTAGCACCCATGGCGGGTATAACCGATCAAGCTTTTCGGCTTATTGCTCGTGAACATGGGTGCGGTTTAGTTTATACGGAAATGATCAGTGCACAGGCCCTTACTTATAAAAACGTGAGGACGAAAGCTCTTTTAAATCTGCAAGGGGAGGAACCGCCTCTTGCCGTGCAATTGTTTGGTTGTGAGCCGAAGATTATGGCGGAAGGAGCTAAAATAGCCGTAGCGGAGGGGGCTCAGATTATTGATGTCAATATGGGCTGCCCTGTTCCCAAGGTCGTGCGCAATGGCGAAGGCTCTGCTTTGTTAGAGAAGCCTAAGCTTGCTGTGGAGATAGTGAGGGCGATGGCAGAAACGGTTGCTGTGCCGATCACGGTAAAGATACGGTCAGGATGGGATCGGGAGAATGTGGTGGCCGTTAGTTTTGCGAGGGAAATGGAAAGAGCCGGAGCTAGTGCGATCACTGTGCATGGCAGAACGAGGGAACAGTATTATGCCGGATCTGCGGATTGGACGATGATCAAACAGGTAAAAGAGACTGTCTCAATTCCGGTTATTGGTAATGGCGATATTTGGGGGGCTAAGGATGTCCGGCGGATGTTGGAGGAGACAGGCTGTGATGCGGTGATGTTAGGACGAGGTGTGCGGGGGAATCCTTGGTTGATTAGCCAGGTGTGCCATTATCTTGAACAGGGAGAGGAGATTCCGCCACCTGAGCCGAGGGAAAAAATCAGGGGTGCTTTAAGGCATTTAGCGTTAGCTGTTCAACTAAAAGGGGAGCAGTTAGGGATTAAGGAAATGCGTAAACATTTGGTCTGGTATCTGAAAGGGATGTCCCATACAGCTGCACTTAAGGAAGCAATTTTTAGGGCGGAAACGTACGGGGAAGTTAGGGGTTTGCTGCAGGTTTATGCAGAAGACAAGCTGGGGGATAATGCTTAAAGAAGGAGGCATGTCTTTTTAATAAGAAAAAGATATGATATAAATTATAAGGATGGGGAAAATAGGAAAAGATATTAACTGTTGTGATGTAATTCACTGCAGGGGGTAATGTAGATGAAACGGGTAGTAAGTGTAAGTCTCGGTGCAAGTTCTAGAAATCATCGGGTAGAGGCGGAAATTATGGGAGAGCAATTCCTGATTGAGCGTATTGGTACTGATGGGGATTTTGCTAAGGCTGTGGAGCTGGTTCGTTCACTGGATGGTAAAATTGATGCTTTTGGCATGGGGGGTATAGATTTATACATCATGGCAGGCCGCAAGCGATATGTGCTTAGGGATGCGTTGCGGATAAAAGAAGCAGCCCAAAAAACACCGATGGTTGATGGCAGTGGTTTGAAAAACACCTTAGAAAGGCGTACTGTTCATTATTTGGTGCGGGAAGGCTTGTTTGATTTTGCCGGGAAAAAGGTGTTGCTTGTCTGTGGTGTCGATAGATTTGGCATGGCGGAAGCTTTAGTGGAAGAAGGAGCTAACGTAATTTTTGGTGATTTGATTTTTGGTTTAAATCTTCCGATCCCGATTAAGTCTTTGCCCATGCTTTCTGCTGTAGGCAGAGCATTGGGACCGTTAGTGTGCAGACTTCCTTTTAAATATTTATATCCCACCGGGGAGCAGCAAGATGTAATATTTAAGAAGTATCGTCAATACTATGAATTAAACGAGGTTATCGCCGGAGATTTCCATTTTATCAAAAAATACCTTCCGGAGAATATTCAGGGTAAAGTAATCCTTACGAATACGGTTACTCCCGATGATGTGAAACTTTTAGCGGCTAGAGGTGCACAGTGTCTGATTACGACTACTCCTGAATTAGGGGGCCGTTCTTTTGGCACTAATGTGATGGAAGCGGTACTTGTTGTTTTATTGGGTAAAGCAGTAGAAGTGATTACGGCAGATGATTATAATCAAATTTTAGATCAAGCTAATTTCAAACCGAGGATTGCTCATCTCGTTAAAATAGAAACCGCTTAGGTAGTGTTAAATAAATTATGAATTATAAATTATGAATTATGAATTATGCATTGTGCATTATGAATTGTTTTTACAGGGGGGTTCTATGGAGAAATTTTCTTTTGTTATTCATCCCCTTACTCTGCAGGATTATACGCGGAAGTTCCCTGCTGCCGGCTATTTGCCTGATTTTGTTCTGCAGGGGATGGCTCGTGTGCTGCCTCCCTTCAAAGTTTCTGAGATCAAAGGGATCTCGTCTGCTTGGGCTCAAGCGGAGGGAGAATTTGTTTGTTGCCCTCTTACCTCTCGCCAGCTTTTGCAATTACCGGCAGAAGTAACCTTAGATAAAATTAGGGGTGCGGTAAAATTGGCCGCAAGAAATGGTGCTAAATTAGTCGGACTGGGGGCTTTGCCTTCTTTCGTGAGTGAGGGGGGAAGGCTGATTGCAAAAGAGGTTGGCATACCGATCACTACAGGAAGCAGTTATACTGTCTTTATCGCTTTGGAAGGGATTAAAGAGGCGGCGAAGCTGATGGAGATTGATTGGGCTGGAGCAAATGTCCTTATTTTAGGGGCGGCCGGCTCGATAGGAAGTGTTTGTGCTTGTTTTTTGGCTAGGGAAAATAGATCTTTAACTTTAGTGGCACGTCAACGGAACAAGTTGGAAAAATTAGCTGCTAAGATTTTGTATGAAACAGGATTAGCGGCTAAGATTACGGCGAATATGCAAGAGGCTTTAGGTGAAGCGGATATAGTAATTGCGGCAACGTCAGCCTTAGATATTCCTGTAGAACCGGAAGCTTTGAAGCCGGGGGCAGTTGTTTGCGATGTAGCCCGATCACGGGATGTTTCTTTGAAAGTTGCAGGGAAGAGAGAAGATGTTTTAGTGATTGAGGGAGGGGTCGTGGCTGTCCCGGGGAAGCCTGAATTTAATTTCAATTTTGGTATTCCTCCTGGCAAATGTTATGCTTGTATGGCTGAAGTAATGATTCTTGCTTTAGAAAAAAGGTATGAATCGTTTTCTTTAGGTAAAGAAATGACCCTTAGGCAGGTCAAAGAAATAGGCGGATTAGCTCAAAAACATGGTTTTAAACTAGCGGGTTTGCGTAGTTTCGGGAAAAATCTAACGTGGAGAGAAATAGAAAATATAAAGAAAAAGAATTACTGTTAAGTCTTGACAATAATAATTATGATACTGTATAA
>JAQVYD010000099.1:0-3264 GCA_028709105.1 Clostridia bacterium
AATGAGGTTTTGATGCATTTGCGAGCGACAAAAAAAAATAAAGGTGAGGTTTCGCTTTATGATCCCATCGGTGTTGATAAGGAAGGCAATGAAATTACATTAATTGATGTTTTAGGTACTCATCCGGATGTAGTTCCTGATCTTGTGCAAACTAATGTAGAATTCCAGCAGACTTTAGAAAAGATTAAATTTTTGAGTAAACGGGAAAGAAAGGTTTTAGAAATGAGGTTTGGTCTAATCAATGGTTTCAGAAAGACCCAGCGAGAAATTGCTAAAATGTTAGGAATATCCCGTTCTTATGTTTCGCGTATTGAAAAGAGAGCTTTGGAGAAGTTAATTAAGGATTTAAAATAAAACAAAAAAAAGACCCCTTTTGATGAGGTCGGCAAAAAATAAGGATTAAAGTTAGATATATAAAAAAGGAAAGATATTAGTTCTACTTTAGTATATATTAAGAGTAGGGTTAAGTAAAGAATTTAAAGTCATTCTGTGCTCAAGAATGATTTTACTATTTATTTATGGTAAAATATTTGTAGGAATAGGGCAGGAGATCATTATGAGTATCTTAAAACCTGATTTAATCGTTACTTCTATTAGTAGCATTAATTTAAAAGCATATTGGGAAAGTGGTAAACGAGGAATAATTTTAGATCTTGATAATACAATAATCCCGTGGCATATTGCGGAGTTAAATAATGAGGCCCATCTCTTTCTTAAAGAGGCTGTTGCTTTAAAATATAAAATATGTTTGTTAACAAATGCTGGTTACAAAAGAACAGAAACCATTGCTGAAAAATATGCTATTTCCTATATTGCAGCAGCTCTTAAACCGAGAAAGGGAGCTTTTTTAAAAGCTTTAAAAAAAATGAATTTACAAAAAGAAGAAGTTCTAGTTATTGGAGACCAAATTTTTACGGATATTTTAGGAGGAAACAGAGTTGGCTGTTATACAATTTTAGTACCACCTCTTTCTTCAAGAGAATTTATTGGTACAAAGTTTTTGCGTTTATTAGAGTCCTTTGTTAAATGATGATCGTTTAAATTGCGGCAATAGTATTTAAGGCAGGTGAAGAGTTTGAAAGCAAATATTATCTTAATAGGTTTTATGGGAACTGGTAAAACTGCTGTAGGTAAAAGATTGGCTACAATCTTAGACAGGGATTTTTATGATACTGATCAAGAAGTAGAAGCAGTTACGGGAATGACAATTTCTCAGTTATTTAATAAGCATGGGGAAGTTAGGTTCCGTTCCGAAGAAACCCTTGCTATTCAACGTCTTGTGGCGAAGAAAAATTGTATTATCGCTACAGGCGGCGGAGTTGTTTTAGACCAAGCGAATATTGGTTCTTTAGTAGAAAAAGGTATTATAATTTGTCTTTCGGCACGACCTGAAATTATTTGTGAACGGGTTAAAAAGAGAAATAATCGTCCTCTTTTAAAAAAGGGAAATCTTTATGATACCATCATAAAATTAATGAAGGATCGGGAAGAATTGTATAAGTGTGCTGATTTTTATATTGACACTTCGGATTTGGATTTCTGTGAAATTATCGGGAAGATTATCGTTTTTTTGGAAGAGTATTGGCAAGAACCGTTAAAGAACCCATCCTCAGAAAATTGGTGTTAATATTGCAGGGATTTACAGAAAAAAGTCGAATATTCCTAATTGTAAACAACTTTTAATTTAATAGAAAAGGAAAATAAGGGGGAGTAATGAGTGGATATTGATATCATTGAGATACTGAAAAAAGCGCTTGAACTTGGTGCCTCAGATATTCATTTTACCGTAGGTTCTCAGCCGTTGTTTCGGATAAATGGTAAACTAAGTCGCTATTTCGTGGATGATGAAGCAAAACCCCTAAACCGTGATGATATTATGGGATTAGTTCATGGGGTCACGAATAAGGATCTTTTATTAGAGTGGCACTCTCATGGCGAATGTGATTTTTCTTATTCTCTTCCTGGGGTAGGTCGTTTTAGGGTCAATGCTTTTCGCCAACGCGGCTGTCCGAGTGTGGCCATTCGTCCCGTGCCTTATGAAATACCTCCTTTGGAAAGTTTAGGTATACCAGAGGCTATTGTTAAGCTTGTGGAAAAAAAGGATGGTCTGGTTTTGGTTACCGGAACTACGGGAAGTGGAAAATCAACTACGCTTGCCGCTTTGATTAATAAAATAAATATGGAAGAAGAAAAACATATCATTACGATTGAAGACCCGATTGAATATCTTTATCAACATAAGAAAAGTATTGTTAATCAGAGGGAATTGGGGAGTGATACCTCTTCTTTTTCCGGAGCTTTACGGGCTTGTTTGCGACAGGATCCTGATGTGATTTTAATTGGGGAACTTCGTGATTTAGAAACAATCTCTACAGCGATGACGGCTGCTGAGACGGGGCATTTAGTTTTAGCTACTTTACATACTAATAATACGTCACAAGCTGTCGATAGAATTATTGATATTTTCCCTCCCAATCAACAAGAACAAATCAAAATTCAGCTTGCCGCGACTTTACAGGGGGTAATCACTCAGCAATTATTACCTAGAGCCGATGGTAACGGGATGGCCTTAGCGGCAGAGGTAATGATTAGTATCCCGGCTATTCGTAATTTAATTAGGGAAGGGAAAACACATCAAATCCCCACAGTTTTACAAACGGGAATTCGTTGGGGTATGCAAACTATGGAGATGTCTTTATGCGATTTAGTGAAGAAAAATATTGTGGAAATGGATACTGCTTTGAATTATACAAATGATAAGGAAGGTTTTACGCGTTTTGTCAATTCCCGCAATTATTGTTAAAAATGTTTTTCATATCTGTTTAAGGGAATTATTGTAGGACAAGGTTGTAAGGGGTGTTGATTATGCCAGCTGTTCTGCCCATGTTTTTTACTTTTCTTTTTGGTCTTGTCTTTGGAAGTTTTCTTAATGTTTGTATTTATCGTTTACCAAGAGAGCAAAGTATTGTTTTTCCTCCTTCTCAATGTCCCTTATGTCAAAAAAGGCTGCAAGTAAAAGATTTAGTTCCTGTGTTAAGCTTCTTTTTGCTTAAAGGAAAATGTCGCTATTGTGCTGGAAAAATACACTGGCGTTATCCCGTTGTCGAGTTAATTAATGGCTTAGGCTGGGTGGGGATAATTTCTTTTTGTGGTTTTACTCTACAAGGTATTGCGGGATTATTGCTTTTTTCTTTTTCTTTAGTCGTAGCGTTGATTGATGTGGAGCATTATCTTATTCTTAATAATTTAGTAATCTTTCTTTTT
>JAQVYD010000099.1:3364-4694 GCA_028709105.1 Clostridia bacterium
AGTTAAAGTTAGACAGGTTAAGGTAATAATAGGCAGATCTTTTTAAAGGATGAGGTTGAAAGATGGAAAAAAGAGAAATTAGGGAAGTACTTAAGAAAGCTTTGAATAGTGGTGCTGATTTTGCCGAACTTTTTTGGGAACAAAAAGAAATAGTTATGGTTAATTGTGAAGAGAACCGTATTGAAAGAATTAATTCAGGTTTTGATGAGGGTGTAGGAATCAGAGTAATGGCTGGAGAAAATACTTCTTATGCTTTTACCAATGACTTATCTTTTACTCGACTTTTAGAGGTTGCCGAAACGGCGGGAAAAGGTGCGCAAAAGAAGCAGGATTTGCTGGAAATAAAAGATTTTTACACACCGCCCTCTCCTCTAAAATTAGAAATAAAAAAACCACCTCAGGAAATAGAGATTGAGAAAAAAGTGCAAACTGTTCTTGAGGTCAATGATGCGGCGCGGCAGGTAGATCAGCGTATTCGACAGGTTACGGTTAATTATGGTGATGTCCGGCAAAAAGTAACGATTGCTAATTCTGATGGTGTCTTTGTAGAAGATTTACGAACAAGGACAAGGCTTTCTGTTCATACTGTAGCTGCAGAGGGGAATCTTATCCAGACCGGTTATCACTCTTTGGGTGGGAGTCAAGGTTTTGAATTACTGGAGGAAAACGATCCAACTCAAATTGCAGAAATAGCGTCACAAAGGGCAATTTTGATGTTGTCGGCAAAACCGGCACCTTCAGGTAAAATGCCTGTAGTGTTGGCTGGTAAAGCTGGGGGAACGATGGTGCATGAAGCTTGTGGTCATGGCTTAGAAGCAGACCTTGTGCAAAAGGGACTTTCTGTATATGCCGGGAAGAAAGGACAAGAGGTCGCTTCACCTTTGATTACAGTAGTAGATGATGGCTTGCTTAGCGGAAAGTTTGGCACAACCTGTTATGATGATGAGGGGACACCTTGTGAGAAAAATATTTTAATTAAGCAAGGTGTGTTGGAAAATTATATGTATGATTTAAGAACGGCAAAACAAGAAGGTGGAAAGTCTACAGGCAATGGGCGGCGTGAATCATACCAGAGCCGTCCTCTCCCTAGAATGAGAAATACCTATATTGCTCCGGGCAAGACGGATCCGGAAAAAATAATTAAAGAAACTAAGGAAGGTTTACTGGTGACAGCAATGGGTGGGGGGCAGGTCAATACACTTAATGGTGATTATGTTTTTGAGGTAGCTGAAGCTTATGTCATTAAGGATGGGGAAGCAATCTATCCTGTAAGAGGGGCTACGCTGACTGGGAATGGCCCGGAAACCTTAAGGTTAGTAGAGCTGGTAGG
>JAQVYD010000100.1 GCA_028709105.1 Clostridia bacterium
TGGACAATACAATATTATTAGAAAAGAGGTTAAGAAAAAAGTGGTGGTGGAGAGAGTATGGAAATAGGGGTAATTTTAGCGACACTTTTATTATTAATCGTTTTGTATTTGATTGTTCGCCTGACTTTGGGACCGTTAAAAGTGCTTACGCGGTTTTTTGTGCATTGTGTGATAGCCTTGTTAGTATTGGTGGGGCTTAATCTTGTGGGGCTGTATGCAGGTTTTCATTTACCTGTAAATCCAGTGAGCGTGGTAGGGGTGGGTGTCTTAGGATTGCCCGGGTTAGTTCTGTTAGCCTTTTTGAGTTATTTGTTGTTCTAGCAGGGAACGACGCCGGAAGAGTAATGCATAATTAAGAATTCATAATGCGTAATTAAGAACTCATAACGCGTAATGATTATGTTTTATCTTTTATGTTTTCATTATGCATTGTGCATTATGCATTGTTATTTAAGGAGGGGAGTAGGAATCAAGGAAGGCCAAGAGAGGATCGTAGAGGCTTATGTGGGGGAATATGCGAGCGGGAAAAGCGAGGTAGCCTTGAATCGTGCCTTAAATCTTGTGCGGAGGGGACGCCAACTGGTAACACTGGTTGATTTCGATTTGGTGGAGCCTTTTTATACCTTGCGCCCTTTGCAAAAGGAGTTAGAGAAGCGAGGACTGCGAGTTTTAGCTTGGGAAACGGAAAAGACGATGGGGCTAGGGGAAGCGGGGACTTTGCTTAAACCGGAAATCAGGTGGGCTTTGCAAAGAGCAGGGGATGTCGTTATTGATGTGGGTTATGGGGTAGCAGGAGCTGGCAAATTAGCTCTTTTGGCCAATGTGAAGGAGTGCTTAGAATTAAGGGTATATGCTGTGATTAATATTGCGCGGCCGCTTACTGCTGATGTAGTGGGGGTTGTTGATTATGTTCAGTCACTAGGGACTGTGCACGGAGTAATTAATAATTCTCATTGGGGGGATGATACTAATATCAGGATTATTCAGGAAGGAGCACAGATTGTTACTAAAGCCGCTGAGGTTTTGGGATTGCCGGTAATCGGGACAACCTTAGAGCAGAGGTTTGCTGAGCAAATTAAGGGAAATAAGTTGATGGGGAAGCCGCTCTTTTTCCTGGAACGGCAGATGAATCGTTATTTATGGTAAGGCTTTGTTTGGAGCTAATAGTAAAAATGGGAAACATCCGAAGAAGGAGGCGGGAGGTGTGCTGATGGTAGAAAAGGCAATTACCGGTGAAAAACGTGCCTTTATGACCGGAAATGAAGCGGTGGCGTGGGCAGCGCTGGCTGCGGAGGCGGAGATTATGTATGGGTACCCGATTACCCCGCAAAATGAGATCATGCATTATTGGACAAGGCTGGCCCCTAAATATGGACGCAAGTTTTTGCAGACCGAGGATGAAATCTCCGCGGGGTTTACAACTTGTGGAGGTGTGCTTGCCGGGAAACGGGCTTTTACGGCGACAGCCGGACCCGGCAATATTTTGATGCAGGAAGCCATGAGTATGGCGGAGATGTTGAGAATCCCTACCGTAGTAGTTGTTCAGCAACGCGGGGGACCATCGACGGCTACGGTCATTTATTCTCAGCAGGAAACGACATTGACCTGTTTCGGTGGAAATGGCGAAGGTTTAAGGATTGTTTATTCGACAAGTTCACATCAGGAATTGTTTGATTATACGATTAAAGCTTTTCAGATCGCGTGGAAATATCGTTTCCCTACTTTTGTGCTAGGGGACGGCTATCAGGCGAAAATGCGCGAGTCTCTTTATCTTTATAATCCTGAGGAAAAGGGAATCCCACTAGCAGAGCCTTATCCTTTTTTGGGGCAGGAAGGAAGACCAGGTGTAGAGCGGGAGCCGTCCCATTTAAGGAACACGTATAATACAGAGGAAGAACTTTATCAGATTATTTCGCGGTATGTGGAAGATTACGAGCGGATGACGCCGGAAGTGGTTGAGTATCAGGCTAGTGATTTTGAGGATGCAGAGATAGTGTTGATTGCGCACGGGATTGTTTCTAGGGCGGCCCGGGCGGCGGTAAAAGCCTTACGTAGTGAAGGTTTAAAAGTAGGGTATTTTCGCCCCATAACCCTGCGTCCTTTCCCGGTAGGCAAATTGAGGGAAATTGCTCCCAAGGCTAAAAAGTTAGTAGTTGCGGAATCGGCGCAAGGACAGTTGTTTAAATTAGTACAAGAGGCTCTTTATGGGGAAACAGTTCCTCTGGAACCGTATTTTAAACCGGGACTGGGGATAACGAGTGAGGAACTGGTAGAGTTTATTATGTTTTAATTATGCATTATGAATTATGCATTGTTTTTTAAGGGGGGATTCTAAATGGCGATTGTTCCCAATATGCCCAGGTCTTGGCGGGTTGAGACTAAACCCCACAAATTTTGTCCGGGGTGTGGGCATGGCTTAGTTCTAAAGGCACTAGGTGAGGCGATAGATGAACTGGATATTCAGGATCGAGTCGTCTTTGGTTGTGATATCGGCTGTTCTCTTTTAGCTTGGGATTTTTTTAATGTAGATATCGTACAAACTCATCATGGGCGGACAACCCCGGTAATGACGGGGATAAAAAGAGCTCGTCCGGATAGGATTTGTATTGCCTACATGGGGGATGGCGGTGGATATGCGATTGGCTCACAGCATTTGGTTAATGCGGCGACCCGGAATGAGAAAATCACTGCTATTTTGGTGAACAATTGTAATTACGGGATGACGGGTGGACAGATGGCCCCCACGACTTTACCGGAAATGAAAACGGAGACAACGCCATATGGTCGGGACGTAGAGGAAACAGGATATCCGACACAGGGGCCGGAAATGGTGGCGGCGATTGCCAGAGAAGGCGCCTATACGGCACGAGGGACAGTGGCGAATGTGCGTCAGTTAAAAAATTATTTAAAAAAGGCTTTACAGAATCAATTAGAAGAAAAAGGGTTTTCTTTTGTGGAGGCTCTTTCCGGGTGTCCGACCAACTGGAGTACTAATGCTAAAGCTACGTGGGCTTTTCTAGAGGAAAATATGACGAAATATTTTAAAGTGGGTGAAGTAAAAGTACCAGTAAAGGAGGAAGAATAGATTTATGAAAGGGACGGTAAAAATTGCTTTAGCCGGAGAAGGTGGACAGGGTGTGCAGTCAGTAGCCGGAATTATGGTGGAAGCGGCTAATGATGAAGGACGGGAGGCTTTGTATATCCCTAATTTTGGCGTGGAACAGCGAGGTGGGGTGTCCCTGGCTTTTTGCCAAATTTCAGATGAAAAAGTAGGAGCACCCAAATTTCGCGATGCCGACCTAGTTATCGCTTTATCGGATCGGGCTGTACGTCGGACAAGACAGTATGTGAACAAAGATACGTTATTTATTTATGATAGTTCAATTCAAGGGATTGAAGATGAATTACCGCGGAACGCTAAAAAAGTGTTAGCTATTCCGGCTTTAGATATAGCTAAAAAAGAACTGCATCCGCGGGTCTTTAATATTATCATTATGGGGGCGGCGATCGAGGCAACGAAAATTGTGGAGATGGAACAGGCGAAAAAAGCAGTAGAGAAGAGGTTGGGCTATAAATTTGCTCAAAACCCCAAGTTGCGGGAATTGAATTTCAAGGCTTTGGAACGGGGAGCAGAATTGGTTAAGGAGTCGTTAGCATAAAAGACAAATTAAAAAGGAATTGATTCTGCACAGGGGAGATTGGAGGAGTCTTGCGAATATTTAGAAAGTATGCTAGAATCAGCTTAATTGACACAATAGTGAATTATTTTAGTGAATTAAGGGGAAAAATGAGGAGGTAATTTTATGGGAGACAGAGAGAATCGTTTGTTGCGGAAAGGACAGGTGAAACGGGGGAGACGACAAAAGCTCTTGTTGGCGGCACAAAAGGTGCAATGGATAGCACAGTACTATATGATTATACCACCAGTAATGATGTTAAGAAAAAAGGTGAAGCCAATTCAAATATTATAATATAGGATTCCACCTTTACCGAAAGATATATATGAAGCCCAAGCACAGTTAAACCGAACGGACGAACAATTAAGGGAAACGAACAGGCGGTTAAAGGAAAGATACGAGTTGATACCAGGAGTTAAAAAGATATCTCAGCTTATACGGGGAGAAGAGTTGCCACAAGTAGAGAAACTGGATCAACAAGCAAAGCGAATAGCAGCAGAGCAACTATTGCAACAAGCAAAAGAACAGCCAAAGACCCCAGAATCGGACAGGAAGTCACTTAAGAATTTCGTAGTTCCGGAAAAAGGAGCACAACCACAGGAAAACAGTCTAGCTGTCGAAGGGGGAACTGTGGGGAAGGCATCTTTGCAGAGACGTAATGATGAACGGGGGCACTGATTTTTACTTTTATCGTCAGTAGTGTTTTTTACTGTAAAAAGGCTAAGGGGATGTTTTATTTTAATTAAAACATCCCTTTTCTGATGTGCAATTTATTTTTCAAAAACTTCGCAAAAAACCTCTTGACAGGAACGAACGAAGTTGCTAAGATAGAAAATGTCGCGTTCGCGCGGCAAGGTCTTTGAAAACTGAACAGTTGAAAAGCCAAGCGTAAACAAAAGCTTAAAAAAGCGGGTCATCGTAAAGATGACTACAGAAAAACA
>JAQVYD010000101.1:0-2526 GCA_028709105.1 Clostridia bacterium
CTATCTTGCGAAAAATCCTATCCAATGTGTAGCTTTAGGTACAGCAAAAGCATTGGTTAATTTAGACCTTTTGGCGCGAGCCAATAATAGCAAAAAAGAAAACTACAACTGAAAGGCAAGGACAGTTCCCCAATTGTAGGGAACGACGCCCTCAAGGACAGTTCCCAAATTGTAGGGAACGACGCCCTCGTCGTTCCGTCTTGCTAGAAAGGCAATGAATTATGCATTATCTTTTCAGTGTTTTAATGTTTTAATTATGAATTATGAATTATGCATTATTAATTATCTTTTTGAAGGGGGGTGTTTTAATGATCAAAGGACTTTATACCAGTGCTTTAGGCTTATCTGTTTTGAACAAACAGCAAGAGGTTACGGCGAACAATTTGGCGAATGCCCAAACCGCAGGCTATAAAAAAGACGTTCTCATCGCGGAATCTTTCCCTGAAATGTTGCTTTATCGGTTAAATGCTTCGGAAGATAGCGGGAAAATTCCTCCGCAAGTGGGTTCTCTTCCTTTAGGTGTAAAAATAAATGATGTTTATACTGATTATCATCCAGGGGCAAGGCGAACCTCGGAGAATCCGCTATCATTAGCTCTGGCAGGGGAAGGCTATTTTACCGTGCAGACACCACAAGGAGAACGCTATACCCGTAATGGGGAGTTTACCTTAGATGCGCAAGCACGTCTTGTTTCCACAGACGGTTATCCCTTAATGGGCGAAAAGGGCGAAATTATGGTTAAGGGCAGTGATGTGCAAGTAGACCCAGAGGGGCGAGTCTACAGTGAAGGAGTTGAGCTTGACCGTTTGAAAATAGTTAATTTCTCCACGCCGCCGGTCAAAGAGGGTTCTTCTCTTTTCCGGGGAGCAAACCCGCAGCAAGTGGCGAACCATACTATCTTGCAAGGTACTATCGAAGAAAGTAATGTGCAACCTCTAATGGAAATGGTGAACATGATTAGCATTATGAGGGCATATGAAGCCAATCAAAAAGTGGTGCAGTCGATCGACGCTACTTTAGACAAAGCGGTCAACGAGGTCGGGCGACTCTAAACCACAACCTAAATTGAGGCTGGTCTGCTTGTCAGAGGCCTCCGGGGCTTTCGAAGGAAGGAGAAACCCCAGGATTTCTTTAAAAATTTAATCAATCCTCACGAGGATGGGAGGCAAAAAAATGATTCGTTCTCTGTTTAGTTCCACTTCGGGCATGCAGGCACAACAGGTTCATCTCGATGTCCTGGCTAATAATCTGGCCAATGTGAACACCACGGGGTTTAAGAAGAACCGTGTTGATTTCCAATCGCTTTTTTATCAGACCCTAAAAAGTCCGACTGTTTCCGGCACAACCGGGTTGAATAATTTTGCCGTCGAAGTAGGTAATGGGGTAAAAGTCGCTGCCACTAGGACTTCTTTTGCCAATGGTATTTTACAAGAAACAGGTCAGGATCTTGATTTAGCTATTGAGGGACAGGGCTTTTTTATGCTTCATCTCCCTAATGGGGAAGTCGGCTTTACCAGAGCAGGCTCTTTCCGTTTAGACAGTAAAGGTTATCTGGTAAATGCCGACGGTTGTAGAGTGTTATCTTCGAAAGGCAATGCTTCTCCGGAAAAAACAGTTTCTTTAGACGGCAAAGATCTGAAATATATCCAACCGGATACGGAGGAGCTTGTGGTACAGATTGCTGCTGATGGTACTGTGAGTACCGAAAAAAACAGCAGCAGTCCCCCGATTATAGAACTGGCTAACTTCGCTAATCCCGAAGGTCTGCAGGCGATAGGCTCTACGGCGTATGCACTTAGTGATGTTTGTGGAGAGGTTATCCTTGGTCAGCCTGCTACAGATAAGAATTTAGGGCTGATTCGGTCCGGTTTTTTAGAGGCTTCTAATGTAAGTATTGTCGAAGAAATGATTAAAATGATTATGGCGCAACGGGCTTATGAGATTGGCTCCAAAGCTATCCAGACTTCCGATGAGATGATGAGCGTCACCAATAGCCTCAAACGCTAATTGTAGGGAACGATGCCCCCGTCGTTCCGTTGGGGGACAATGCGTAATTTATAATTCATAATTCATAATGCATAATGAAAACATGAAAACAATAATTCATAATGGAAATGTGTGCGGGATAATGTTTGTAGGGAACGACGCCCCCGTCGTTCCGTTGGGTTTTTGTTTTTGGGGATAGGAGGGAAGATTGATGCAGATTGATCCTTTAGCCACATCTTCGCAAAATATAAGGTTGCCGGCAGCACGTACGCAAGGCCAAGATAATTTTCAGGAAGTTCTGGCGAAGGCGCAAGGGGAACAAGATGAAGCCAAACTAAAAAAAGCCTGCCAAGAAATTGAGGCAATCTTTATTCAGCAAATCTTTAAGCAGATGCGCACAGCTATCCCTAAGGGCGGTTTAATTCCGGAAAGTATGGCTAGCAAAATGTATGAAGAGATGCTCGATGCTGAATATAGTAAGCTCATGGCCGCTTCTCCCCGCAACTTAGGTCTTGCTGATTTGCTGTATCAGCAGTTGAA
>JAQVYD010000101.1:2626-4616 GCA_028709105.1 Clostridia bacterium
AAGAGAATTCAGCTTTTTTTCTGTCATGTCTTTCCACCTCACTTACTTTATTATTTATTAGTATGTTTAAATTTTTAGAAAATGTAATACCATATAAACATTGTAGATAATATTATATAACATATAAACAATAATGTAAAAGCATAGTTGCTAAAATTTTTAGCAACTTTTTAGCAATTTGTGAAGTTTTTCTGCTGTATTCGCAATTATCTATACATAATATACGCATAAACGGGCAGGATTATGTCCGTTAGTGTAGAATATTTATTTTTATCTGGATAAAAAGGCAAAGAACAGATAAGGGGTTTACGGATGAAGAAAAAGACGGTGCTGCTCATTTTATTGTTTTCCTTATTAATTAGTGTTCCTCTTTGGGCGGGGGAAGAGTTAATGACTAAATTATTTTTTGATAAATGGCTGCTGAATACTGCTCAGCCTCTGGAGCGGCAAGTTGACCAGCTGCGGGATACTTATGCTGTTTTAGAAAAAGAAAGCCAAGAACTCCGGGCGCAACTGACCACAGAAATCAAAGTAGTCATTGGACAGCAAACTGCTTTTGTTGATGGACAGGCAGTTGAGTTAGACGCAGTTCCCACGATCGTAAACGGCCGCACGATGGTTCCGGTGCGTTTTATTGGGGAAGCCTTGGGGGCGAGTTTCCTCTGGGAGGAAGCCACAAGGAAGGTTACCTATCTATATAGGGAGACACAGATTGAAATTTTTATCGAGCAAGAACAAGCCTTTGTCAATAGCCACCCGATCACGCTGGATGCGCCTCCTTTTATTGTGACTGGACGGACTTTGGTCCCGCTTCGTTTCGTTAGTGAACATATGGGCGCTCAGGTTGCTTGGGATGAAGAAACACGCACAGTTTCGCTTCGCGGTTAAGCAATTGGCTGGAAAATCCTCTTTAGAACAAAAGCAATTTTTGCTATAATGAAAACATGATCTACATTTCAATTTTTCAAAGGTGAAGAATAATGAGAAGCAGACACAGTTCCCAGAGAAAAGATGCACTTTTCGAGGTTTCGCTTTTTCTTTTGATTTTACTGATTGGGGGGTACATGATCTATGACCTCTATTTTCGTTTGCCCTCTTCCCCTTCCTTAGTCTCTCCTTCTGCTCCTGTCCCCGTGCCGGATGAAAAATTAGCCGTAGACAGATTCGATATTTTGCTCTTGGGTTTGGACGGCAGGGAAGGCTTGAACGACCGCAGTGATACCCTCATCCTCGTTTCCGTGGATGAAAAGAATAAAAAAGCCCAGCTTCTTTCTATTCCTCGCGATACGCGGGTGAAAGTCAGGGGCAAGTTGGATAAAATCAATGCGGCTTATGCTTATGGCGGTGTCGACCTCTCCAAGAAAACAGTCACTGATTTTCTGGGGGTAACTATTGACAGATATGTTATAATAAATTTTAATAGCTTGGTTAAGCTGGTGGAGCAAGTCGGGGGTATTGATGTCAATGTGCCGTTCCGTATGTATAACCGTCTGGAAGGGATTGACCTGCAGCCCGGCGCACAGCATCTTGACGGGAAACAGGTGTTGGCTTATACCCGCTATCGGGATAGCAAACATGGTGACCGGGAGCGGGCGCAGCGCCAGCAGGAGGTTTTGCAGCTCTTGGCAGTGAAGGTCTTGGAGGGCAAGAGCTTACCTCAAATTACTAATTTTATTAATTTTGTTCTGGAGGAAGTCGAAACAGATCTGACGGCCCGGGAAATGGTAGCCTTAGCCCGTCTGGTCTCGCCTGTTTTAGAAAACGGGGTGGCGACAAAAATCTTACCCGGTGAAGGCAAAAAAATAGATAATATCTGGTATTATGAGGCAGACCTCACCGACCTGGAAAAGATAATGCACAATTCATAATGCATAATGCATAATGAAAAAAATTAACGAAGATGTGATTTGTTATGAAGAAAAATGTTATTGTTGATAAAAGTATGGATTTTGCCATCGAAATTATTAAATTATATAAATATCTATGTGAA
>JAQVYD010000102.1 GCA_028709105.1 Clostridia bacterium
ATGCTTACACCTGACTATTTCCACACCCGCATAAGCTAAAGGCCCCTTGATGGGAGCCTGCGGTTTTTTTACTCGCACCAGTGCTTTTTCCAGTAAAGGTAAAGCGAAAAGACCTTTCATTATTTTGCAAGCAAGATGTTCCAGAAGATTAACAGACGATCCCTCCACAAGATCTCTCGTCATTTCATAAACCTGGCTGTAATCAAGAGCTTTTTCTAAATTATCGGTATCAACAGCTGGAGAAAAATCACCCCACAGGACAAGATCAATCTCAAACCACTGCCCTAAAGTTTTTTCTCCTTCTTCTACCCCATGATAACCGTAAAACTTCATTCCCTTTAGGATGATTTTATCTAATTCCCTCACCACTAACACCCTCCGTCTTAATTGCTTCTAAAACCTTAACCAATCTTACTGTTTCCCGTACATCATGGACTCTAAGGATATCCGCACCATTTAGAACACCCCAAGCTGCCGCCGCTAACGACCCTTCCAGACGGTCAGTTACGGGGAGATCCAAGGTTTTACCAATAAAAGATTTACGCGAGACACCCAAAAGAACAGGTTTACCAAGAGTACATAAGGATTGCAGATTCTTCATAACCACTAAATTCTCTTGATAATCCTTGCCAAAACCTACCCCCGGATCAATAACGATCTTTTCTGCAGGCAAACCGGCCTCTTCAAAAATTCGCACCTGTTCGGACAAGCTATCCACTAGGTCAGGAATCAGGTCTTGATAAGTTACCTTTCCCGGATTATGCATGATGATTACAGGAGCCTGAAAGCGAGCCGCCACCTCAGCCATTCGAGGATCTTTTAAACCGCCGCCGACATCATTAATGATCTGTACACCCACAGCTAGAGCTTCTTCCGCCACCGCAGCCTTATAAGTATCTAGTGATAACGGCACAGGGATTTCCTGTAAAAGCTTTTCTAGAACCGGCAACACGCGCTTAAGTTCTTCAGTAGCTGAAACAGGGAGACCCCCCGGTCGTGTGGATTCTCCACCCAGATCAATTATATCCGCTCCTGCCTCCACCATTTCCCAAGCATGTTCTAACGCCTGGGAAGTCTCGACAAACTTACCGCCATCAGAAAAAGAATCAGGAGTCACATTCAAAATCCCCATCACTAAAACCTTTTCGCCCAAAACAAGTTTACGCCCGGGCCACTCCCAAGTAACACTTTTTTTCCTCTCCAGATTGCCCAAAAGCGTCTTGATTCTTTCCCCCAGGTCATTAAGCCCCCAAGGTTGTCGGATGATTTTTTCTACTAGCAACTCATATTCTTTTACTGTCCCTAAAAGAAGAACATCACTATACTCTTGACTACAATTAACAACTCCTCTGCCTACAACGGCCTCTCCTCCCAGGGAAAGCATCTGTTGTTTAAGGATATTCGCTCCCGGACTTTTGACTTCCTTTAAAAAAAGAGGAATAATCCTGCTTTTAGCCAGCATGATTTGGCTGCCTCGCCAGTCACACCCAATCTTCTGAAATAATCTTTCCGCTTCCTGCTCATTAGCTAATTCAAGAAAATAAGGACCTCGCAACTACTCCACCCCCCTAGTCTTTATCTGTAATCTATCTAAATCAATGCCCTGCTTATCGCTTACTATAACATTTTTCAACTATATTTTGAACGGTTTACCTAAAAATGCACCTCCAAATGTTAGTTTAGGTGTCTAACTTTGGGGGTGCACTTCAAAAAGGTCTTTTTTATACTGACTTCACTCTTCTTTGTTCTCTTTTCCCACCGCGGCGATCTTATCCTCAACAAATTTTCCCAACCCCGCTTGTTGCAAGAGTTCAGCAAATTCTTCGGCATCAATGGTTTCTTTTTCGATTAAAGTCTGAGCGATAAGATGTAAAGCATCAATGTTTTCCCTCAACAACTGATCCGCTTTTTGATAACAACCTTCAATAATCCGGCGAGCTTCCTTATCAATAGAATACGCCACCGCTTCAGAATAGTTACGGTCAGTGGCAATATCCCTGCCTAAAAAAACCTGCTCCTGTTTTTTCCCAAAAGTAAGTGGGCCCAATTCGTCAGACATCCCGAACTCTGTAATCATTTTTCGGACTATCCCTGTCGCTCTTTCTAAATCATTCTGCGCACCGGTGCTGATTTCATTAAGAATCAGTTTTTCCGCCATTCTCCCACCTAAAAGCATCGTTACTTGGTCAAGCAGATGTGACCTCGTCATATAATGACGGTCTTCTTTAGGTAAAAGGAGCGTATAACCACCTGCCCTGCCCCTAGGAATAATCGAGATCTTATGGAGAGGATCAGTATGTGGCAAAAGAGCCGCCACCAACCCATGCCCTGCTTCATGGTAAGAAACAAGCTTTTTCTCAAAGTCACTAATGGTACGTGACTTTTTCTCAGGTCCGGCAATAACCCTTTCAATAGAATCCTCCAGCTCAGACATCGATACTTTACTAAGATTTCGTCGTGCTGCTAAAAGAGCTGCTTCATTAAAAAGATTAGCTAAATCAGCCCCCGTAAAACCGGGCGTTCTCCTTGACAAAATATCCAAATTAACATCTGCAGCTAAAGGCTTGCCTTTAGCGTGAACTTTCAGGATTTCCTGACGTCCTCTCACATCAGGGATATCCACCACAACCTGGCGGTCAAAACGGCCTGGCCGCAAAAGAGCAGGGTCTAAAATATCAGGGCGGTTCGTGGCGGCAATGATGATAATACCCTCATTAACACTGAAACCATCCATTTCCACCAAAAGTTGATTCAAAGTCTGCTCTCTTTCATCATGCCCACCGCCTAAGCCGGCCCCACGCTGACGGCCCACTGCATCAATCTCATCAATAAAAACTATACACGGGGCATTTTTCTTGGCCTGTTCAAATAAATCTCTGACCCTGGAAGCCCCCACCCCCACAAACATTTCCACAAAATCCGAACCGCTAATACTAAAAAACGGCACACCAGCCTCCCCGGCGATAGCTCTGGCTAACAACGTTTTACCTGTACCGGGAGGTCCGAAAAGCAGAACACCTTTAGGAATTTTAGCCCCCAATTCCGTATATTTTTTAGGATATTTGAGGAATTCTACAACCTCTTCCAATTCTTCCTTAACTTCATCTACACCCGCCACATCGGCAAAGGTAATTCTTTTTTTATCCTCGGTATGCAGCCGTGCCCTGCTTTTGCCGAACTGCATCACCCGACTGCCGCCGCCTTGTGTTTGCTGCAACATAAAGAACATAAAACCGATCAATAAAAGAAACGGCAAAAAAGAAGTAAGCAGGGTAGTCCAAATTGAGGTCTTCGGGGCCTGTTCCTGAGAAAAGATAATATCCTTAGACTTAATTAATTCAATCAACTTTTCATCATTGGCAGGACCTGTAACTTCAAACTGTTGTGTATTATTGAGGGTACCTTTGATTATCCGGACATCTTCCCCTTGCACAATCGTGATATTTTTAACTTCGCCCTTTTCTAAGGCTTTATAAAAAGCCGTATAATTATTATTAAACGGGTCTTCTTTTTGTGGAGCAATACTTATTTGACTAAAAATAAAATAAGCAGTCAACACGATCAATAAATAAATTGCCACATTCTTAAAAATTCGACTCACGAGGTTCCTCCTTCCACTCTTTTTAAATAGGATAACATCGCCTTAACTTATAGATTTCAACTAATATTCTAGTAACCAATTTACTTTACCATATAACATAAATTTTTTCAAATAATTCTTACGAAGGGCTATGGATAGTCAGCACTAAATATTTCCCGTTTTTACTCTTTATTCTACATTTCTCGGTTAACGCTAACTCCGGTATCCAGATAATTTCTTTCCCGGCTAGAATCAATAAAAGCTGATCCCTTTTTCTACGCGGAATTTTTTTTTCAATAAAAAAATCTTTCAGTTTTTTACTCCCCTGTAAACCAAGAGGTACAAATCTGTCCCCTGCCCTTCTGGAACGGGCATAAAGCTGCAGTGCCGAATCCTCCCAAGGCCAATAAACTTTCCCTTTTTCGCTTTGTCCACAATCCATCTCCACAATTTCTGCCCTAATCTTTTGTCCTGTTTCCGGAATAAAAGTTTCGCCCGGTATTTTTAAGGGACATTCTGCTATGCTCACACGATCCGGCAAAACACCCTGTTCATCATAAAACAAAATTTCTCCATAACTCTTCTCCACCATAATCTTACCGGGTAGTTGCCAAACCTTACCTACCTGTCCCTCTTTGATAAAGTTCCGCACTTCTTCCACATGGAAAAAAGCCAAGCCTTGTTTCTGCACTAACTTTTTATAAGCGAAACGAAGCAAACGCCGTTGCATTCCTAAATGAAGAAAGCCCCAATCTGCTAAAGACAAACTAATCCTTTTTTCGTTGATGTGCATAAATTCTTTAGCTAATGCGGCTGTTTCTTTCTGTAAAAAATCTTCATCAGCCTGAAGAATAGAAGCAGTTCTATTTAAAGTTTCCACCAAATTGGGATTACTCTTTTCTTCTAACCAAGGAATTACTTGTTGAC
>JAQVYD010000103.1 GCA_028709105.1 Clostridia bacterium
AGAACAAATAATGTGCAGGATATGCGGAAGTTATGTTTATTGGTATAACCGGAAATATGAAAGAATCGGGAATTTATTTCATGACAGATTTAAAAGTGAACCGGTAGAAAACGATGCCTACTTTCTTGCGGTTTTAAGATATATCCATCAAAACCCGGTTAAGGCGGGGATGTCAAGAAAAGTTGCAGAATACCAATGGAGTAGTTATAGTGAGTACATAAATAGACAAAAACTGATTGACACAGAATTTGCTTTAAAAATGTTTAGCGATAAAAAAGAAATGGCAGTAGAAAGATTTATTCAATATAATAATGAACTAAATGCAGATTTGTGTCTGGAAATAGAAGAAAAGCACCGCTTAACTGATGCGGAAGCAAGAAAGATAATCAAGCAAAAATATAGCTTGGAAAACGCAACTGATTTACAAAAGCTAGATATTACAGCAAGGAACGGAATCTTAAAAGAATTAAAGGGAAAGTATGGACTGTCAATTAGGCAAATTGAGAGACTAACCGGAATCAATAGAGGTGTTGTTACAAGGGCATAAGTAAATGTGACAAGGAACTTAATATCTATTGCAATACAAAATGTTTTATGTGATAATCCTAACGAACGTTAAATAAGGAGGTGTTTAATATAGTAGAAAAAGACCTAAGAGAAAGAATTAAAGAAGTAGCAGTAGAGCATTTCAACAGTAATGGTTACCATGGAACAACGATCCGCAACATAGCAAGAGACGTGAACTGCTCCCTGCCCATGATTTATTACTATTACAATAATAAAAAGGAGTTGTTTGATGAAATCATAAAAAAGGAATATTTTGACCTTTTAAAAAGACAGGCGGCCCTCTTGAGGACAAATAACATCATAGATTTTTATACAAAGTTTGTGTATGATCTGAACTCTTTGAGCAACTATGATAAAAAAGTTTACCGGCTTGGAATCAAGGTTTATCTGTCCTTTGATGGCGATGAGGAACTGATGGAAATCATGGATGAATGGGAAAAGACGATACTTCCACGGCATTATCAGATCTTAAAACCATATCTGAAGAACGCAGACAATGATCTCGCGATTGTGCGAACATTAGTACATTTATTGGAAACATTGATAGAAAGTATTGTCGTCAAAAACAGGTTTCTATCTGAAGAAGAAATCCGAGAAGAGATTTCAATCGTTCTTCATGGGTGTGAATGATTTGTTTCCCGTCTACCTAACGAACGTTAAAATAAATAGTATATTAAAGGAGAGATGAAAATGGATATTGAGAAGAGATTTGCCCTATTGCAAAATACCTATGCGGCATCTATAGCAGAGACTGTAAACACTTATGACAAGCTAAAGGTGCTTGACACAATCGTAGAGAGAAGAAAAGAAAGGCAGGCACAGACAGCGCCCTTTTTGAATCAACAGCTTGGCATTGAAACCGTTGAGGATGTTTTTGGCAAGCTTTCAGAAATTTATGGCTGTGCAAACTGGTTTGTGGAAAAAACAGATGACGGTTATATTGCTACGGCAGTTTCGTGCAAATTATGTGCGCTATCCAAGAAAATAGGAGGAGCAAATCCTTGCCATGGATGGTGCTTAGATCCCATGTTCGCGATGATCACTGCCACAGGCAAAATCGATGCCGGAAGCATAGCTGTTGAAAGCACTTTAATGGACGGAGACTGTTGTAAAGTGCTTGTCAATATCCGTACAGAATAGAGTGAACCGTTGGGCTGCTTTAAGATATGAAGATGTTTTAAATTTATGTATAGCAAGTTTTCTGAAGATATACTATAATAATAAGAAGAAGTGGCGATTAACGAATTTTTAAAGAAGCAGGGAGACGTATGGGGCGAGTATCTAAAAAGGGGACGAACTGTTTAGAACGGCGTGAGGATTTTAAAAAGGGGGTTGAAGTAAATTGAAATATGCGTTACCACTTGAAGAGTATGTTCAAAAAGTGCATCTGGAAGAATTTCTAAGGAGAAAGATCAAAGGAGAAATTGAAGAAGGAAAGAAAAGGAATGATTTAAAAGCAACTAAAACGAAAGAATCTCCACAGAGGGAAGTGCGTTGACGAGAAAAATTTGTTAAAATTATTTTAAAATAAGGGAGTGTGGCGAAACTACTTTTTGTGTAGATAGTTGACTCCCTTTTATCTATTTACAACAATTTAAAAATGGTGTAAGATTAAGCTAACATATGAATACATATTCATATGTAGAAATAAGGTGGAGGTAAAAATGAGCGAATTTATGGATCGTTGTGCAGTCGAATGTTTTCATCCGGAAACAGTAGGCAGGGTGAAGGGAAATCGTCTTAGTGAGGAAGAGGTAAGAAAATTATCCGAAATTTTTAAGGCTTTGGGTGATGAGACGAGGATTAAATTATTACACGCCTTATCGCAAGAGGAGTTGTGTGTGTGTGATTTGTCCAAAGTAGTGGAGATGTCCCAGTCGCTTGTTTCTCATCAATTGCGGGTTTTGCGCAATTTGCGGCTGGTAAAATACCGTAAAGAAGGGAAAATGGTTTATTACTCTTTGGATGATGAACATATTATCAATTTGTTTACACAGGGGTTGGCTCATATTCGGCATTAAGGGAAGTGGACTCGCCGGGAAGAGATGGGGAGATGAGAAATTTGATGAGAAAGAAAAAGGAATACTTTAAAACCTTGCCAGAAGAGCCTGACAGAAGAGCGGAAGAGGGTGAAGGAAAAAGTGATTTGTACCTTTTAGCGATAGGCACTTTAATTTATTTTGTCACAATTTTGTGTTCCTTTTCACCTGAGTTGGAGTTAACTTTATTTCTAATAAGTTATGTATTGATTGGTGGAGAGATTGTTTATCATGCTTTCCAGAATATTTGTCATGGGCAGATTTTTGATGAAAACTTTTTGATGATGATTGCTACACTCGGGGCTTTTGCCATCAAGGTCTATCCGGAGGCTGTAGCGGTAATGCTTTTTTATCGGGTAGGAGAAGCTGTGCAGGATCTTGCCGTAAACAGGTCACGCCGTTCTATTCAGACCCTTTTGGAGATTAGACCTGATTATGCCAATCTACAGAAAGAGGGCGAAATAGTGCGGGTAAGTCCCACCGAGGTTGCTGTGGGCGATTTGGTTGTGGTTAAACCCGGGGAAAGGGTACCCTTGGATGGCAGAATTGTAGAAGGTAATTCTCTGGTTGATACTTCTGCTTTGACAGGCGAAACGGTTCCGCGAAGAGTGCAGGCAGGGGAAGAGATATTAAGCGGTTTTATTAATACTTCCGGGCTTTTACTTGTAGAAGTAACGAAGGAATATGGTCAATCGACTATAGCTAAAATATTGGATTTAGTCCAGAATGCCGGTAGTAAAAAAGCACCTACCGAGAATTTTATAACTAAATTTGCTCGTTATTATACGCCGGTGGTAGTTGCTATTGCGGCAATTTTAGCTTTAGTACCTCCTTTAATTATCTCGGGGGCGGTTTTCGCTGAGTGGTTATATCGCGCTTTGGTTTTCTTAGTTATTTCTTGTCCTTGTGCGTTAGTTATTTCTATTCCGCTAGGTTTTTTTGGTGGCATCGGGGGAGCCTCAAGAAATGGTGTTTTAGTTAAAGGTGGCAATTATTTAGAAGCTTTAAATAATGTGGAAGCAGTTGTTTTTGATAAAACGGGGACAATGACGAAAGGTGTTTTTAAGGTTACTGCACTTCATCCGGTAGGCGGCTTTCAGGAGAAAGAACTTTTACAATATGCTGCTTGGGCGGAGACTTTTTCCACACATCCCATTGCTCAATCAATTTTGGAGCTTTATGGTGAGGAAATATTCGCAGACAAGATTGAATCTTATGAGGAAATAGCCGGTTGTGGCGTGAAGGTAAGTGTGGACGGTAAGACGATTTTAGCCGGAAATAGAGCGCTAATGGTAGAAAACGGAATCAGTGTAGATGTTGAAGAAGAAGTGGGGACCGTAGTACACGTGGCTGTAGATAGTCAATATGTTGGTGCTGTAGTGATTTCCGATGAAATTAAGGAAGATAGTAGGCAGGCTTTGGAAGGATTGAAAAATTTAGGAGTACGGAAATTAGTGATGTTAACCGGGGATAATAAAACTATGGCTGCTCAAGTAGCAAAAGAATTGGGGATTGAGGAGTTTTACGCCGAACTTTTACCGCAGGAAAAGGTTGCGCAAATAGAAAAGATTTATGAAAACAAAGGCAAAGGGAACTTGGTTTTTGTGGGTGACGGGATTAATGATGCACCTGTTTTGGCGAGAGCCGATATAGGGGTAGCCATGGGCGCTTTAGGTTCCGATGCGGCGATTGAGGCTGCCGATGTGGTGATTATGAATGACCAGCCTTCGAAACTTGTTACGGCGATACAAATAGCGCGGAGGACGAAAAAGATTGTCTGGCAGAACATTATGTTGGCTTTAATCGTGAAAGGGGTTGTCCTCATTCTTGGTGCAGCTGGTGTAGCTACGATGTGGGAGGCGGTTTTTGCCGATG
>JAQVYD010000104.1 GCA_028709105.1 Clostridia bacterium
TAGTTGATTAAGTGCCGGACCGTTCGACTTGCATGTGTTAAGCACGCCGCCAGCGTTCGTCCTGAGCCAGGATCAAACTCTCCGTAAAATGTTATTTTACAGAGCTTTGATTAGCTCGTAATTTCTTAAAATTGACTTACTCTTTTCGATCATCTTTACGATGACCCGCTTTTTAAGCTTTTGTTTACGCTTGGCTTTTCAACTGTTCAGTTTTCAAAGACCTTGCCGCGCGAACGCGACATTCTCTATCTTAGCAACTTCGCTCGTTCCTGTCAAGAGGTTTTTTGCGAAATTTTCCTACCTTTCGACATCTTTTTTAACTACGAAAAGAAAGCTCTTGCCAAAACCAATGCAGCAATTAATGCGGCATTGGTTATATTATCATATTCTTAAAGACATTGTCAACCGGATTTTTCTAGTATTCTTAATAAATTCAAACCTATTTTTCAGGAGAATACTTCTCCTCTTTAAATTTTTCAATATCAAGATCTTTCATTGATAAAGAAGAACCCAAACCAAGATAAGCATTAGGTACCTCCCCAATAATTATCGTTTCTGCTATGGGAACCTGATTATTAACCACCACATTTTCTGTCACTAAGGGCACTACTATTTTTACAGTCGTATTAATATTTAAATATAAAATATGTCTAGTTTGATTTATTCCAGCCTCCTGAAAACTATCAACAAATCTTACATTAACTGTTCCCACGGGAATAAGCCTTACCTTAATATTAGGTCCACAATGTGCTAACAAAGGACTATTTAAGGCTTGCCCTAAAGGTATTTTAAACGTCTCCTCTTGCAGATTTTTCAAAGCTTCTTTAATCGCTAAATTTGCTTCAGAAAGAATCCTGCTTATTTTAAGAGTATTAGCTTGCATTAAGGTAACTCGCTGTTGTGAATCCTTATGAATCGTCATCAAATCCTCGTATTCGGTATTAGTAAGAATTTTTTCGTATAAAGCGTTATTCATCGTTTCTGTAGCCAGAATATGCGCCCTTGATTCAGCTATCTGAATTATTGTTGGTTTTAAATTTCGATCAATCACCTGAAAAAGATAGACACCACATAATCCTAAGATGATTAGAATGATTAAAATTCTAGGAATTTTAATCATTCCCCGTTTTAATCCTCTTCTTGATTTATACCAATGAGGCATTTTCTTCACTCCATCTTCCTCATAAATCTTGACTATCCCTTCCCTATTTTTCAAACAAGCAGATAACTTATACAAATCCCCTTGTAAAATTAAAACTCTGCTCTTAAGAATGTATATGTAGCGATTTTCAAAAAGTGCAATAAATCCCTGAAGACTTAAAGTTAAAATTCCTTGACGAATGTGCTATAATAGTGCAAGCAAGAAAAGGAGGTATCTTTTGATGAGCCGTCGTAAACGCCGCAGAAAAATAAAATATAGCCGCTTAGTACTATTAATCTTGCTTTTAGCGTCATTTATATTTGTAGGTCTGGGGCTAGGCTTAGTTGTTGGAGCACTAGGTACTTTACCTGCTTATGACCTTAACCGCATCACCGGAGATCTCCCTAGTCTTCTTTTTGATAAAGATGACCGGGAGGTTATTCCCTTAAAATCCCAGAAAAACAGAGTTGAACTTAATCAAAACGAAATCCCCGAAATTATGAAAAAAGCAATTATTGCTATTGAAGACCAACGTTTTAAAAGTCATCACGGAGTTGATTTATATCGTTTAGGTGGTGCTGTAGTTGCGAATATCACCAAGGGGTATGGTTCCCAAGGGGGAAGCACCATTACGCAACAACTAGTAAAAACAGCTATCTTAAAAAATCCTAAAAAGAAACTGAGCCGTAAAATTCAAGAGCTTTACATTGCTCTACAGGTAGAAAGCAGATATTCTAAAGAACAAATTTTGGCTTTTTATTTAAATAATATTAATTATGGCGAGGGTGCCTGGAGCTTACAAACAGCTTCCCAAATCTATTTTGGCAAAGACGCCAAAGAGTTGAATCTAGCCGAAGCCGCCATGCTGGCCGGTGTTATTAATGCGCCAACCAGATACTCACCATATAAAAACCCGGAAAAAGCTAAACAACGCCGGGCACTCGTCCTTAAGGAAATGGTGGACATGAAGTATATTACGAAAGCAGAAGCGGAAAAAGCCAAAGAAGAACCTTTTAATTTAGCAGGTTTACAGCCTAATAGCTATAGAATGCAATCTTTTATCGACTATGTTATTGAAGAAGCTGCCGAAAAAATGAAACTGGGGAGAGAAGATATTTCTTCACTTTACACGGCAGGTTATCGTATTTATACGACCATGGATACTAAAACCCAAGAAGCTGCCGAAAAGGTTTATGCTGACAACAATAATTTCCCAGCAGGGAAAAAAGATAAAATTGTCCAATCAGCCATGGTCGTCTTTGACCCCCACAATGGGGCTATCCGTACTTTAATCGGAGGAAGAAATCAACAAGGAGAAAGACTGTTCAACAGGGCTGTTGATGCCACCCGTCAACCAGGCTCCGCAATGAAGCCTGTTTCCGTATACGGTCCGGCTCTGGAAAAAGGTTACGGACCTGCCACTGTCCTTGACGACTACCCCGAACAATATGATGGTGGTGCAGGAGCTAAAACCTTTGTGAACTATGATGGTCGCTATCGCGGACTAATCAGTATGCGTACAGCCATACAACATTCGATCAATACTGTCGCCGTAAAAATGCTCCAAAAAATAGGTGTTAGTGAAGGAATGAAATTCGCCAAGTCTCTTGGTATAACTTCACTGGTTGAAAACGGTGAACCTAACGACATGGGACTTTCTTTAGCCTTAGGAGGTTTAACCAAAGGTGTTTCCCCCCTGGAACTTACTGCTGCTTATGGCTGTTTTGCCAATGGGGGGATTTATGTAAAACCTTATGCCATTCGTAAAATAGAGGACAAAAACGGTAATACCATTTATGAAAATAAAATCATGAAATCTAATGTAATGAGCTCCCAGACAGCTTATTTAATCTCAGATATGTTGCAAACTGTCGTCCAAAGCGGGACAGCGCAAAGGGCTAAACTACCCGACCGGCCGGTAGCCGGTAAAACAGGAACAACCTCCTTTAACGTAGACGCCTGGTTTGTCGGCTATACACCCGACCTAGTAGCTAGCGTCTGGCTAGGCTATGATAAAAAAGAAAAAATGAGCGGTGTTTTCGGGGGTAATTATGGCGCGCCTATTTGGAAAAAAGTTATGACCGTAGCTCATCAAAACATTGCCCCTAGCACTTTCCCTCTTCCGGAAGGAATTACAGCAGTAGATGTTGATTATAAATCAGGACTTTTACCGTCTAATCTTACTCCGGAAAAATATCTTGTCCGGGAAAAATTTAATAGTGCTTATATTCCGAGCGAGATATCTAATGTCTGGGTGCAAATACCTGTTTGTGCTGATACGGGACAGCTTTTAACCAACAAATGTCCCAATTCTATTACCGGCGTATTCTTAAAAAGACCTATCCCCTGGACAGGCAGCATTGCCCCTGAAGATGCCATAGAGGAACCGCCCAAAGAATACTGTACTCTGCACGGGGGAAGTGCCATAAGTAATGGAGATGACAACGGCAATCCGGCACCCATAATTAAAACCACCTTTCAACTAAAAGGAGAACCTCAAATAAACAACAAAGGGAAAGTTCAATCTGTCTACCTAAATTGGCAGTACTCGGAAAGTAACACCTCAACATATTATCAAATCTACCGCTCTACAGAACCTAATGTACCAATCACCGCCAAAAACCGTTTAGCAGAAATTAGTAAAAGCAACACTTGGTATGATCACAACCCACTTGCTACAAATAAATGCTATTACCGAGTTATTGCCTTTAATCCAAACCAAAATGAAAGCACTTCATCAAACGTAATTGTCATCAACCTTCCTCAAAATACACAACTGAAAACTCCCTATCTAACTGGTGAAGCTTATGTTAGCGGAGATACTACCCAAATAAAACTTAACTGGACCAAATCCTCAGAAAACAGCCCCATCATTTATCATCTTTTCCGCTCAGAAATCTCGAATTTTAAAGCCAACTTTACTAACCAAATCGCCTTAAACGAAACTATTACCGAGCTTAATTGGACAGATACGGAAGTAGAAAGAAATAAGACCTATTATTACCGAATACGTGGTGTTGATATGATGACCAATGAATTCAGTTCACTTTCTAATCAAATAAAGGTAAAACTTTAAGCAATAAACAGAATTAAAAAACACGTTGGGTTAACTAATACTACCTCAACGTGTTTTTTAATTCTATGATCTTTAGTCCATCGCTATTTTTTAAATTCTACTACGGTAACCCCATGCCCTCCCTCATGATAACCGCCAAGTCTAAAAGAAGAAACGAAACTATGCTTTTTTAACAAATCGGTAATTACACTACGTAAAGTCCCCGTTCCTTTACCATGAATAATATAAAC
>JAQVYD010000105.1 GCA_028709105.1 Clostridia bacterium
TGCGGGAAGACTTGCTAACTCACTTGTTCCGCTGATGATACGGTTATTACTGCCATTGAAAGCGACCTCCTTACCAATGACTCGACCGTGAACGGTTTGATGCGCCCCGTTCATGGTAATGCTTCCCCTGGGGGCATAAACAATGCCATTAAGCTTAATATTTTCGCCGTTGATGATAATATCGCCTTTTTGAGAGTAAAAACAAACAGCATCATCAGAGGAGTTGTTGAGATTGCTCCCATTAAAAGTAATATCGCCGGTGGCAAAAATACAACCTTTTCCGGTAAAACGGCTTCCGTTTACGGTAACATGACCTTGCACATAAATGGGGGCATCTACGTTGATATTACTACCGTTGAAGGTGCGGTTGCCGACATAGATTTGTCCGGCCTCTTCCGCTTGCGCCTTTATTGTTTCGGAAAAATCGGGCATTTCCACAAAGGGAGCATAGGGGATTTTAGCACCTACTTTAATCTTGTTACCGTTGATGGTTATTGTCGAGACGGCTTCACAGGAGCCGGTGATCGTTTGTTCCGAACCGTTAATAATAATTTTGTAATTGGCGTGAACACTTCCTGCAATGTAATGGTCACTTCCGTTAAGGGGCAAGAAACTGTTTTTACTGCCCGAGAAAAGGCTATAGTTGAAGGCAGCACCGATGCTTTCCGTTGTAGCAGAAGCACTAGGGCGTACGGTAGCACTCTCCAGCCCGAGGACTTGGGCGAAAACATATTGAATCTTTTTGGTGCCGGCTATATTTATGGTTTTATTAGCATCAGAAAAAGTAATAGCAATATCTGAAGGCTCGTAACCATTTAATTTAATATAGTGATTAGCTGTTGCTGTAGCTTTTGTGGTATTGGGTAAATCTTGGGCGGCAGCGAGGCAGGTGGCATCGAGAGCATTTTGCAGCTGTTCTTTTTCCAAAATTACCCTACCTGTGTCGAAAACCAGAGCACAGCAGCCCATAAGCGCAGTCATCGTTAGGGCTAAAAGTACCATGACAGAGCCTTGATTATTTTTAAAAAGTCTGCCTTTCATTGGCCTCACCTCTTTCTCATAAAAAGTATTTTATGTAGACACAAACAGCTCTATTTAGGAGTAATAAATAGAGCTGTTTCTAAGTCAATAAATAATGCTAGGGCAATATTTATTATATTAAGTTGTAAAGATCTATTTTATAATATATTTCTACAAATAGTTAGAAAATCCTGCCTAATTAGCAGGAAAGATACTTTTATTTTCCCTTGCAAAAGATACTGAAAAAATTTACTTACTTATGTTATTCTAAGATTGCAAGACTAGTAATTTTATTAAGTAAAAGGAGGGCAAGAGGTATGTCAGTGTTCAAAGAATTTAAGGAATTCGCGATGAAAGGTAATGTCGTGGATCTTGCTACTGGTGTAATTATTGGTACTGCTTTCGGAAAAATTGTCTCATCGCTGGTTAATGATATCATCATGCCGTTGATCAGCGTAGTAACGGGTAAGATTGATTTTACTAATTTGTTCATTAGCCTTGATGGTCAAAAATATGCGACTTTGCAAATGGCGAAAGAGGCTGGGGCAGCGACTTTGAATTATGGGGTTTTTCTCACCAACATTCTTGATTTTATCATTATCGCCTGGGCAATCTTTATTATGATTAAACAGATTAACAGATTTAAGAAAAGTGAGACCATCGTAGAGGTAACGACGAAGAATTGCCCCTATTGCCAGAGCAGTATTCATATTAAGGCTGTTAAATGTCCTCATTGTACATCAAAAATTGATTAAATAAGCTTAGGTATGTTGTAAGTTGTTGGTAAGTGGCATTTAAAAGTTGTTGACAAAAGAAACGAAATGCTTTATTATGTTAAAGTGATAAAGCGGTTCGTTTCCAATAATCACGCTTTATTCATAGCAAATCATTAAATTAAGAAGGAAATATTACGCGAAGGAGAGGGTAAACATGAGGAAGAAAAGTTTAAGCAAAAGTATTATTTTAACACTCATTGTAGTTTTGGGAATGTTCGTTTTGGGGGGGTGTGGTGATAAGGACGTCGCTGATAAAAACAAAGATCCTAATGCTGCGTTAAAGGATAGAGGATCTGTCGTGATGGGTCTGGATGATACGTTTGCGCCGATGGGTTTTCGGGATGAAAATAATGAGATCGTGGGCTTTGATGTGGATCTGGCCAACGAGGTTTTTAAGCGGATTGGCATTGAGGTAAAGTTCCAACAGATTGATTGGACCATGAAGGAGACAGAGTTGAAATCCGGTAATATTGACGTCATTTGGAACGGTTATACGATTACCGATGAGAGAAAAGCAAAGGGGGTAGCTTTTACCCAGCCGTATTTGGAAAATAGACAATGGGTTATTACTTTAGCGGATTCAACTATTAATTGTAAAGCTGACTTAAAAGGTAAGCGTGTAGCTATCCAGAATCAGTCCAGTGCGGTAGATGCTGTCAATGCTGAACCGGAGTTGGTGGCAAGTTTTGCCGGAGGAGAGCCTGTTTTATTTGATACAAATAATGAAGCGTTTATGGATTTAGAGGCGAAGAGGGCAGACGCCGTAGTAGCTGATGAAGTCCTGGCCAGATATTATATTAAACTAAGAGGTGTGGAAAAATACAAGGTGTTGGAAGAGAATTTTGGTGAAGAAGAGTATGGCATCGGTGTAAGAAAAGATGATGTCGAATTATTAGAAGCAATTGATAATGCCTTGAATGAGCTCAGGGAAGATGGAACATACGAAGAAATCTATCAGAAATGGTTTGCTGAGTGAAATTAATCAAAGAGTAGTAGGTTGATTTTGATGATAGAGTATATTTTAAAGCTGATACCTGCCATGTTGTCGGGTCTGGAGATTACGTTAAGTATATTTTCCTTGACCCTTCTCTTTTCTATCCCTTTGGGGATTCTTGTGGCAGTGGGCCGATTATCGAAGCTCAAGCCATTGGTTAAGGTCATTGAATTCTATATTTGGGTTATGCGCGGGACTCCCTTGCTGCTGCAAATCATTTTTATTTATTTTGGTTTGCCGATCATCGGGATTACTTTTGAAAGGTTTCCTGCGGCGCTGATTGCTTTTATTTTGAATTATACCGCCTATTTTGGGGAGATTTTCCGGGGGGGAATTGCGTCAATTGATAAGGGGCAATATGAGGCGGCGAAGGTTTTAGGTTTTACCTCGGCCCAGACCTTTATTAGAATCATTCTTCCGCAAATGATCAAAATAGTTTTGCCTTCTGTGGCGAATGAGGTGATTACGCTGGTGAAGGATACTGCTTTAGTATATGTAGTAGGCTTGGGTGAACTTCTGCGTTCGGGGAAAATAGCCTCCAATCGAGATGCCTCTTTAGTGCCTTTAGTGATGGTAGGTGTGTTTTACTTAGCCCTGACTTGGGTTCTAACAAAGCTTTTCCAAAGGATAGAGAAGAGATATGCTTATTATCAGTAAAGGGCAGGGAAAAATTAATAAAGCAAGATGGGTAAGGGGAAAAAAGCATGTTGTTGAAAGTAGAAGGATTGTGTAAAAGTTTCAAAGGGAAACAGGTTTTAAAAAATGTCGGCTTTGCTTTGCATTGTGGAGAGATCTTGGCGATAATTGGGCGTTCCGGTTCGGGAAAGACAACGATATTAAGATGTATCAATAACTTAGTGAAGTGTGACCGAGGAACGATTATCGTGGATGGAACTGTTCTCTGTAAAGATCAGCAGGAAGAGAAAAGTGTCTATGCTAAACCGGCGGAAATGTTGCAAATAAGAAAAAAGTTAGGCATGGTTTTTCAAAGTTTTAATCTTTTTCCACATATGTCTGTTTTAGAAAATATTATTGAAGCCCCTGTCCATGTTTTTGGTATAGCCCGCCCAGAAGCGGAAGAAAAAGCGAATGCTCTTTTGGCAATGTTGGATCTGCAAGATAAAACCTCTGCCTACCCTTTTGAACTCTCCGGCGGACAGAAGCAAAGGGTGGCTATTGCGAGGGCTTGTGCCTTAAACCCGTTAGTGATGTGTCTGGATGAACCGACTTCAGCCTTGGATCCGGAGTTGAGGGAAGGGATAGCCGTAACGATAGAGAAACTGGCTGAACAAGGGATGGGTATTTTATTAATCACCCATGATATGGCCTTTGCGAAAAGGGTTGCTCATCGTGTCATCTTTATGGAGGCAGGGCAGATTATTGAAGAAGGCAGTAAAGAGGAATTTTTTGACCATGTGGAGAATGAAAAGATCAAAAAATTTGTGATTGGGTAAGAACGAAGAAGATATAAGAAAAGAAGGGAGAAACTCTTAGTAATTTACTTTTGAGTTACTTGAAGCTGGATGATGTGGTAAGCTACTAGCGGACACCGAGAAGATGGACGATAATAAAGAAAAACCATCAGGAGGTGTCAATATGGCAAAATACTTTGACAGGGATACTAAGGTAGCCTATGTAGAGCAAATTAATT
>JAQVYD010000106.1 GCA_028709105.1 Clostridia bacterium
CATCTAAGGTGAACTTAGGAGATTCATCAGCAGTTTTCTCCTCAATCTTGTTAATTATTAATTTTCTATCCTCTAATTCGTTTTTTACCTCCAGGGTAAAATCGGGGTCATTTTTAACATACAGATTAAGCTCCGGATCCGGCTCCAGCCCCGGTTCACCAGCGGGAAGAGTAACCGAAAACACATAAAGTTCAGACTCAGCCTCATCTTTAAAAAGTTCGAAACGTGTACTGTGATCACTGGTTAGCCTTAACGTGTATATCTCCCCTTGCACAGCCGAAATATTAGAATTATCCATCTTTATGGTTATCGCAGATCCTTCATTCGAGATGATCTCCATATTACCGATACAATTGGCAGCATCCAGAGGGTCGAGAAACGGCTTGATCGCCGCACTGACACAAAAGAGCCTGCCGTTAATGGTGGTTTGAATCAGTTCAACCGGTTCTTCTTCTTCTGTCGGTACAATCACCGCTAAATCTTTAGCTTTATATTCCTCCATATACTTTTGCGCCAAATAATTAGCCGTTTGCTGAATTTTGGTCTCTCGGGCAGCTTTCATCGAATTAATAAAATAAATAGAAAGGGGAAATACAGCGCCAAGAATTACTGTAACAATAATTAATTCCACTAAAACAAAACCTGCCTCTTTCTTTATAAAACGCATCTTCTTCCCCTCTCCTCCCTTACCGTACCTCAATATAACCAGACTGTTCGACAAGCTTAACCCTAGGTTTCTCCGGGTCATCATTGATTAAATTCACCACAAGACGCCGGTCTGTTTCATTGTAGAGACGAAGGTTAACCCCGCTTAGATCCGTAGCACCGGTACGAGGATTACTAAAAATCTTCATGACCAGTTCTCTTTCTCCGCCAACAAAAGGTATCTCTACTCCCTCACCATGATACGGATAGCTTTGCTGTTCGGTTTTATATGCACATAAATACTGACCGTCTTTCATAAATAAACGCAATTCCGCATTTTCCACTTCGGGATTATCCGCACAAACAAAACTTTCAGCGGAAACATCAGCATCCAATCCTAACACAACCGTAGGCAAATCAGCCGTAATCGGTTTCACGGTTAAAACAAAATCGCAAAGATCTGATTTTGTCCGCCCCATCAAGATATCCGCAACATTAGCATCCACTAAACTGACCCCGGAAAAAGGATCATTGCCGCCAATTACCCCTGTAAAATCCCCGCTTAAAAACTCCGTGGCCCCATTTAGTAAAGCAGGAACAGCGTAAAACTCCAGAGTAAGATTACCGGCCAGATTATTTGCCCCGCTTTTTTGGGTGGTATTAATAATATCAACTCTTTCGACTAAGATCTTCCGGTCAAATTCTCCCAACTTATTTAAAAAAGTTAAAAATTCATTAAAGGTACCGCTATAACTAACAGAAACAATCATCTTCGGCAAATCCGCCAAGGAATGCCGCTTAGCTGTTTTTTTCTGGGCAGCACCTTTTTTAACGATTTTTTCCTCTTCCCGAAAGCTCAGATTATGACCGCTAAGCCCCGAGTCCAGCAGCAACTTATTTAAATCGAGGATGATTCTTTCCTGCGCTAATTCAGAATAAAACTGATTAGAAAAAGCTAATGCTTTAATATTCAAAGCTTTATACTCATCCTTTAACGCCTTTTCCTGCGCCATATTCTCTTGCACAATGGCTATTTCATTAAGAATACCATTATTTTTTTCTCGTAATGCTTTCAAGTTATCTAAAGCCGGCGGCAATAAAAACATGAAAAATAAAAAGGCAATCATAACTATGGCGACAAACGCAAGCAGTATTTTTTCTCTTTCACTAATTTTCATGTGCTGCCACCTCCTCATTAAAAGTCCCGCTCATACTAAAGGCATAACAATCACCTTTGTTTTCAACCGGTTTATTACTGATACTACTGATCTCCACCTTATCCGCAAACTCACTCTTTTTTAGATTATACTGAAACTCAGCAATAATCTGCCGGGTATCGGCATAGCCGAATAGCTGCCAATCCGATTTGCTAAGCATTAAATCCTGAAAAAACAAATTTTGCGGCACGGTATCAAATATTTGTTCTAACAATGATACCTTAATAAAATCTGCTGTTTTAAATTCCTGTTCTAAGATTTTCCCCATTTTAAGATAATTTTTCTGATCTGTTATTTTTTTGCGTGTCTCCAGAATTTCGTTTAATTGTGTAGTTTTAATGTTATTTAACTGTTGTTCGTTTTCAGCAACATTTCTTTGCAAAAGAAAGATCTGTAATTGCAGTGTAAGATAGGCACCGGCGGCTAAAAGAAAAACGATGAAAACAATCAATCCCTTACTATACTTTGCTGTAGTCTTTTCCTTCTCTAAAAGTGGGGTAAAAAAATTTAACTTAGGCATAAATTTTCACCTGCCCTTAATTCAATGATAATGCGCTAACCGCATTGAAATATTGATTTAAAGAAAAACCTTCGTCATTTCCCTTGTAATTAATTCTTATATTATCCCGCAAAATAATAGTCGGCGTATCCAGCTTTTCTTCAAAAGATGAAGTTATGTTTGGAATATTTGAAGCTCCGCCGATAAGCATGATTTGATCAATCTTCTTATTATTTTCCAGTGAATAATAGAAACGGAAAACCATCTTGATTTCTTCCAGCCATTTAGCAACCATTTCTTTTAAGCTTTTATCATAATGGGTCGAGGAAAAATCAATATTCATTTTAGCTAATTTATCTAACGACACTTTCATCCCTACCGTAGAAATAATGCGGTTGAAAATAAGTTTTCCCTCACTGATAATATTACAATTGATTCCGGAATGACCCAAATCAATCAAAGCTACCGTTTCCATTTGTCCGGAAATCAGCGACTTCTGCCGAAAGAAACCGGCGGCACCGATTCCATGTACAGTTAAAGCAATCGGCTCAATTTCTAATTCCGTACATAAATCCAAATACTTTCTCACAATAACTTTCGGTAAAGCAATCACCAACACCCGCGATTTTTTACTTTTCTCCTCGGTAAAAACATCCAAGGTAAGATGTTTAATGACATAATTATCAACTGTAATCGGTAAGTGTTTCGGAAGTTCATAAGGAACCATCGCTGCCATCTTTTTTTCGCTAACATAAGGAAGGATTAACTCACGTGTAATCACTTTCGTACTGGCGAGGGTAAAAACAGCTTTATTTGTATAGATATCCTTTTCATCCAACTTTTTCAAAATTTCTTCTTTTAAAGACGGCAGATTGATGATTTGCCCGTCTTCTACCGTCCCCATCGGTGTAGGGAAAACAAAAGCATCTTTGACAACAATCTGACTTTTTCTCGCTTTACCTAAAACCACCTTGGTACAATATGTACCAAGATCAAAAGCTAACATTTCTTTATTCAACATGATTGATTCCTCCAATAATCCGGGAAGGTATTTTATTTGTAAATAGGTTTGCCGATTAACTTGACGATAAGCCCTGTATCACCTTCAAGATTAGTAACAGTACCCATTACGGCATCAAATTCAAAGGACTCGCTACTATAAGCAGAGATTGAGGTGCCATTATTCTTGACAGATTTATCGGAACCATCATTTTTCCTTTTTAAAACTTTCGTTCCATCAATAACCTTTGCGGTAATTAAAGTATCCAGGGAAACTGTATTCTCCTCTGACAAATCCAGGTCATTCTTCACAACGTACATTTCCGCTGCTTTGGCAAAGCTTTTGATAATCGCAGCATCAGCATCATATTCGGCTTGGGCCTGAATCTTTAGATATTTGGGGACACCGATACTTAGAACTATGCCTAAGATTACCAGTACGGTGATCAGCTCCACTAAAGTAAACCCTTGCTCTTTGGGTAATATTTCTCTTCTTTTACCAAGCATGCTTCTCTCGCCCCCTTTCTCTTCAGCAACGGTTTCCTTGACGCGGAAGATCACAGTTTTTATTGATACAACGGTTTGCCAATCATCTCGACAATAATCCCCTCATCACCGTCAAGATTATCGACACGCCCCGAGGTTGAATTGAAAATAATTACTATATCTGAATAATCATCTAACGTTATCTCCTTTTTTTCATTTTTTATTGAGGTATTGGAACTGTCGTTGCTGCTGACCCTGCTGCTGTTGATCCTGTTTAAAGCAAGCTCCCCGTCAATAATATTCTTCGTTATCAGATCGCTTAAAAGTACCGGAGCATAAGAATTCTTTTGTGTCACATATACTTCTGCCGCCCTGGCGATGTTCTCGATGGTAATGACATCGGCATCATATTCTGCCTGAGCTTGGAGCATTAAGTATTTAGGAATACCGATGCTCATAATTACTCCCAGGATAATTAAAACAGTCATTAATTCAATCAAAGTAAAACCTTGCTGACAATAGGGCATTTTTCTTATTTTATGCAACATCTTCTTCCGCCCCCTCTCCGTACTCTCGCCGCGATC
>JAQVYD010000107.1 GCA_028709105.1 Clostridia bacterium
ATTGTGGGCAGAGGGTTGATGTCATGCCTTTAGGTGCCGGTGCTTTAGCCGGAACCACTTTCCCTTTGGATAGGGCAATGGTGGCCAAGGAATTGGGCTTTGCCAAAGTTTCCGAAAACAGTATGGACAGTGTTTCCGATCGTGATTATGTCATTGAATTATTGGGCGCTTTGTCCTTGGTGATGATGCACTTATCCCGTTTTTGCGAGGAAATCATCTTTTGGGCTAGTCAGGAATGGGCTTTTGTCGAACTTGACGATGCTTATAGTACGGGTTCTTCGATTATGCCCCAGAAAAAAAATCCCGATGTGGCCGAACTGATTAGGGGAAAAACAGGACGCGTTTATGGGGATCTTTTTACTCTGCTCACAGTGATGAAAGGGCTGCCTCTCGCTTATAATAAAGATATGCAGGAGGACAAAGAAGCCCTCTTTGATGGGGTGGAGACGGTGCAAAAGTGCTTGCTCATTTTTACTCCAATGTTAGCTACCTTAACCTTTCGTCAAGAAAGGATGAGGGAAGCAGCAGGCAAGGGTTTTTCTAATGCGACAGACTTAGCCGATTATTTTGTGCACCGGGGGCTTAGTTTTCGTGATGCTCATCATCTGGTGGGGAATTTAGTAAATTACTGCATCAAACAAGGAAAGTCCTTGGAAAGTTTGACTTTGGAGGAATTTCAGACAGCAAGCGGTGGCAATTTACCTGCGCTTGACGAGGATGTTTATACTGCCTTAGAGCTTGGAAATGTGGTCAAACGTCGGCATACGTACGGCGGGACGTCGCCGGATCAGGTAAAGGAAGCTATAAAAAGAGTTAAGCTATATCTTGCGGAGGCGCAGGAAAAGCTAAATAAATAAAGCTACAAAAAGCTGGAGGGTTTATTCCTCCAGCTTTTTTGTAGCTTTAGCAAGTACACAAACTAGGGACGGTTCTTGTACTTGCTTGTATAATTGAGTAAACTTACAGTAAGGCGTTTCGTATTTTTAGAAGCGTCTTTTGTCTGTGTAAAACAAAAATTTGTAATCAATTGAAAGATTTAGTACAATGGGGTCAAATGGTTTCATTTTAATTTTCTTATTTATTCATATTGCCGCCAGTGTTATCTTTTTGGGTTTTTGTTCTTTTTGCGGGAAGTTCACTTTGTTTGCGAATGAATATATATGGCGGGTGTTTGCGGTTATAGTTTTTATCATAGCTTCTATAGGTTACATCGGAATATCATACCTGTTAAGTGGTAACATTATACATATCGGGGATTTGAAAACTAATCTCTGTTCTGTATTATTGATCTCAATTTTGTTGTTTTTTGTTTGGTTGTTTTGTTTAATAGGAGATGATGGGGTTTTTTTTTCATTCATAATATGGTATTTTTATATGTTATCATTAGGACCATTTGGTTTTATTATGCTAATAATGTTGGAGGTACATAATATATTTTCATTACCTTTGGTCTTAAGTCCATCTTTTCTTTTTTGGTTGGGAATGGAGCTAAAATCTTTTCGTTTAAAAAAGCAGCAACAGCTCTCAGCTTAACTGTGGTTGCGGTCGATAAATTTATTCCTCGGGATTAAGGGTAGGAGAAGTTGTTAAACTTAAAGCGGAGGATATAGACAGTGAAAGAATGCTAATATATGTAGTTCTTTAACTTATATCGATCTGAAAAATGGCTTTTCCCGGGCCAGAATAATAAAGGTCATATTACACATTCCTTTGCAACACATCTTTTGGAAGATGGCATTGATTTAAGGTATATACAAGAACTTTTAGGTCATGCAAGTTCAAAAACAACTGAAATATATACCCATGTTACCCAAAAAAGTATTAGAAATATTAATAGTCCACTTGATAAGATGATGTTAAATAGTAACAAGAGTTAGAACAGAGATAGGGGTATTACCCGAACTAACCTTCGGAATACCCCCAGAATGGTATATTATCCGAAAGTTAATTCGGTAATTAAGTAGTTATATGACAGATGGCGCATAAAACCGCGCCGTCCTGGCGCGGGAATTAGTAAGACTTAATAAATATAAAAAAGAGCGAGGTGCTAAAAATGAAAAATCGTATCACAGTGTTGCTAATGGCACTATCATTAACGATTATTCTAAATGGTTGTCAAATACAAGAAAGTAAGGTGAACCCTGATAACGCAGAAAAGAAAGTTGAGACCAAATTAATTCAGGAAACTACGAATGATCCAAGGCAAAATACTTCATGGACAAAAATAGAAGAAATTAATGTTGATTTAGATAGGGATAGCAAAGAGGATACGTTAGGATTATATACTACAGCAGAACGTGATAAAGAAGGAAACCTTATGTGGGATGACGGGCAAAAGTGGCTTTTATTAGTCCAAAGTGGTGACAAATTTTATCCCTTACTTTCTGAATATGTACAGCTGGGAAGTGTTTATTTTACAGTATCAAAATACTCAGAAGATACAACAACGAAAGTCACGGTTATTGTTCCTACAGGAGCGAATCTTAAAATGGTAAGTTATAGCTATGACAAAGATAAACAGGGATTTATAGAGGAACCGATTTATAATTCAAAAGAAGATAACTTTATATATACATCAATTCCCAGTTATAAATAGATAAAAATAGAATTAAATTAAAGAATATCATTGACGCCGCCGTCCGTGGCGACGCTGAAGCTAGGGGCGACCAACTTCACTTAAACACTACATTCCCGCGAGGCATGGATTAGCCGGTTCGGCGTAGGTATATCCTAGTTTTCAAGGATTTAAACTTTGCTTTTCTTATTAGAGTAATCATAAACACCTAAATTTTCTTTAAGAGCATTTTGTAAAATTTGAGAAAAATTAACCTTTTTATCTTCGCCTAAATCATTAAGCCATTTTGGAATGGTTAGCGTTTTTTTAATAGCTTTGTTGGCCATTTCTTCACGAATTAATGGCATATATGCTTCGATCAAAGTAACGAAAGTCCCCGAATTAACTGAAATATTCTCAGGTTTAGATGGGAAGGGTATTTTATCGTTATCCTCTTCCATCCCATATAAGTGCAGTTCAAGAGCATCTTTCGCCATAAGATAAGCATCTTCTAAATTATCACCGCAAGTTATACAACCAGGTAAGTCCGGAAAGGTAACAGAGTAGCCATCTTCGTCTTTTTCAAAAATAGCGGGATAAATATATCTATCCATTAGTAGTCACCTCCAAGTAAAATAATTATTTAAAACCAGCTTGTTTAAATATAGTCGATACTGTTTTGGGTTTTAAATCTTTCTCCGGATGAGGAACAGTAACTTTACCTTTTTTAATTGGATGTTCAAGTTGTAGATGGGATCCTCTTTGCCGTTTAAGTATCCAACCATCTTTAGCTAGTATTTGTAATATTTCTTTTGATGAGTATGATGTCACAGATAAACACATCCTCTACTCTACGATACAACAATATTTTAACACGTATGATGACACGTGTAAACAGTATTGTATGATGGATGATATAATTGAAAAACTAAAGAGAATTTGGTAAAATAATTAAAAAAAGAGGGGAGAAGATCATGGACCTGAAAACAAATTTACGTGGCTTTGAGTTAACAGTAAGAGGAATCTTTGAGCGTGGTGTTTCTGTTGAAAACATTAAAGAATTAAAAAAGAAATTGGAATTGGCAGAACTTCATGTTCATATTAACGATGGGAATTATAATGACAAAATGCTCAAAAGAGCGATAGGGTTATCAAAAGAGTTTAGGGATGATGTTACTGGGTTCGAAGAAAAATTACAAGAGCTAAAAGCTAAAGATTTAGAGGAAGCTGGTAGTCGTGCTAGAGTGGAAATTTTAGATCAGTTCATGAGTAGTATTAAAGAGGGGTTTAATCTTGATGGTCAAGGAAGAGAGCTCTTACCAGATTATCATAAAGCAGCAGATAAATTAGAGGAAATTATGGAAAAATCGAGTTTCCAACAAGGTGAAAGGGAATATGATGAAGACATCAAGGCAGTTTGGGTTAATATCCGTGAAGAAATGTATGCCGAAGCAAGAAATGAAAAGAGAAAAACTTTAAGCGAATATACTCCGGAGGCAAAAGCAAGCGTAGAACCTTCGGTTTCTTCTCAATATATCCATACTCTTTCCCGGGATGACAGAGCTACTAGGTAATGTTCATTATCCAGTTAGCGAGATCCTCGATAACTTTGTTCTCGACATGTCCGACCAGAGTATAACAAAAACATAGGGACGGTTCTTGACTTGCTCGGTATAATCTGGTAGTCTCATGGTAAAGACAGTGAAAAGGGGTGTAATAATGCCAAGAGCTGCTAGACCGAGAGGGGAATTTTCCACCTATCATATTATTACGAGAGGCAATGAGAAGAAAAAAATTTTTCTTGATCCGGGGGATAAAGAAAGATTTTTAGATATCTTGAGCAGGGTCAAGACGAAGTATAAC
>JAQVYD010000108.1 GCA_028709105.1 Clostridia bacterium
AGCGTGGATTTAGGTCGCCATATACGCCCGTTTATTTTAAGGCGTATGAAAAAGGATGTGCTTAAGGAATTACCAGAAAAGATAGAAACAACGTTAACCTGTAAGCCAACCGAGGTGCAGAGGAATATTTATCATGCAATACTATCCAAGGCCAGGGAGGAGATTGATCTTGCTGTTGAGCAGAAAGGTTTTGAAAGAAGCCAGATTCAAATCTTAGCAGCATTGACAAGGCTCAGGCAGGTTTGCTGCCATCCGTCCACCTTTATAGAAGATTATGTGGGAGGGAGTGGCAAGCTCGATCTTCTTGAGGAAATAACAGAGTCCGCTTTGGAAGCCGGGCACCGTATATTACTATTTTCGCAGTTTACATCAATGCTTGATATAATAGAGAGGATGTTTATAAAGAAGGGGATATCATATTTTTATCTTTCCGGAAAAACACCTGCGGCTGAAAGGGCTTCAATCGTTTCACGGTTTAACGAAGGCGAAAATCAAGTTTTCCTTTTGTCCCTTAAGGCAGGTGGAACTGGATTAACCTTAACAGGAGCGGATACAGTCATTCATTACGATCCTTGGTGGAACCCGGCTGTTGAGGAGCAAGCCACAGACAGAGCTTACCGCATAGGTCAGGATAAGGTGGTTCAGGTTTTTAAATTAATAACGCGAGACACTATTGAAGAGAAGATAATAAAGCTCCAGGAAAAGAAAAAGGAAATGATAGATATGATTATTAAACCCGGAGAAACGATGCTAAGTAAGCTTAGTAAGGAAGAAATTCGTAAGCTGTTTGAGTGAATCCGTTCAGCTAAAGCTGAATAAAAGAATATGCAGCAGTAATCTGATGTGCTATAATTTTTTTGGTACATTTACATGAAAGGACATGTTATTTATGTTTGATAAGCTTGAAGCTATAGAAAATAAATATGAGGAAATTAATCTAAAGCTGACAGATCCATCGGTAATAGGCGATCAGGATCAATACCGGGCTTTAATGAAAGAGTATTCAGATCTTACTGAGATTGTGGAAAAATATCGAGAATACAAAAAATGCAAAAAGATCATTAATGACGATAAAGACATGCTCGGTGACAAACCTGACAGAGAGCTACGCGAAATGATTCTCCTTGAAATTGAAGAGGCGGAAGAGAACCTGGATAAAATTAATCAGGAGTTAAAAATCCTTATGATGCCTAAAGACCCCAACGATGAAAGAAATGTCATTATAGAAATACGAGGCGGAGCCGGAGGAAGTGAGGCAGCGCTGTTTTCCGGTGTTCTTTATCGCATGTTTACAAGATATGCAGAGAGAAGAAACTGGACCTATGACATTATCGACGCAAACGAAACAGAACTGGGCGGTTTTAAGGAAGTAGTGTTCTCCATTGATGGAAAAGGAGCATACAGCCGCTTGAAATTTGAAAGTGGCGTACATCGCGTCCAACGTGTTCCAACAACCGAATCACAGGGCAGAATCCACACCTCCACAGTAACTGTTGCTGTTCTTCCAGAGGTTGATGATGTGGAAGATATAGAAATAAATCCGGCAGACATAAAGGTAGATACATTTAGGGCATCCGGCGCAGGGGGACAGCATATTAATAAAACATCCTCAGCCATTAGAATTACTCATTTTCCATCCGGAATTGTTGTAACCTGTCAGGATCAAAGATCCCAGCATAAAAACAAGGACAAAGCAATGCGGGTATTAAAGGCAAAGCTTTACGAAATCGAGCAGGAAAAGTCAGATTCAAGCATTGCTGAAAACAGAAAGCTGCAGGTGGGAACCGGTGACAGGAGTGAGCGTATCCGCACATATAATTATCCTCAGGGCAGAGTTACCGATCACCGTATTGGGCTTACGCTATACAAAATCGATCAGATTTTAGACGGGGATATGGATGATATAATTGATGCGCTTATAACAGAGGATCAAACCCAAAGGCTTGCGAATAAATAAGAACGAACGCATAGAATAGCTCGAAAAGTTAAACTTAGTGCTTAATTGGTTGTTAAACGTTATTTTCAGAACTATTATATAACTTTAATTTAAGTTAAACAAACGACTGTCCGAAACGTGCGGCAAGCTTTTCTAAACTAACCGAGTTGTTAATGTGAGAAAACGCTAAAGCATTTTATTAGTGCGATTTACATTAACGTGCAGTCGCCTTGAGTTAATTTCGTTAATTACAGCTCCGATAAGAATAATGTGCATAGCCCAATAAAGCCACATAATTAGAAGGATAATCCCTGCTATTCCGCCATATATGGAAGAAAACTTAAAAAACTGATTCATTACCGCGGAAAATATAAAGGACAAAAGAAGCCATAGGATAGTAGAAAAAGCTGCACCGGGAAAAACCCAACTCAGCTTAACTTTTTTAACGGGAACTGTTTTATACAGGATCATTAAAACGAATAAAAGCACCAGTACAGAAAACTCATAACGCAGGTAATCCCATATCCGCAAAAATGTATCCGGCGATCCAAGATACTCAAAAAACACCTCGCCTAATCGCCTGCCAAATAGAAGAAGGATTGTCGTCACAATAATTAACAGAATAAAAGAAGCAGTTAAAACAATTGACAAACCAACGCGCTTCAATGGATTATGTCTATCATCACCGTATACTCTGTTTATGCTCACAATAAGTGATTGAACGGCCTTTGAAAAAGGCCAAAGAGCAGCAACCATACCACCTATTGATATAAACAGGCTTTTATTGTCTCTTGCGCTATCTAAAACTTGCAAAGTAAGAATATAAGTGGATTCAGGCAGCATGCTTGAAAGGGCTTGCATGAATATAGTGTCATCAAGGTTTGTCTCCCGGATTAATGTAAGCATAAAAGCTATAAACGGAAAAAAAGCAAGTATAACAAAAAAGCTGGTCTGGGCAGCCAAGAGTGAAATTTGTGCCTCCACATATAAATCGTATATCTTTTTTAAATAATGATATAGTCTTTTAAAAAACCTTCGCATACACTATTTGTCTTTCTCTCCGTGAATATAGTCTGTTACGGTATCTTATTGGTTTGTAACGATAATAATAGTCTGTATTATATTAAGGGCTTATAACGATATAAAAAGTTTGCAAATATATTAAAGGTTTATAACAATATTAATAGTCTGCAAATATATTAAAGGTATATAACAATAATAATAGTCTGCAAATATATTAAAGGTATATAACAATATTAATAGTTTGCAAATATATTAAAAGTTTATAACGATATTAATAGTCCGTAACTATATTATATAGTTATTATCGAAAATTATATCCCATACTCATATTTCCTGTGCCAAACAAGAATATCATAGGAGTGCACCACAGAACCACAAGCCTCGATGTTCATGCTCCGCTACTTCGCCCCAAATATCTGAAAAGTAATTTTTACCATACAGAGTGGTTTGTGAACTGGCTCAAAAAGCTTGACACCGCATTATTAGCTATGTTAGAATTATCAAGCGACATTTAAAAATTCAATGGAGAGATGGCTGAGCTGGTCTAAGGCGCACGACTGGAAATCGTGTGAACGCTAATACCGTTCCGAGAGTTCGAATCTCTCTCTCTCCGCCAATAGTAGTATCAAGCGTTCCGAGGTTTTCGGGACGCTTTTTACGTTCCCTGTAATCCACACGATTTTTTAATAAAAATTGAAAGGTCGTGTGTACCATATGGCAAGACAAAAACTATCAATTCAACAGAAAACAACGCAAGAAAAGACACTTCAAGAAGGATTTAAGGAGTTCACCACACATTGCAAAATTAAGAATTTGGCAGAAAAAACGCTTGTTTATTATCAAGCTTACTTTACCAAGTTTGAAACATTTCTTGACGCAATGGCAGTAAAACACATTGCAGAAATCACAAAACCCACTATAGACAGTTATATTCTATATTTAAAGGAAGAAACCGAAGTAAACGACATAACCGTTAATACCTCATTACGGGCAGTAAGGGCAATTATTTACTATTGGCAATCATTAGGCTATTGCCCCCACTTTAAGATAATATTAATCAAAGCAGACAAGACCATAAAAGAAACATATACAGAATCAGAATTAAAATTATTGCTTAAAAAGCCAACCGGGAAAGGCGGCGACTTCTCCGAGTACAGAAATTGGGGAATTGTAAATTTTTTGCTTGCAACGGGCGTAAGAGTTGGCGAATTGGTTAATATTAAGGTTGTGGACGTTTGCACGGACGAAGGAATTGTAAAGGTAAGGCGTGGAAAGTCACGCCGGGAAAGGCATTTGCCGCTATCCAAGACCATAACAAAAATTTTAATGGAATATCTTTCTATTAGAAATGGTGAAGCGGACGACTATTTATTTTGCAATTCATACGGTGGTAAACTGGACGAAAATTCATGTAAACACACCATAAACAGCTACAATAAACGCCGTGGAG
>JAQVYD010000109.1 GCA_028709105.1 Clostridia bacterium
TTTTGCTCTTTTGGGCGGTGTTTTGGCTACATATTTGAATGATGATGGGTTGAATTTGTTAAAAAATCAGCCTGAATTGCTTTTCGCTTTAATTCTTGGATCGATTATTGGTATTGTCTTTTTTGATGGGATTCCTGTAGGTCCTTTGATGGCAGCTGGCTTAGCTGCTTTTTTTTTAAAGATATTAACTTTTTTTCGCTAAACGTATTCTTTTCGGAAGAGGGTGGGTTTTAGGCGAATTTTATCTTTTAATATTTGTTTTAAACCTGTTATAATAATTATGAATTATGAATTATGAAGGACGAGAGATATGGAACAACAGAACAAGAAGCATAATTTTAAAATATATACACTTAGTGTACCGCCCACTCCGGAAGAACCCTACCTTTATTTAACAAGGCACAGGGAAATTATTGAGAATTTCAAGCGAAAAGGTGATACTTATTTTACCATGAATTCTCAAGGTCAAGTGGATTTTTACATTTTAATAAAATCAGAGGATTCATTTGAAGATTTGGCTGATCTTTGGGAGCAGTTTGAAGTACGTGTTGAGAAAAAGGGAAGCCTTGAGATGAGGATCCTTTATCCTGAAGAAGCTTGTTATACGTTCCAATTTAATTTAGTTAATCTAATGGATAAACAGATCCTTGATTGGTTGGTAAAGGAGGAAAGAATTAACCTTTACTATATTAAGTATTTTGCCGGTGAATACGTTTGTCTCGGCTTGAAAACATCGGTACTTCCTAAAGGATTTACTTATGATTTAGCACGTTTCTCAATGGGGAAACGTCCTTTAATGTTACCGGTTTTTTCTGAACATTTTAGTAGTGATTGTGAGCTTACTAAAACACAGCTTTTGAGGAAAGCGTGGGGCTTTTATTTAGATTATACCGCGCTGTTGAAAAGAATCGGCAATGTTCAAGATACTGAGGAGATCGTGGCTAGATATATTTTTGATATAATGGCTCGTTTGCAGCGCAGTAAATGTAGTCAGGTGCAAGAGGATGAGTTGATTTTGTGGGTAGGAAGAAAAATTAGGGTTATAGGGAAAGAACAACCAATAGAGTATTATAATCTTTATCTTTCGGGTAATTTGGTTAAAAATACGAAGACAAATAGTGCTAAGTTAATTGTAGAAAAATCTTTAGGAGAATTGCCGGAATTACGACAAGTTTTGTGGGTATCTCCTTTAGCCGAAGAGGGAATCCCACTGGCTGTCATCTCTGCTCATTCTGTTTCTCGTTTTAATCTTACGAGTAATTTTTTTAGTTTAAGTGATCAGCTTTTTAAAGAAAATTATCTTCCTCATCGTGATTATCTTAATTATTATCATCAAATCAATAATAATCGTAAGTTAATAGTCGCGGAGAATAAAGTATGTTCTTTGCTTAAAAAGCGTAAGGAAAAAGGTATGGTTTTAGGGGAAAACCTTACAGCACCTGAGGTCATGCATTTAGTAGAATGGGGTAATGAAGAAGATTTGCCTGTTATTTTCCAAAACTTAAATTTACTTAAAGGGGAATTCCTTGATGAAGTTATGTATATTTTAAGTCAAAAGTACAAACTTCTTTTAGAGCCTTTCCTTTTTTCTTTATTAGAAGCATCATCTAAAAAAGCAAGAGAGGCGGCAATATTTGGTTTAGACTTGATTGGAAGTAAGCGGGCTCTTGAAATTTTAAAACACGAATAACGCTAAAAAAACATTTACTTTTCAATAGTGAAAACTTTTTTGATATCTTGTAGGAGTTTCTTGACTATAAGTCGAAGAATATAATATATAGAAGTATAAACAATTAATATAAAATTAGAAAAGCCTGAAGTTATTTTGTTGCGGTTTTGTTTTAATTTAAGGAGGGCTTTAAGCTGAAAAAAGTATTTAAAATTAAATCGTATAACCAAAAATTTAAGACAATTCTTCCTAATTTAGAAAAAAAAGATTCTTTATTAAAAAAGCAAGGAAGTATTTTGGGAAAACGGCCTGAAGAAGATCTGCAAGGAGCTCTTATGAAAAATAAAAAGATGGCCGCTCTTTATACTGTGATGTCTTCTGTTCAGAATACATATGAACTCTTTGATGTTTTAAATCAGATTTTTAATGAGATTATCAAATTGTTCGAAGTGGATTTCGTCACAATTTATCTTGTACCGACAGACGATTATGAACATGAATATTTCCATACAGTTGGAAAGAAAAATTATCCCCCCTCGGAAAAAAAGAGTTATACAAAATGTATTAGCAATTACAATAAGTTGGCTGTAAAACAAGAAAAAAGAATCGTTATTGATGACTTGCAAAAAAGTGAGGATGTTCCTTTGACTTTACGGCGAAGCAATTTTAAATCTTTGGTCAGTATACCGATTGATTATCAAAATACGATTTTAGGTGCATTAACTTTAACAAGTTGTTGTCCCGGACGTTTTGGTGAGCAGGAATTAGCTGTTTTGCAGACTGTTTGCAATCAAATGGGAGTGATTATCACTAATTTTGTTCTTTTAAATGTCATTAGTGAAAAACATCAGATTTTGTTGGCAATTATTAATAGTATGCATGAAGGGCTAATTCTGTTAGATGGTAAGGGGAAAATAATTTATGGTAACTCTTTGTTTTTCCAGATGTTTCATCTGGAAAAGGTGGATGGGCAAAAAGAACTGTTTGTCTTTGATTTAAAGCAAGAAAAGAATTCTGAAGTTGAAGTCGTTTTACCTTATAAGGAATTGAAAGAGCGGTTTGTTAAGCGAGAAGTGTTTGAATATGGGCAAATTTCTGTAACTTATCACGAGAAGACTAAGTATTACTTAATTCAAGGCTTCCCAGTGAACACGAGTAAAACTTTTATTGGTTATGGGTATGTAGTGCGGGATATTACCAGAGAAAAGGAAGTAGACAATCTAAAAAACTCGCTTCTTTCTACGGTATCCCATGAGCTTCGTTCTCCGCTGACCACGATTTATGGTAATGCTGAGTCGCTTTTGAGAAAGGATGTGGTGTGGACTAAGGAGGAACAAGGTGAGTTTATCGAAGCGATTGTCGAGGAAAGTAAACGTTTGCGTAAGTTGATTGATGAGCTTATGGACATGTCTAAGATTGAAGCGGGTGTTTTTAAATTAGATATACATACTGTTGATATGGAGAAGGTCATCGCACGGGTTGTCAAAAGGTTTAGAAATAAGTTTTCTGAAAATAGCTTTATAGTAAAAATCCCCCCCAAAAGACCATATGTGCTTATTGACGAACAGAGGATAGAACAAGTTTTAAATAATCTTTTAGAAAATGCCGTAAAGTACTCCCCTCATAAGAAGAATATTCAGATTAAGGTGGATTGTTTAAAAAAAGATAATTTACTTAAAGTAGGGGTAATTGACCAAGGCATAGGGATAGCTTCTCAAGACCAGCGGGCTATTTTTAAAAGGTTTTATCGTCTCGAAAATCCCCATTATATACAGATTAAAGGTAGTGGGGTTGGTCTTTTTATCGCCAAGGGAATTATCGAAAATCATGGAGGGACGTTATGGGTGGAGAGTAAATTAGGGCAAGGCAGTGAATTTTATTTTACAGTACCTTGTCAAGAAGTTTTAAAAAGTGAGGAGGAGAGAAAATGAAAAAACCAATTGCTCTTGTTGTGGAGGATGAATCTAATATTTTACGTTTTGTCAGGGCCAATTTGAGAGCAAGCGGCTTTGAGGTTGTTTCAGCGATGACAGGTGCGGAGGCTCTAGTTCAATTTGCAGCAGCTGATCCGAATATTATTGTTTTGGATATTATGCTGCCGGATTTTGATGGGTTTGATGTGTGTCGGCATATTCGGCAGGTATCCGATGTACCTATCATTATGATTACCGCCAAAGGAGAGATGCAGGATATTGTGGAAGGGTTAAATGTCGGGGCGGATGATTATCTTCGTAAGCCTTTTGCTGTAGAGGAATTATTGGCACGTGTTAATGCCGTCATGCGTAGAATTGAAAATGATTTTTATCAGCCTTCGCCGGATCAGATCAAGCTGGGTAGCTTAGTCATCGACCTTGCTCAAAGGCGGGTATTTATTAATGGGCAGACAACTCATCTTACTCCGACAGAGTTTAAATTATTAACTTATTTGGCTAATCATGTCGATAAAGTAGTTCCTCATAATCAAATATTGGAAGCAATTTGGGGGGATGAGTATCGGGAATGTACTCATTATCTTAGGGTAAGTATTGGTCGTCTGAGACAAAAAATAGAAGCAGATCCCGGGAATCCTGAATATATTGTCACCTGTAGTGGTGTGGGCTATATGATTAGAAATCTTCAGGTGAGTTAAAACATAGATATAATTTGTAAACTTTAGACCAGGTATTATATAATG
>JAQVYD010000011.1:0-9848 GCA_028709105.1 Clostridia bacterium
CTTTTGCCGTCTTAGGGCGAGCAGGGGTCTTAGCAGAATTTGATCAAGCTATGGCTATTACTTTTATTTTAGACAGTCAGGATAAAAGTTCGGGTGCTTGGACGAAGACGTGGCAAGATTTTCAAACGACAGCGCAAGCCGTACGCGCCTTGACTTATTTAAAGTCTTTTGTTGAGGATAAGGCAGAAGAACTGGCGACCGTTCAAGGGGCTATAGACAAAGGGCTTGCTTGGTTAAAAGATAAACAACAATCTGACGGAAGTTTTCAGGATGCTTCCGGTTTTGATGACCCCTTAATCGACGCGGTAGAAGTACTTTTGACTTTAAAGACAGCAGGGATAGAATTTACTGACGCAGCTTGGATTAGCAGTGAGGGCAAAAGTGTTGTTGATTATCTTACGGAAAAGGCTTTAAATGAAGATGGAACTTTTGGTACTTCATGTAATCTTGCTGATAATACTTGGGTGCTAAAAGGTCTGCAAATACTGGGAGGAAACATAGATGAGAACACGGTCCTGGCGATAAGAATCAGTCCGGAGAGTCTTCATCTTAGTGAAAACGCGACGGCTCAATTGAAGGCAGAGGCTTTTAAACTGAAGGGCACCTGGGAAGAGATAGCGGCGGGAGTGTCTTGGTCCACCGGGGATGTAAATCTTGCGGCGATAGATGAGCATGGTTTGCTTACAGCGCTTAAGGCAGGAAATACGATCGTTAAAGCAGGGTATTTGGATTTAGCGAAGCAGGTTGTGCTTGGTGTTACAGAGAGTAGTGGAGGCGGTAGCAGTGGTGGCTCTTCTCGCCCGCCTGAGAACAAGGTTAGGGTTGAGGTAACTGTTACGGGAGAAAAGGGGGAAAATCTTTTTTCCGGTAGAGTGACGTTAGAGCAAAAAGAGGCCACTGTTTTTGAGGCTTTAGTGAAAACAGGGGTAAGGTATGAAGGGGACAGTAACTTCATTACCGCAATAGAAGGACAGAAAAATCGGGGTATGAACGGGTGGATGGTTAAGATCAACGGTAAGTTTATCGCCACTTCTGTTGGTGATTATACTTTGCGGACGGGTGATGCGGTAGAGTGGTTATATAGCACTGATGCCGATAATATTGCGGGGGTAGGAGGAAAACCGGGTGATGCGGCTTCCCCGGCCCAAAAATCTGCCGCTGAAAAAAATGCGGAGGAAATTTTAAAGGAATTATCTGCCGAGGGTGGCGAGTTAAAGGTTAATTTAGCCAATACGGCGAACCAACAAGCTTCTTTTTCGTCTCAACTGCTGGCTAGAATTACAGAACAAGGGCAAGGTTTTCAGTTAGAGAACGGGAAAATACAGGTTTCTTTTGCTCCTTCCGCCTTGCTGACTGAGCAATTAAGCAGAGTAGGTGCTGAGGAGAAAACCTTGCTCAATTTTGGCGCCAAGGCTCTGGGAAATAAAGAAAAGGAAGAAGTACTGGCAACTGCGCTAAGACAAGGGTGTGGTTTGGAGGATATCGGGGCCCAGGTAGTAGAACTTAAGGCGGAGATTGCGAGAATAGAGGAAAAGGACGAAGTACGCACGGAAACAATTACCGGTTTTCATGAACCGGTACAGGTTACCTTAGACCTTTCAGAATTAAAATTGTCGGCAGAAGATGCTGCTTTATTAACGGCGGTGCGTTATGAAAAGGATCGTTGGGGTAATCTGCGGGCAATAAAGCTGGGGGGTACTTATGATGCCGCCAGCGGAAAGTTTACTTTTTATACGGAAAACTTTAGTTTGTATAGTGTGGTCAAAGCAGAAGATTTATTGACGATTACTTTGACTATAGATGAACCGGAAGTGCTCATTAATAACAAGCAAAAGAAGGTTGATGTGCCGGCTTGTCTAATTGAAAATCGTACCATGGTTCCTTTGCGTTTTGTGGCGGAAGGAATGGGCGCTGAGGTGCAATGGCAAGAGGACAGCGGAATGGTCGAAATGTATTTTCAAGATAAACTCCTAAAGTTAGCGGTGGGGAAAACAGGCCCCGGTCTTGAAGTCCCGGCCATGATTGAACAGGGGCGTACCTTGGTGCCGCTTCGTTATGTCGCCACACATTTAGGGGCTGCGGTGACCTGGTTCCCCTCTACGCAAACAGTAATGATTGTTAAGTAAGGAAAATGGAGGTTTACTGATGAGAAAAAAGGGATTACTGCTTTTGATTTTGTCTGTGTTTTTGTTAATTTTCCCTGCTTGTACGAAGCAGAGCAGTGATCCCCCTGTATCTACAGGGGAAAAAGAAACAGCAGTTAGTTCTGTTACTAAGGAAACAACAAAGGCAGCAGAAAGCTCTCAAGCGGATTCAGAGAAGATTAAGGACTTAGAGGGGTTAAACAAGGGACAAAAGGAGTCTCTGCCAACAAAAAAAACAGAAGGGAAAAAAACATTCTCCTTGCGGGTAAGTCAGAACTATGGTGCAGGAACACTGGCTAAAGAGGAAGTATTGCTGAAACCGAAAATGTCGGTGATGGATGGACTTGATCGTGTCTGTGCAGATCAGGTTGAAACGGCCTATGGGGGCAGTTATGTCAAAGGGATTGGCAATTTGCGTTCGGAAGCTGGGGGAATCGGTAAACCTAAGCAAGACTGGTTCTTTTTTGTTAATGGTATTTTTGCGGATCAGGGTGCTTTGGATTATTTTCCCCAACCCGGGGAAAAGGTGTGGTGGGATTATCATCCTTGGCAGATGTTTCAAGCAACAACTGCGGTGATTGGTTGTTATCCTGAGCCTTTTCTGCACGGTTACCGGGGTAAAACAAAGGCAACGGTAATCCTCTATTGTCCGGAGGAAAAAGAGCTTGCGCTACAGTTAGATAGTGCTTTAAAAGCTGTGGGTGTGCCCAAGGTTACCCTAGCTGAAATTACTAATGAGTTGTTGGCGGAAAGGGAAGGACCTACTTTAGTGGTGGGGAAATGGCAGGAATTACAGGAAAATGTTTATTTAGCCGACTTGAATCAGGCTTTTCAAAAGAACGGAACTTTTGTTCATTTTACCGAAAATAGTTTGGAATTGTTGGATTATACAGGGAAAACGGCTAGGGAATTGACAGCAGGTGTCGGGATTATTAGTGCTTCAGGCGAATCTGCCGGTGATGACAGCCCTCTTTGGCTTATTTCCGGTCTGGATAATGAAGGTTTGCAAAATGCGGTGAAGCTTCTCGTAGAGTGGCCTGCGCAAATCTCAGGTTTTTTTAGTGCGGCTGTTCTTGCTGCTGAGGTTATCCGGCTGCCGGTGATGCCGTAGAGAAGAAGATGCCTTTATAGTGAGGTTATTGTTAGATGAATAGTTATAACAAAAAGGAAGAACAAGAGCAGATGAGACAGAGGCTGCATCCGGCTACGGCTTTGCTGTATTTGGTTGCGGTAGTGTTTTTATCACTTCTTTTTGCTCATCCTTTTTTTCTGCTGGCTCTCTTTGTGGCGGTGGGAACAATTATTTTATCATGTGGTTTAGTCCATGAATGGGTCAATTATTTAAAAGTTGGCTGCGGTTTTCTGCTTGTGATTATGATGGTCAATGTCCTTTTTGTGCGGGCCGGTTCGACGGTACTCTTTTGGGGGCCTGCTTTCCCGGGGCTGGGGCGGATGCGGATTACTTTGGAAGCCTTGTGTTATGGGGCCGGGATGGGGTTACGGTTGTTGGTGATTATTAGTGCCTTTTGTTTATTGATGTATGTTGTTCATCCGGATGGTCTTATTCAGCTTTTAGGTGGGCGGTCTTATAAAACGGCCTTGGCGTTAGGTCTTTCTTTACGGCTGTTTCCTTTAATGCGTGCTGATTTTTTACGGATAACGGAGGTACAGCAGTGTCGTGGGGTTAATTATCGCGGGAAAAAGCCGGGAGAAAGAATCCGTAAAATCGTGCCGGCGATTAATGTCTTGCTTTTATCTAGTTTGGAAAGGGCTTTTCAGTTAGCGGAATCTTTACAAGTGAGGGGGTATGGCTTGGGAAGGCGAAGCCATTATCTTGGGAAAAAGTGGCGGTTAGGGGATAAACTTATTACTGTTTGCGTTGGTGCAGGGAGTTTGTTGAGTTTGTGGCTGGTTTGGAGCGGGCAGGCTGTTTACAGTTATTATCCTCGTTTGCAAAGTATAAAAATTAAAGAGGTTTATAGTGCCGTTTGCATCGGTTTGCTTTTTATCGTTCCTGCTTGTCTCAACTGGGGGTGGAAAAAATGGCCTTCATTAAGGTCGAGGATTTAACATATTATTATCCGGAGACAGAGACACCGGCTTTAGAGAAGATTAATCTTTCTCTTAACCGCGGTGAGTTTGTGCTTGTTTTGGGCAGTTCCGGGTGTGGCAAATCATCTTTAGTCAGAGCTTTAGCCGGTTTGCTTCCTGATTTTTACGGCGGGAGGTTTGGCGGGCGTATTTATCTTGAAAATCAGGAGATACGCACAATCAAGCGTTCTGCTTTAGTAAAGAAAGTGGGGATGGTTTTTCAGGATCCGGAAAGTCAGTTAATTATGAGTAGTGTTGAGCAGGAACTGGTTTTAGGCATGGAAAATCTGGGTCTGCCGGTTAGCTTGATGAAAAGACGCCTCATGGAGGTGGGGGAGGCTTTTGCGCTTAGCCCTTATCTTCAGCAGCGGGTGACACAATTGTCCGGTGGTTTGCAGCAAAAGGTTGTTTTAGCTTCTATTTTGGCGATGCAGCCGGAAATATTAATCTTGGATGAACCGACTTCACAATTAGATCCTGTGGCCGGCGAAGAGATTTTAACAACTGTTCGCAAGTTGAATGAGGATCAAGGAATGACGGTGATTTTAATCGAGCAAAGATTAGAAAGATGTTTTCATTTGGCGGATCGGGTCGTAGTGATGGAAAAGGGGCGGATTGTGCAGAATCAGACTAATTTGAAGCAATTGGTGGTTTGGGCGGTGAAAGAAGGGAGCCCTTTTTTGCCTCCTTTGCCGAAACTTTTTGCCCGGAGCGGTTTTACCCGGATCCCGCTGACGGTAAAAGAGGGGAGGGGGTTGCTTTCCGAAGAGACAGGGGGACGGTTCTCTTGCCTTTCGGCGGAGGCTGCGGCAGATCAAACCGGTTTGGTTTCCCGCAGTCAAAAAAAGGCGAAAAAACCGTCCCCGTCTCCCTGCCTTACGGGGGAGAAAGAGCTTTTATTACAGGTGGAGAATGTTGCCTATACTTATGAAAATGGGGTTGAGGCTTTAAAGGAGATTAATTTGGAGCTTTATGCCGGTGATTTTCTTGTTTTAATGGGTGAAAATGCGGCGGGGAAAACAACACTTTTAAAAAATACAAGAGGATTACTGCAGCCTACTAAGGGGACAGTTCGCTTCTTGGGACAAGAGCTTAAGACAAGACCAATTGAGGAATGGGCGGGGGAGATCGGATATTTATCACAGTATCCCGGTGATTATCTTTTCCTCCCGACAGTACGTGAAGAAATTGAGTTTACTTTAGACAATTTACATTTGCCCAAAGGGGTAAGAGTTGATCTTTTGTTGGAAAAACTAGGTTTAACTAAGTTTGCGGAGAGCTATGCCCGGGATTTAAGCTCCGGGGAAAGACAACGTGTAGCTCTGGCGGCAGTATTAGCGGCTGACCCTAAGCTAATCATCCTTGATGAACCGACGCGAGGGCTCGATTATGAGCTGAAGGCTCATTTAGGGGAAATCCTGCAGAATTTACAAAAAGAAGGGCGGGCGATTCTTTTAGTAACACATGATGTGGAGTTTGCTGCGGAGTATGCTGCAGAAATAGCGTTAATGACACAGGGAACAATTATTGCCAAGGGCAGCAAGGAAGAGATGTTGTCTGATTCCGCTTTTTTCTCTCCACAGGTGGCCAAACTTTTTGGGGGCTTATGCGCTGAGCCGGTAGTAACATTGGCTCAAGGTAAGTTGGTGCTGGAAAAGATCTGGGAAAGAAAAGAGGAGGGCCGACAAACGATGCGATCGGCAGAGGGGGCAGAAAAGTGAGTAAGAGCAGAAATAGTAAAGGTTTTTTAACAAGAAAATGGTGTGATCTTTTATTTTTTCTTTGGTTAGGGATTTTCGTTTTTTCATCTGGGGTAGGGGCTATAGATACTGCGGAGAGTGTCCAGAAGGGGTTGGCTTATTTGGCTGAGGTGCAGAATGAGGACGGAGGGTTTCCCAGTGCTAAAGGGCGTCTCAGTAGTCCCATGGTGACAGATTGGGTGGTTATGGCGTTGCAGGCCTCAGGTGAAGATGTTACAGGTGTTCATTGGTGCAAAAATGGAGTTACTCCTTGGGCTTATCTGCAAAAGGAGACCCGTTCTTTGGAGGGAACGACCGATTATGCGCGGACATTATTGACCTTAACCGCAGCCGGCAGCGGTCCTGTTTATCAAGGGGTTGATTTAGCCGAAAAAATAGTTTCTTTTCAATTGCCCCATGGTCAGTTTGCTCAGTGTGCATTGGGTGAAGAAGGTTTAGTTAATTGTCAGATTTGGTCTGTCCTGGCTTTAGCTGCGGCGGAAAAGGAAATTCCTTCTCAAGATAAAGTTTTGGCATGGTTAGTGAGTCAGCAAAACAGTGATGGCGGTTTTGGTTGGGCGGTGGGAGGGGAAAGCGATCCTGATGATACGGGAGTAGCTTTAAGTGCCCTTGCGGTGATGGGGTTGGAGAAAGACGATGTGGTGATCAAAAAGGCTCTGCAATATCTAAAAGACCAACAAAATGAAGATGGCGGGTTTGGCTGGACTAAACAGAAGACGAATACCGCTACAGATGCTTGGGTGATTCAGGGGTTAACGGCGGTGGGAGAAGACCCGGCAGGTGAGAAGTGGCAAGTAGGGGGGATTAGCCCGCCGGCCCATTTGTGTAGTTTGCAGAACAGTGATGGTTCGTTTCAATGGATTAGTGGGGTTGATTCTTCTCCTGTGCTGATGACGGCTTATGCGGTCTTTGCTTTGAGCGGGAGTTCTTTTCCTGTTAATCCTAGTGATGAGGTGAATGTGTGCGGGGAAAATAAGTTGTCTTGTGCAGAAAGTGAAAAGGGCGAAGAGAAGACAGAGGACAAAGTGCAGGCAGGGACGTTAGCTTCGTTTTTCACCAGGGTATGGCCAGACCTTGGGGGGGTTATGCGGCTTTTGTTTTCTAGCATAGTTTTCTAAGGCGGAGTTTCGTTGGGGTTAGAAGTTGGGGTTAGAAAGAGTATCGTTTAAGCGGGAAAGGTTGGGGTTAGGGAAAATGAATTGGGCGATTATCGCTGTAGTCAGCACGATTTTATTTGTTTTCTATTTTTTCCGGCGTTTTGAAAAAGCAGAGGTTTCGGCTAAAGAAATTGCGCTTATCGCGACGATGACTACTCTCGCTGCCATTATGCGGGTGCCTTTTGCTGTTTTTCCGAGTGTTCAGCCCACTACTTTCTTGGTGATGATTACCGGTTATGTTTTTGGCGCTCAGACCGGGTTCGTGGTGGGTGCTTTAACTGCTTTGGTTTCTAATTTCTTTTTAGGTCAGGGCCCGTGGACTCTTTGGCAGATGTTAGGTTGGGGTATCTGCGGTAGTATTGCTGCTCTTTTGGCGAAACAGGAAAAAGGTTTTAATTTAAAAAATTTTACTGCGCTGGCTGCCTTTTGCGGGTATTTTTTTGGTTGGATTATGAATATCTGGCATTGGGTTGGTTTTGTCTATCCCCTGAATATGAAGACTTTTTTAGCGACCTATGTAGCCAGTTTCCCTTTTGATACTTTGCATGTGCTTGGCAATATCGCTTTTTCTGCTGTTTTTGGACAAACTTTTTATACGGTGCTGAAACGTTTTCAACGGAAATTTAGGGTTGTTTTTTTCAAGTAATTAAAAAGTTTTAATGCTTTCCGCATTACTCTGTTTTGTGGTAGTATTTTAAGTAGGTAGGTTGTACTAAGAGATGAGGGGGAAGTTTGCGGTGAAAATAGGGCTAATTGGTTTACCGTTGACAGGTAAAACTACGTTTTTCAATCTCCTGACTAGGGGGAAAGCGGAGATAGGGGCAGGTAAACTTGAGGCAAATATCGGGACAGCAAGGGTTCCTGACCAGAGGATTAATTTTTTGAGTGACCTTTATCAACCGCGTAAAACGATCTATGCGCAGATTGATTTTATTGATATTGCCGGGCTGGTGTCCAGTCAGGAAGGACAAAAATCCGGGGCGGGTAAATTTTTGAATGATGTGCGGGTTTGTGATGCCTTAGTCCATGTTTTACGGGCATTTCGCAATCCGCATATAGTGCACGTGCAGGAAGAGTTAAATCCGGCTAAAGATTTGGAAACAGTGGAGATGGAGCTTCTCTTTGCTGATATGGAGCTAATGGAAAAAAGGATGGAACGGATCCGTACCGGCAAAAAGATGACGAAAGAGGATCAAGCGGAATTAGAACGCTTGGAAAAATGTTTTGCTGTACTGGAAGAAGGAAAATCTATGCGTGATGTGGATCTTTCTGAAGAAGAAAGAAACGCGATGAAAAATTATGCTTTTCTCACCGAAAAGCCACGTTTAGCTGTGGTCAATTTAGATGAAGAACAGTTTAAAAAGAAGGATTATCCACAGCGTGAAGAATTGGCGGCTTTATGTAAGGAGAAAAACATGCCGCTTTTAGAAATTTGCGCACAAATGGAATGGGAAATTAGTGAATTGGGGGAAGAAGACAAGGCTCTCTTTATGGCTGATTTAGGGTTAACAGAAGCGGGGATTGAGCTTTTAGCCCGTAATGTTTATGAGCATTTGGGGTTGATTCCTTTCTTTACGGTGGGTGAAGATGAAGTCAGGGCTTGGACGATTGCACAAGGAACAATAGCGAAAGAAGCTGCCGGAAAAATCCATTCGGACATTGAGCGAGGTTTTATCAGGGCGGAAGTCGTGAAATATCAGGACATTCAGGAATTAGGCACGATGGCGAAAGTAAAAGAAAAAGGTCTTTTCCGTTTGGAAGGAAAAACTTATGTAGTGGAAGATGGTGATATCATAAATTTCCGTTTCAATGTATAAATATATATTAAAAACCTTCTGTTGGGGTATCCTAAAAACAGGAGGTTTTGCATGATGACTGTTAATTTTTTCCGGATGGCCGGCGGGTGTCCTCATTTTGATTCTGTCAGGTCGGCCAGAGGGCTGGAATTAGGCAATGTTCCTTCCCGAGATTCTTTACCACGTTGTAATCATTGTGCCCATTGGCAGGGTGGACAGTGTGATTTATTTCTGGCTAAAGGCAAGTGAAAATACTTCTTTATTTCTTGTTGATTTTTTTGCAGGAGAACTCCTTTATCCTGTCGAACATAGTATTAAACTATAAAGAATAGTATAGGAGGATTTGCTATGTTGACGAGGGAATGTGCGGGTGGTGTGGTTTTCATTGACAACAGAGTGTTTATCCTAAAAAATCATAAACAAGAATGGGTTTTACCGAAAGGTGTGATTAGAAATAAACAGTTGGCCTTAGATATAGCCTTAGAGAGAGTGAAAATTGAAGGCGGAGTTGAGGCTAACGTAATTTCCCCTGCCGGTGAGACTAGTTATGAATTCTATTCTTATTCGCGTAAAATACCGGTTTGTAATAAAATTGACTGGTTTATCATGGAAGCAACAAGCGACTCCTTTTCCATTAATAAAGAGCAGGGCTTTACCGATGGCGGTTTTTTCCCCATTGATGAGGCCTTAGAAAAAATAACCTATAGCCAAGATAAATCCTTAGTTCGTTTAGCTTTTCGTAAGTATAATTTTTATCGCAATCAGAAACTGGCGGAAACGGTTGGTTGAAAAGAAGTAAAGCTTAGTAAGCAGAAAAAAGGTATGAGATGTCTCGTACCTTTTTTAATATGATTTTTTATGTAGTTTTTGCTCTATTTTTGGTATAATGTACTTTGCAGT
>JAQVYD010000011.1:9948-17566 GCA_028709105.1 Clostridia bacterium
AAAAAACATGATCCGTTACAGGTGAAGCCTGAAGATATTGTCGCGGTAAATACGCGCTATTATAATCGGGATATTCACTATTCTGCATTTGTTCTGCCTAATTTTGTGGCGGAGATGCTAAAATAAAAATGCAAAATAGAAAAAGTAGGAGATGGGGAAATGGGACATCCTTATTTACAACGTTCTTTTGGGTTTTTAGGGGCTGGGGAGGACTATGAAAAAGCAGAGGCTGTGTTAGTAGGCTTGCCGATGGATTATACGGTAAGCCTGCGGCCGGGGGCGCGTTTTGGTCCTCAGCAGATTCGTCAAATTTCGATAGGACTAGAAACATATAGCCCATATCAAGATAAGGATTTGGAAGAGATTGTTTATTATGATGCCGGAGATGTCGAATTACCTTTCGGTAATACGGTGGCAAGTCTTGCCCGTATGGAGGAAGTAGCCAGAAAAATCTTTGCCGAGGAGAAATTCCCTCTTTTCCTGGGAGGGGAACATCTTGTTTCTTTGCCTTTAATTAAGGCGTGTGTAGAATATTTCCCTGAATTGGTAGTTTTTCATTTTGATGCACATACAGATTTGCGTGAGGAATTTTACGGAGAAGAAAACTCTCATGCTACGGTGATGCGTAAAGTAGTTGATTTTTTAGGAAAAAAGCGATTATATCAGTTCGGGATTCGTTCGGGGCTTAAAGAGGAATTTGAGTTTGCACGGGAAAATACTCATCTTTATTTAGATGAAATTTTCCCTGCCCTGGAGCAAGCCGTAAAGGAGGTTAAAGGGAAGCCTGTTTATCTTACACTGGATATTGATGTGCTTGACCCTGCCTTTGCGCCGGGAACAGGGACGCCTGAGCCGGGTGGCTGTTCCTCTCGGGAAATTTTCCAGGCTATTTTGGCGATGAAAAATTTAAATGTAGTAGGGATGGATCTTGTAGAGGTAGCACCTGTTTATGATCAGTCGGAAAGGACGGCTATCTTAGCGGCGAAGCTGGTGAGGGAAGCCTTGTTAGCGTTTGTAAGGTAAAATTATTAATAGCAAAAGCGAAAGTTGATTGACACAGCTTAGGGGAACGTGTTAAAATGTATTTTATCAGCTAAGTAAATAGCTAGTGAATGAATTTTGCCTCGGTAGCTCAGTCGGTAGAGCAGAGGACTGAAAATCCTCGTGTCGGTGGTTCGATTCCGCCCCGAGGCACCATCATGTAAGCCAATTATTGCGGAAGTAGCTCAGTGGTAGAGCATCGCCTTGCCAAGGCGAGGGCCGCGGGTTCGAATCCCGTCTTCCGCTCCATTTAATTAATTTAAAAACTGAATATTAATAAGCTGAGTTGAGACGAGATGAGATGAGACAAGATGAGTTTAGACGGATATTAGGGTAATATGTAGGAATATTTGTTTTTATTCCTAATTGTGTTTATTTTGGCAATAGTCTAAAGCAGCTTGCTTTAGACTATTGTTTTTTTATTAAAGACATATTTGCGAAGATGTTGCTGTTAATGTGTTTGTGTTTTCATTATGCATTATGAATTATGAATAAGGGGTGTGTAGTATGTATCCATCATCTGGCGAGGAATTTATAAAATTGGCGCAAAAAGGTGACCTGATTCCTGTTTATGCAGAGTATTCAGCAGCTTTAGAAACGCCCTTATCGGTGTTTCTAAAGACAAGAAGGGGTTCTTATGGGTTTTTGCTGGAAAGTGTGGAAAAAGGACAAAGCCTTGGCCGCTATTCGATCATCGGTTCTGAACCACAGCTAATTTTTAGTGTGCAAGAGGGTAAGGTAAAAATTACGGAAAAGGGGCAGACGGTTGAGCAGGTGGTGCAAGACCCCTTAGAGGAGTTGGAAAACGTTTTTAAAAGATACCAAGTGGTAAAAGTTCCGGGGCTTTCAGGTTTTACAGGTGGAGCTATCGGTTATTGCGGCTATGAGATGGTGCGCTATTTTGCAAAACTGCAGTCTAAGAAAAAAGGGGAACCTGACTTTCCTGAGTGTATGTTCATGTTTCCTGAGACCTTTTTTGTTTTTGATCATGTGCGGCAAGTTTTACAGATTGTGGTGAATGTCAAGGTGACTGAAAATTCTCGTCAAGATTATGCGGAGGCGGTTAAAAAAATAGAACTGCTCAGGGCCAGATTAGATGCGGCGATCCCTGCTTGTCCCAAAGCTTGTCAAGGCAAAGGGGGTCAGCAAAAGTTTAATTATCAGGCTAACCTTACTTCAAATCAGTATCAGGAAATGGTCAGGGAGGCTAAAAAATATATTGAGAAAGGGGAGGTTTCTCAAGTTGTCTTAGCACAGCAGTTCATGGTGCCATTGCCGACAGAGCCTTTGGCCGTATATCGGGTTTTGCGTTCTCTCAATCCTTCTCCCTATCTGTTTTATTTGCAACTTGATGATTTATTTTTTGTCGGTTCGTCACCGGAATTATTAGTGAAGGTCGAAAATCGCAGGGTTGAGATTAGACCTATTGCCGGAACTAGACCCCGGGCGGCAGACGAGGTTCGGGAACGTGAGTTGGAAGAGGAATTATTAAATGACCGGAAAGAAAAAGCAGAACATTTAATGCTGGTAGATTCAGGTTGTGCTGAGTTAGAGCGGATCTCCGCTTGTGGCACGGTCAAAGTAGAAAATTTGATGGAGGTGGAAAAGTATTCCCATGTGATGCATTTGGTTTCCCAAGTTACCGGAACGCTGGCGCCTTCTTGTAATTGTTTTGATGTTTTAAAGGCGTGTTTTCCGGCAGGTACAGTTTCCGGAACTCCCAAAATTAGAGCCATGGAGCTGATTGATGCTTTGGAATCTACACCGCGGGGCCCGTATGGGGGAGCGGTAGGGTATATCAACTATGGAGGGGAGATGAATACTTGTCTGACGATCCGTACTTTAATTGTGAAAAATGGTCTTGGTTATATCCAAGCGGGGGCAGGTATTGTCGCTGATTCAGACCCTTTAAAAGAATACCAAGAGACACTGAATAAGGCGCAAGCCTTGTTCAAAGCGGTGGAAATGGCAGCACAAGGAAGCTGAGACAACAGAAAGCTGAGCTTAGTTTAGTAGTGAAGAGAGTGAGAGGAGCTGAGTGAAGAATGATTAAAGGAATGTTGAATAAGGTGGTCAGGAAAGAGAACTTAAGTATTAGTGAGGCTAGGCTCTTGATGGGGCAGGTCATGGAGGGAGGAGCTACTCCTGCCCAGATCGGCGGGTTATTGACTGCTTTAAGAATGAAAGGTGAAACAGTTGACGAGATCGTCGGCAGTGCTCAGGCCATGCGGGAAAAAGCACATCCACTCAAGTGTAAACACAGCACACTAGTGGATACTTGCGGCACGGGCGGAGATGGCAGCGGGACTTTTAATATTTCGACAACAGTGGCCTTCGTGGCGGCGGGGGCAGGGCTGCCCGTAGCTAAACACGGTAATCGTTCTGTCTCCAGTAAAAGCGGCAGTGCCGATCTCTTAGAAGCCCTAGGTGTAAAAATCGATCTTTCTCCCTGTGCAGTGGAAACGGTTTTGAATGAGACGGGGATAGCTTTTTTATATGCCCCGATCTTTCACCAGGCGATGAAGTATGCGATCGGACCTAGAAGAGAAGTCGGTATTCGTAGTATTTTTAATCTTCTGGGGCCTTTAACTAATCCTGCCCATGTCAAAGTGCAGGTGCTGGGGGTTTATGACCCTGATTTAACGGAGACGGTAGCGCGGGTGCTGGAAGGTTTAGGTGCGGAAACTGCTTATGTTGTTCATGGAGCAGGAGGCCTGGATGAAATATCCACAATCGGGGCTACCCAAATCAGTTGTTTACAGCACGGAAAGATTCGGACTTTTAGCATTAATCCTGAAGATTATGGTTTTAAGAGAGTCAAGCTTAGGGATCTGCAGGGGGGAGAAGCAAACGTTAATGCCCAAATAACTAGAAATATTCTGAAAGGGGAAAAAGGTGCTTATCGGGATATTGTACTTTTGAACGGGGCGGCAGTCTTTGTCGTTAGCGGGTTAGCGGCAGACATTGGTGAAGGGATCAAAATAGCCCGGGAAACGATCGATTCCGGGCGAGCTTTAGAAAAACTGGAGCAATTGATTGAGGCGACCAAGCGGATTAAAGAGCGAGGGGATGAAGCATGTTTTTAGAAACGATGCTTACTTATAAGCAAGAGGAAATAGCGCAAAAGAAAAGGGTGCTGCCGCTGGAAGAATTAAAAAGGCAGGAAAATCTTTGGGCAGGGCGGAAGGTTAGTTTAAAAGAGGCCTTAGCCGGAAAGGGAGTCAGCCTTATTGCGGAGATCAAGAAGGCGTCCCCGGCGAAAGGGGTTTTACGGCAAGACTTTACTCCTGTACAAATGGCTGCCTGTTATGAGGAGAATGGGGCTGCGGCTATCTCGGTGTTGACTGAGGAAAGATTTTTTCAAGGCAGTCTGGCTTATTTAAAACAGGTGAAAGAAGCTACCCGCTTGCCCGTCTTGCGTAAGGATTTTATTATTGATCCTTACCAGCTCTATGAGGCTAAGACCTATGGCGCCGATGCTGTTTTGTTGATTGCGGCGATCTTGCAAGAAGAAGAATTAATTTTTTTGCTGCAGTTAGCACAAGAACTAGAACTGGAGGTACTTGTGGAGGTTCATAATTCTCCGGAATTAAAAAAAGCCCTAGGTGCGGGGGCGGAAATAATCGGGATTAACAATCGTGATTTAAGAACATTACAATGTGACCTGCAGCTTACTCTGCACTTGGCTAAACAAGTGCCTGCTTCCTGTTTGCTGGTGAGTGAAAGCGGTATTTCTTCACTACAGCAGATTAAACAATTGGCGGCAGTTGGTGTAGATGCTGTTTTAGTGGGAGAGAGTATTGTGACCAGTGTTGATATAGGGAAAAAAGTGCGGGAGTTATCAGGGAGGAGAATGGTCTGATGTGGGTAAAAATCTGCGGGATTACTAATTTAGCCGATGGCGAAGCCGCGGTGGCATCTGGGGCAGATGCCTTGGGTTTTGTCTTTGCCCCGAGTAAAAGACGAATCGAGCCGGCTTTAGCCCGGGAAATAATATGGCGTTTACCTGCAGAGGTGGAGAAAATTGGTGTTTTTGTCGAAGAAACCCTTAGTAGGGTGCGGGAAATTGCCGCGTATTGCGGTCTGACCGGTTTACAACTACATGGAGAAGAAACTCCTGAATATTTAACATATTTAAAGGATTATGACCTGATCAAGTCTTTTCGGATGAATTCACAAACAGATTTTGTTAAAATTAAAGATTACATAGTCCAGAGTTCTGTAAACAGAATCTTGTTAGACTCTTTTGTGCCGGGACAATGGGGTGGGACAGGTAAAACTTTTTCTTGGGAAAGTCTTGCTGATTGTAATTGGGGCGGGATTCAGGTGATCATCGCCGGGGGGTTAAATCCCGAGAATGTAAGTGAAGCTATCAGATTAGGAAAACCTGCCGGTGTTGATGTCAGCAGTGGTGTAGAAAAAGAACCGGGTCGAAAAGACCTCGTTCTGTTAAGAAAATTTATCGAAAGAGCAAAAGGGGGGTTATGCTAATGTCTGCTAATGGTTATTTCGGGGAATTTGGGGGGAGATATGTGCCGGAAATATTGCTGCCTGCTCTTTTGCAGTTAGAAACGGCATACGAACAATATCGGCAAGATCCTTGTTTTCGAGAGGAACTGGCACATTATTTAACGACTTATGTGGGGAGACCTACCCCGCTCTACTATGCTCGGAGGTTGACCGAACATTTGGGGGGCGGGAAAATCTATCTCAAACGGGAGGATTTGAATCATACCGGTTCTCATAAGCTGAATAATAGTTTAGGACAAACCTTGCTGGCGCAAAAGATGGGGAAAAGAAAGATCATTGCGGAGACGGGGGCGGGACAGCATGGTGTCGCCACAGCTACGGCAGCCGCTTTGTTAGGTTGTGCCTGTACTATTTTTATGGGGGCAGAAGATGTGCGGCGTCAGTCGCTCAATGTTTTTCGGATGAAGTTGTTGGGGGCCCAAGTAGTGGAAGTGAGGTCAGGAACGCAAACACTGAAAGATGCGATCAATGAGGCGATGCGTTGTTGGGCCGCTAGAGTGCGGGACAGTCATTATCTGATTGGTTCTGTCGTCGGTCCTCATCCCTATCCGACCATGGTGCGAGATTTTCAAAGTGTGATTGGGGAAGAGGTTAAACAACAGATTCTAGAAAAAGAAGGGAAACTTCCTGATTATTTAATTGCTTGTGTGGGTGGGGGGAGCAACGCCATGGGTCTTTTTTCTCCCTTTCTCAACGAGCGGGAGGTAAAAATGATCGGGGTGGAAGCGGCAGGTCAAGGGATAAGTACGGGCAAACATGCCGCGCCCTTAAATGTGGGAAGTAAAGGCGTTTTACATGGGGCTTTAAGCTATATTTTGCAGGATGGGGACGGGCAGATCCTGCCGGCTCATTCCCTTTCCGCCGGTCTGGATTATCCGGGGGCCGGTCCCGAACACAGCTATTTAAAGGATAGTGGCAGGGCGCAATATCTGAGTGTTACCGATGAAGAAGCTTTAAGCGCTTTTCAAATGTTATCACGGTGGGAAGGAATTATTCCTGCTTTGGAAAGTGCGCATGCTTTGGCGTATGTGCTTAAATTAGCTCCTTCCCTGGCTGCTGAACAGGTGTTGGTCGTTAATTTATCGGGAAGAGGAGATAAGGATGTGCAAACGGTCAGTAAATTACTGGGGGGTGAAGCCGGTGAGTAGAATCGGTCAGACTTTTCAAGAGCTAAAGGCTAAAGGAGAAAAGGCCTTAATCCCTTATGTCAGTTGTGGCGATCCCAGTCTTGAATTTACGGAACAACTGGTGCTGAAATTAAGTAAGGCAGGAGCAGATTTACTGGAATTGGGGATTCCTTATTCCGATCCGGTGGCCGATGGCCCTACAATTCAAAAAGCCTCGCAGCGGGCTTTGGCGGCAGGGGTAAAGCTGGAAGGAATTTTGCGAATGGCCGCTTCGCTGCGAGGGAAAATACAGACTCCTTTAATCTTTATGACGTATTTTAATGTCATTTATCGCTATGGGTTAAAACAATTTGTGGACAGGTCTTTATATGCCGGGATTGACGGTGTTATTGTTCCGGATCTTCCGCCGGAAGAGGCGGGTGCTTTCAAGAGGCTGATGGACGAAGCTGAGCTTGATTTGATTTTTTTAGCCGCACCCACAAGTACGGGTGAGCGTTTGCAAAAAATAGCCTCTTGCGCTCGTGGTTTTATTTATTGTGTTTCTGTTACGGGAGTAACGGGGAGTAGGGAAAAGATCAATGCCGATTTAGCGACATTTATCGAAAAAGTACGTTCACACACAGATTTGCCGCTGGCGGTAGGTTTCGGCATTGCCAATCCGCTGATGGCACGTCAGGTCGCCCCGTTGGCAGAGGGGGTAATTGTCGGTAGTTCAATTATTGAAAGGATTGAGGCAAATTTGCCTTTAATTAACGAGCAACCTGATGTCGTTATCGAGGAAATTTGTGCTTACGTAACTGAGCTGAAAAAGGCGATTAACTTTACTAAGGAAAGTATAGGGTAAGGATTATTTATCCTGTCAATAACATTTGAAAATGTCACCCCTAAGGCATATTAATTATCGCTACAAAATGTCACCC
>JAQVYD010000012.1:0-11991 GCA_028709105.1 Clostridia bacterium
AAAAGGGGCACCAGCAGAGGAATCAAGCTTTTGGCCCGGCTTAAAAGACCACCACTTTCAAAATCGGCACCACGAGCCATCTGGGCCTTCATAATTTTTTCTGTTTCTTCAATCAAGGTAGGAATAAAACGCAAAGCAATCGTCATCATCATCGCCAACTCATGAGCAAGCGGGACAAAAAGCCTCTTTAAAATTCTTTCTAAACCATCGGTTAAAGCAAGGGGTGTTGTCGTCAAGGTTAACAGAGAGGTAATCATTACCAAATAAATTAAGCGTAAGGCCATAAAAGCACCTTGCCTTAAACCTTGCCAAGTGATTTTTAAAAACCCCCATTGCCAAATAATCTCTCCTTCCGTCATAAAAACGTGTAAGCTTAAAGTAAGAAGAATAATAATCATCAAAGGCCTAATACCCTTAAGAATAGTCATCAAGGAAATATGAGATAAAAAAACTATCCCGATGGTAAACAGCGTGACAAATAAATAACCTAAGGCATTATTAACAAGAAAAAGACCGACCATATAAAAAACCAAGCAAATAATCTTGGTACGGGGATCTAAGTTATGAACTGCAGAAACACCAGGTATATATTGACCAATTGTAATATCCTTAAGCATGATTCCGTGCCTCTTTCAGAACTTGCAAAATTTCCTTTTTTGCCTCTTCCACCGTCAAAACATCTTGACGCACCAACCAGCCTTTGCCTTTTAACCTAAACATTAATTTGGTTACTGTCGGAATATCCAACCCCATTTCCTGCAAACTTTCATAATGAGAAAAAACCTTGCGTGTCTCCTCATCAAAAACGATTGTATTCCGGTGCATCACCACAAGACGCTGGGTCAAACGAGCCACATCATCCATACTATGGGAAACCAGAACCACAGTCATGCCCTGCTGATGCAGTTCCTTAATCTGTTCGAGAATTTCATCCCGTCCCCGAGGATCTAAGCCCGCAGTAGGTTCATCTAAAATCAAGTATTTAGGCTCCATCGCCAAAACACCGGCTATCGCCACTCTCCGCTTTTCCCCGCCACTTAAAAGGAAAGGTGAAGCAGCCTGATATTTCTCGTAGTCTAAATGCACCATTTCTAAAGCCTTTTTAACCCTTTTTTCAATCTGCTCCGGAGGTAAACCTAGGTTTTTTGGACCAAAGGCAATGTCCTCAAAAACAGTTTCCTCAAAAAGCTGATGCTCAGGATATTGAAAAACAAGCCCTACCTTTTTGCGGATTTCTTTTAAATTAACCTTTTTCGCCGAAATTTGGCAATCATCAACAATTACCTTGCCTTTAGTTGGTTTTAATAAACCATTTAAATGCTGAACAAGGGTAGATTTGCCTGAACCGGTATGACCGATTAATCCTACAAATTCGCCTTCTTTAATCACTAAATTGATCTCTTGCAAAGCCTTCACTTCATAGGATGAGCCGGGCTGATAAAGATGAGCAACATTTTCCAAAATTATCGGCATAAAGCCACCACCATTTCTTCCACGGTCAAAATATCACGAGGAAGATCTAAACCCTCCCGAGCCAGAGTATCTCGCAGTTCCATCATCGGGGGTACATCTAAACGCAAGTCTTTTAATTGTTGAACCCGCGAAAAAATCCCCCGCGGGGAATCTTCCATGACCTTAAGCCCCTCTGCCATCACGACAACTCGATCCGCCAGAACCGCTTCCTCCATAAAATGAGTAATCAGAACAACTGTTAAACCTTCTTCACGATTAAGTTTGACGACAGTATCCATAACCTCTTGCCGGCCTAAAGGATCCAGCATCGCCGTAGGTTCATCAAGCACCAATACTTGAGGTCTCATCGCCACAACCCCTGCGATGGCGACCCGCTGTTTTTGTCCGCCTGATAAAAGATGAGGCGCTCTTTTTTTATAGGTACTCATCCCCACGCTCTCCAAAGCTTCATCAACTAATTGGCGAATTTTGACCGGTTCAATGCCCAAATTTTCCGGACCAAAAGCCACATCCTCTTCTACGGTAGTAGCAATAAGCTGATTATCAGGGTTTTGAAAAACCATGCCTACTTTCTGACGAATTTGCCATAAGCACTCACTCTCTCTAGTATCTATACCATTTACGGTGACAGACCCATGGTGAGGCAAGAGCAAGGCATTAAAATGCTTGGCTAAAGTAGATTTTCCGGAACCATTATGACCAATGATCGCCACGAACTCACCTTGTCCGATCTGTAAATCTACCCCTTTTAAAGCCTCTTGATAGCCCCCTTGAGGATTACGGAACTGATGTTTTAAATTTTTTACATCGATCATGCTCTCTCACCACTTTAGTCCCCATAGATCATTAAATAGATGATAAAACAAAAACCAGGAAAACCAAATCCCAACCGCGGTAACGGTTTAAAGGTATGGGTTTCCTGACCTCTGCTTGACAAAGGATTTATCACTACACTAATTCGATGATGACGATGGGGGCTGCATCCCCACGACGAGTCCCCACCTTAATAATGCGAGTATATCCGCCCTGACGATCAGTATATTTTTTACTAAGATTATCAAAAAGGTCTTTGACCACATCCTCATCAAGAAGATAAGCAGCAACCTGACGTCTGGCCTGTAAATCACCCTGCTTACCCAGAGTAATCATTTTTTCTACAATGCTTCTTAGTTCTTTGGCCTTCGGCTCTGTTGTTTCGATCCGACCGTTTTTAAGAAGTGCTGTAGTCATGTTCCTCAATAAAGCTCGCCGTTTCCCGGTATTACAATTTAATTTTCTGTAGGCCATCTTCAAACCCCCTTTACAACTGGTTAAACACCTATTCCTCCGCTTTTTTTAAATCTAAATCCAGGGAAGCTAATTTTATTTCTATTTCCGCTAACGATTTTTTCCCTAAATTTCTTACTTTCATCATATCTTCTACTGTCTTCTGCACAAGTTCTCCGACTGTATTTATTCCCGCCCTTTTTAAACAATTATAAGAACGCACCGACAAATCAAGTTCCTCAACACTCATATACAAAACCTTATCCCGTTCTTCTTCTTCTTTTTCCACCATTATTTCGACATCCCCAATTTTCTCAGTAAGTCCCACAAAAAGTTGGAGATGCTCATTCAGTATTTTAGCGGAAAGACTGATCGCTTCATCAGGAGCGATTGTCCCATTAGTCCAAACTTCAAAAGTTAATTTGTCATAGTCCGTAATCTGTCCGACACGAGTATCGGTCACTGTATAATTCACTTTACGTACCGGTGAAAAAATGGAATCGATCGGAATTACCCCGATGATATGGTCTTCCTTCTTGTTTTTTTCCGAAGGCCGATAACCACGGCCTTTTTCCACCGTCATTTCTATTGACAAATGAGCATCACTATCCAAAGTAGCTAGATGCAATTCAGGATTAAGAATCTCCACCTCACTACTTTTGATAATATCTCCCGCCAATACTTCTCCCGCTTTTGTTTCCTCGATGCGAATTACCTGTGGCTCATCTGTATATATTTTTAGAGCAAGGGCCTTCAGATTAAGGATAATCTCCGTTACATCTTCCACCACCCCGGGGATAGAAGAAAATTCATGCAAAACGCCATCAATCTTCACCGAAGTAACCGCTGCTCCCGGCAGGGAAGACAAAATTACGCGGCGCAAAGAATTACCTAGAGTAATCCCATAGCCTCTTTCCAGCGGTTCCACAACATACTTGGCATAATCTTGTTTCTCACTTATCTCCACACACTCAATTTTGGGTTTTTCAATTTCAATCACAGGTTAACCCTCCTACTCAAACCTAACTTAACTTTCCCCCAGTTAATCAACAATCTACTATCAACTACCTAGAATATAACTCAACAATCAGATGTTCCTCCAGAGGAAGATCAAGATGCTCTTTACTGGGAAGAGCTAATACCCTACCTGTCATGTTTTCTTTATCTAAATCTAACCACGCAGGCGGAGTTTTGTGAGCAATATTTTCCTTTAATTCAATAAACTTGGGCGAATTCAAGCTTTTTTCTTTTACTTGCAGCACATCTCCCACCTTCACAAGAATGGAAGGGATATTCGCTTTATGCCCATTAAGCTGAAAATGATTGTGGGTAACTAACTGCCTCGCTTCCACTCTTGACGAAGCAAAACCGAGACGATAGACCACATTATCTAAGCGTCTTTCCAAGATTTGCAGTAAATTTTCGCCGGTAATACCTTTCTGGCGTTCAGCCATCACAAAATACTTACTAAACTGCCTTTCCAGAATACCATAAATACGACGAGCCTTCTGCTTTTCCCTTAACTGTAAACCATATTCGGATAATTTTCTACGACTGTGTTGCCCATGCTGACCAGGAGCATAAGCTTTTCTATCAATAGCACATTTTTCTGTATAACAGCGATCACCTTTTAAATAGAGCTTCATACCTTCACGACGACACTGTCTACAGACTGGACCTGTATATTTTGCCATAAATTCATTGACACCTCCTTAAACTCTTCTCCTTTTTGGCGGACGACATCCATTATGAGGAATCGGAGTAACATCTTTAATCACACTTACTTCTAAACCCGTAGCCTGTAGAGAACGAATCGCGGCTTCACGACCTGCTCCAGGTCCTTTCACATAAACCTCAACCTCCCGCATCCCATGTTCCACGGCCACCTTAGCAGCTTGTTCCGCAGCCATTTGTGCAGCAAAAGGCGTACTCTTTCTAGAACCCTTAAAACCTAACTGTCCTGCAGTAGCCCAAGAAATTGCATTCCCAGTCATATCCGTGATAGTGACAATGGTATTATTAAAAGTAGACTGGATATGAACTCTTCCCTGTTCCACATTTTTACGGGCACGACGCTTTACCCTAGTAGTTGTTTTGGCCATTTAGCTTTCCTTCCCCCCTTTCACAATTCTTATTTAGCTTCCGTCGCACGTTTAATCCCCACGGTTTTGCTAGGACCTTTACGCGTACGGGCATTTGTTTTAGTCCGTTGCCCACGGGTAGGAAGACCACGACGATGACGCATTCCTCTATAAGAAGCAATTTCAATTAATCTCTTGATATTTAAAGAAACTTCACGTCTCAGGTCACCTTCTACCTTATATTCCTTATCAATCACTTCACGAAGTTTATTCACTTCATCTTCTGTCAAATTTTTAACTCTTGTATCAGGGTTTATCCCTGTTTGAGCCAAGATCTTCTGGGCAGTTGATCTGCCAATCCCCAAAATATACGTTAAACTTACGGCAACCCGTTTATCACGAGGGATATCCACACCTGCAATTCTAGCCATTTGTACACCTCCTTATTGTTCTTATTTAATAAATCCTACCCCTGTCTCTGCTTGTGCTTAGGGTTTTTACAAATTACCATCACTCTACCCTTACGTCTAATTATTTTACACTTTTCACAGATAAGCTTAACAGACGGTCTAACTTTCACTATTTCTACCTCCTTCATACCTAAGGAATTTACTTATTTAAAACGATAAGTAATTCTTCCCCTAGTTAAATCATAAGGTGAAAGCTCAACAGTAACCCGGTCCCCTGGTAAAATACGGATAAAATGCATTCTAATTTTACCGGAGACATGAGCTAAAACTTTATGCCCATTCGCTAATTCAACCCGAAACATGGCATTGGGGAGAGGTTCCAGAACAGTACCTTCAACTTCAATTACATCCTGTTTGGACATCTATACTACCTCCTTATCCCTACTACTTTGGAAATAATTTATTTTGTCAAAATCCAAGGTCCATCATCTGTAATGGCAATACTATGCTCAAAATGTGCAGAGCGTTTTTTATCTTTAGTCACTACAGTCCAATTATCAAGTAGTGTTTCTACTTCATAAGTACCTACATTAACCATCGGTTCAATCGCTAAGGTCATGCCGCTTTTTAACCGAGGGCCACGTCCGGGTGGACCAAAGTTCGGGATTTGAGGCTCCTCATGCATCGCTCTGCCCACACCATGACCTACAAAATCTTGTACAACTGAGAAACCATTACTCTCCACATAAGTCTGAATCGCATGAGAAATATCAGATAATCTATTCTTAACTACCGCCTGTTTGATCCCTTCAGCTAAAGAATTTTTGGTGACCTCAATTAATTGCTGTGCTTCTTCATCAATTTCGCCTACCGGCAAAGTGACGGCAGCATCACCTACAAAACCATTAATCACCGCACCAATGTCAATACTAATAATATCACCAAATTTTAACTGCCTTAAACTAGGGATACCATGCACGACCTCTTCATTAATGGAAGTACAGATACTACCGGTAAAACCATAATAACCTTTAAACACTGGTTTCGCCTGGCACTTTAAAATATATTCCTCGGCTAAACGATCAAGTTCAAGGGTAGTAACACCAGGCTGCACAGCTTTAGCCACTTCTTGATGCGTTTTAGCCACAATCTGCCCCGCATCATACAGATACTGTAATTCTCGCTCAGATTTCAGAATAATCATCCTTGCTCGCTTCCTAAAACTTTTAAAATATTTTCAGCAATCGCCTCTACTGTTTCATTCCCGGCAATATTTAGGAGAAGCCCCTTTTTTTCATAATAGGCCACCAGAGGAGCCGTCTGCTGTTCATAAACATCTAAACGATTAGCTACAGTAGCTTCCGTATCATCACTTCTCTGATAAAGTTCCCCCTGACAGAGCTGACACTTCTGACCCGCCGCGGAAGGATTATAGAGCACATGATAAGTAGCCCCACATGATTTGCAAACTCTCCGCCCGGTTAAACGCTGCAAGAGAGCATCCCGACCTACAAGAAGATTAATCACTTGATTTAATTTTACACCAAGTTCGCGTAAAGTAACATCCAGAGCATCTGCCTGAGCAACTGTGCGTGGAAAGCCATCCAGCAAAAAACCCTTCTGACAATCCGCTTCCGCTAATCTTTCTTTAACAATACCTACCGTCACGGCATCAGGGACAAGCTGCCCGGAATCCATATACCGTTTAGCTTCTATACCTAAGGGAGTATTCTCTTTAACAGCCTTGCGGAACATCTCCCCTGTAGAAATATGAGGTATCTTTAATTCTTTAGTAAGAAAATCCGCTTGCGTTCCTTTGCCTGCTCCCGGCGGACCCATCAAAATTATTCTCATTACCCTTACCTCCTGTTATTTCAAGAAACCTTGATAATGTCTCATCAAAAGATTTGATTCCAACTGTTTCATCGTATCCAAAGCCACACCTACTACAATCAGCAAACTAGTACCTCCATAGTACACAGGTAAGGCGGTTAAAGAGATTAACAGTGCCGGCAGTACCGCGATAGCGGCTAAAAAGACTGCTCCGGCGAAAGTAACCCGATTGGCGACTTTCTCAATATACTCCGCAGTAGAACGGCCAGGTCTCAAGCCAGGTATAAAACCACCGTATTTCTTCATATTATCAGCGACGTCATTAGGGTTAAAAGTAATGGCTGTGTAAAAATAAGTGAAAAATATAATTAACAGAGCATAAATAAGTTGATACCACCAAGAATTAAAATCAAAGATTTTCGTAATCACCACAGCAAATTTATTAGTAGGAAACCACGCCGCAATCGTCCCCGGAAACATTAAAATGGAAATGGCAAAGATAATCGGAATAACCCCTGCTTGATTAACTTTCAAAGGGATATGGGTACTTTGCCCTCCATAAACCTTTCTCCCAACGACACGTTTAGCATACTGCACCGGAATACGGCGCTGACCTTCCTGTATGGCGACAATCCCCGCCATCACAAAAAGAGCAATGATGGCAAAAAGAAGCACGACAAAAATACTAGCCGTCCCGGCTTTTAAGTATTCATAAACCGAAACAACCCCTACCGGGACACGAGAAACAATCCCCGCAAAAATTATCAAAGAAATCCCATTGCCAATTCCTTTTTCCGTGATTAGTTCACCCAGCCACATCAAAAAAGCCGTACCTGCAGTCAATGACAAAGCGATAAGCAATGTAGAACCTAAGCCGGGATTGACCACTGCCTTTCGTAAACCGAAAGAAATCCCCACTGCCTGCACAAAACCTAAAATAACTGTCCCGTACCTAACATACTGTGCCATCTTTTTACGACCATCCGGCTCCTTAGATAATCTTTCCAGATAAGGAATGACGACCGTTAAAAGCTGCATAATAATAGAGGCATTAATATAAGGCGTTATGCTCATGGCAAAAATCGAAAACTTTTTAAAAGCACCCCCGGAGATAACATCAAAAAACCCTAGAAGTTGACCCTTCGCAATTAAATCAGCAATAACCTGTGTATCAATTCCCGGTACCGGTATATGCACCCCCAGCCGGAAAACTACTAACATCGCTATGGTAAAAAGTATCTTTTGACGTATATCCGAAAGTTTCCAAGCATTTTTTAAAACCTCTACCACCTAAATCACCTCTACTTGACCGCCAGCAGCGGCAATTTTTTCTGCTGCCGCTTTGGAAAAACCATGCGCTCTTACAGTTAAAGCCTTTGTGATTTCTCCATTGCCGAGTATTCTAACCCCATCCCGTACATTTTTGACAAGACCTGATTCCACTAAAACTTCCGGTGTAACTACCATCCCTGCTTCAAAACGATCATTTAATTGAGAAACATTAATTATGACATATTCAGACTTAAAGATATTCGTAAAACCATGTTTGGGCATCCGCCTTTGCAAAGGTGTCTGACCACCTTCAAAATAGGGGCCTTTTCCTCCCCCGGCTCTGGCTTTTTGTCCTTTATGCCCACGGCCGGAAGTTTTCCCCAGACCAGACCCTGTACCACGACCTTTTCTCACAGGAGTTGTCTTAGAACCTTCTGCCGGCTTTAAATTATGGAGTTTCATTTGCTGCACCTCCTCTTTGTTACTAGGTCAATTCCTCTACAGATAATAAATGTTCCGCTTTTTTTATCTTCCCTCGAATAGCGAGGGTATCTTCGTGAATAACACTTTGCCGTATTTTAGAAAGCCCTAAAGATTGTACATTTGCTCTTACTTTTTCATTAACGCCAATGACACTTTTTTTCAAAGTAATCTTTAATTTCGCCATTGTTGCCCTCCTAACTCAAGAGTTCTTCTACGGATTTACCACGTATTTTAGCAACGTCTTCGACTCGTTTCAAACTCTTTAACCCACTCAAAGTGGCCCTCACCATATTATTAGCATTATTTGACCCTAGAGATTTAGTCAAAATATCTCTAATCCCTGCTAATTCCAGGACAGCACGCACCGGACCGCCGGCAATAACCCCGGTACCTTCGGCTGCAGGTTTTAACAAAACTTTTCCGGCCCCAAACCTTCCCAGAACTTCATGAGGAATTGTTGTACCTACAAGCGGGACAAAGGTAAGATTTTTCTTCGCATCATCTATCCCTTTACGTATAGCTTCGGGAACCTCGGTAGCCTTACCCAGACCGGCACCCACATAACCATGCCCATCGCCGACCACAACTAAAGCACTAAAACTAAAGCGCCGTCCGCCTTTGACAACCTTAGCCACACGATTTATATAAACTACTTTTTCACTAAGTTCCAGCTGGTTGGCATCTATTCTCGCCATTTTCTCCCCTCCTTTACCGGTAAATTAAAACTCTAACCCTGCCGCACGGGCACCCTCAGCAATTGCCTGCACACGTCCATGATAAAGATTACCCCCGCGGTCAAAAACCACTTTTTTGATCCCTTTTTGCAAAGCCTTTTGGGCTAAAAGCTGTCCTACTTTATAAGCAGCCTCAGCATTACCCCCGGATTCTAATTCTGCTTTGAGAGGTTCTTCCAACGTGGAAGCCGCGACAAGAGTAACACCCTTCGTATCATCTATTAATTGAGCATACATCTGCTTTAAACTTCTATAAACAGCCAACCGCGGACACTCGGCTGTTCCTTGTATGTTTTGACGTAAGCGCCGATGTTTCTTCTGACGTATTTTTTTACGATCAGCTTTAATAATCACCTACTTCACTCCCTTCCGCTACAGTTAAGAGCCTTGTTGTAACTTTAGACACCCTTACTGCCCGTCTTTCCGGCTTTAATACGCACTACTTCCTCACTATACTTAATACCCTTCCCTTTATAAGGCTCAGGGCTACGCACAAAGCGAATGTTAGCCGCTAATTGCCCAACCTTTTCCTTATCAATACCCTTAACGACAATCTTATTCGGTGCGGGCACTTCAATCTCCAACCCCGCTTCCGGTTCAATCTCTACAGGATGAGAGTAACCTACTGTTAAAACAAGCTTCTTCCCCTGTTTAGCAGCACGATAACCAACCCCCGCTATGTCTAAGGATTTTTCGAAACCATCCGTTACGCCTTTAACCATATTGGCAAGAATCGATCTAGTCATGCCATGAAGTGCTTGATGATTTTTGTTATCACTAGGGCGTATCACCACAAGCTGCCCCTCCTCAACAACCACCTTCATCTCTTCATGGAACTCTTTCTCGAGCAGCCCCTTCGGACCTTGCACAGAGATATGCGTCCCCTTAATTTTTACTTCTACCCCTGCAGGAATAACGATGGGCTGTTTTCCAACTCGTGACATTTTTACACCTCCTGCATCCATCTTTTTCTTGCTGCAAGCTTGACAGGATTTTTACCAAACATAACAAATTACTTCCCCGCCCAAACTACGTTTTCTAGCTTCTTTATCTGTCATTATACCCTGTGAAGTAGAAATAACAGCAATACCTAACCCACCTAAGACACGAGGAACTTCGTCTTTTTTCACATAAACACGAAGACCCGGTCTACTAATACGCTTAATCCCTGTAATCACCTTTTCTTCATGCAAACCATATTTCAGATATAATCTGAGAATGCCTTGCTTCCCGTCTTCAATAAACTCATAATCCTTGATTAAACCTTCGGCTTTAAAAATTTCCGCAAGCGTTTTTTTCATACCTGAAGCCGGAATTTCTACCTTTTCATGATGAACAGAATTAGCATTCCTAATTCTTGTTAAAAAATCTGCTACAGGATCAGCCATGACCATATTTAAACGACCCCCTTCCTCTTTCCAAACTTACCAACTGGCCTTGGTCACGCCGGGAATTTGTCCTTCGTAAGCCAGCTTACGGAAGCAAATTCTACACATACCAAACTTCCGCATGTAAGCATGGGGACGACCACATATTTTACATCTATTATATTGCCTAACTTTATATTTAGGTATCTGCTGTTGCGTTAAAACCTTAGCTTTTTTTGCCACACAAGTCCCTCCTTTAACCTTTACACTTCACCTATTTTCCAGCAAAAGGCATTCCCATTAAATTCAACAGTTCCTTAGATTCCTCATCAGTAGAGGCAGTTGTTACAAAGATTATATCCATCCCCCGTACCTTATCTACTTTATCATAATCTATTTCTGGGAACACCAATTGTTCTTTTAAACCTAAGGTATAATTCCCCCGGCCATCAAAAGCCTTGGGTGAAACCCCCCGGAAATCCCTGACTCTAGGCAAGACAACATTAAAAAGCTTGTCAACAAACTCATACATCCTCTCGCCTCTTAAGGTAACCTTCGTCCCTATCGCTACCCCCTCACGCAACTTAAAAGCAGCGATTGATTTTTTCGCTCGCGTAATCACAGGTTTTTGTCCCGTAATAGCTATTAAATCCGCTACCGCGCCATCAAGTGCTTTCGGATTCTGCGTTGCTTCTCCTACGCCAATGTTAATAACAACCTTTTCCAGCTTAGGGACTTCCATGATATTTTTATAGCTAAATTTCTGCAACATTGCAGGAATAACGTCTTCCTTATACTTTTCCTTTAGCCGTGCCATGCTTTAAACCTCCCTTCCGGCAGAGTCTACTTATCAAACTGCTCACCACATTGATGGCATGTGCGAACCTTTTTCCCATCAGCTAAAAATATTTTTTTTATCCGCACAGGTTTATTACATTTTTCACAATAAATCATGACATTAGAACTATCCAAAGGGGCTTCAATTTCTGTAATTCCGCCTTGGGGATTAACGCGTGTAGGCTTCATGTGCCGTTTGACAACATTCAGACCTTCCACAATAACCCGCCCCTTC
>JAQVYD010000012.1:12091-17559 GCA_028709105.1 Clostridia bacterium
CCAAAGATACGTGTACCTCTGGGGCTTTTATCATCTTTGATCAGCACAGCAGCATTTTCATCAAAGCGGATATAAGAGCCATCAGTTCTACGCACAGCATCTTTAGTACGCACTATTACTGCTTTTACTATTTCACCTTTTTTAACAACGCCGCCTGGTGTTGCTTCTTTAACTGTAGCCACAATGATATCACCAATGGAAGCATAACGGCGCAAAGAACCTCCCAAAGGCCGAATACACAATAACCGTTTGGCCCCAGTATTATCAGCAACTTTCAGTACGCTTTCTTGTTGAATCATGCCTTGAACCTCCTTTCAGGAATTGCTCCTGTCTATACAAGGGGGGCTTTTTCGATGATCTGGATAACCCGCCAGTTTTTGCTTTTACTTAAAGGGCGTGTTTCCATAATCCGGACTTTGTCCCCAACTTTACACAAATTTTCTTCATCATGAGCATTATATTTCTTAGTACGCCTGATAATCTTCTTATAAAGAGAATGTTTGGCATAATTTTCGACAGCCACAACTACTGTCTTCTCCATCTTATCGCTTACCACAACACCTATCCGAGTTTTGCGCATGCGCCTTTCCAAACTTCATACCTCCTTTTTCAACCTTGACCTGATAGAGCTTGCCTAAAACTCTACTGTTTTTCTTCTTGCAGCTCCCGTTCCCTTAACACTGTATGGGTCCGCGCAATTGTTTTACGAACCTCACGCAGGCGCATCGGGTTTTCTAATTGACCGGTGGCAAGCTGGAAACGCAAATTAAACAGTTCCTCTTTCAGCTCAATAATCTTACTATTTAATTCATTCTGTGTCAGGTCACGAAGATTTTTAGCTTTCACCTGCTTCACCACCCATTTCTTCACGTTTTACAATTTTAGTTTTAATGGGCAATTTATGAGAAGCTAAACGGAGGGCTTCACGAGCTGATACTTCATCAACTCCGGCAATTTCAAACATAATTCTGCCAGGTTTAACTACGGCCACCCAATATTCAGGAGAACCTTTTCCACTCCCCATCCGAGTTTCAGCAGGCTTAGCCGTAACCGCTTTATGTGGAAATATTTTAATCCATACTTTACCGCCACGCCTAATAAACCTGGTCATCGCGATACGAGCGGCCTCGATTTGACGACTAGTAATCCAAGCATGTTCCAAAGCCTGCAACCCATATTCACCGTAAGCAACCTCATTCCCCCGCATAGCATTACCCTTCATTACCCCGCGATGAGGTCTGCGCCATTTTACTCTTTTAGGACTCAGCATTAGCCTTCTCCTCCTTCCTGTTTCCCACTTCAGGAAGTATCTCACCTTTATAGATCCAAACCTTCACGCCAATCTTACCATAAGTAGTATTGGCTTCGGTAAAACCATAATCAATATCTGCCCTTAATGTATGCAGAGGCACCTTGCCCTCACTATACCATTCTGTACGAGCAATCTCCGCCCCACCTAAACGTCCGGAACAGCGAATTTTTACACCTTCTGAACCTAAACGCATCGTGCGAGAGACAGCCTGCTTCATCGCTCTACGGAAACCGATTCGTTTTTCTAGTTGTAGAGCAACACCTTCTGCCACGAGCTGAGCATCAAGTTCCGGCTTTTTAATCTCAATAATATTGACATTAATTTTTTTACCTGTCATCTGTTCTAAACTTTTCCTTAAAGCCTCCACTTCCGTACCGCCACGACCAATCACAATACCTGGTTTAGCTGTATGAATAGAGACTTTTACCCTATTGGCAGCACGTTCTATTTGCACATTAGAAACTCCTGCTTGAAAAAGCTTCTTTTTAATAAAACTACGGATCTTGATATCTTCATGGAGGAGTTCAGTATAGTTTTTGTCAGCGTACCAATTACTCTCCCAATCACGAATAATACCGACACGCAGCCCTTTTGGATGTACTTTCTGACCCACTATTTATCCCCCCCTTTCTCACTAACAACGACAGTAATATGACTACTACGTTTTTTAATCACATCAGCACTACCTCTAGCTCTAGGTCTAACCCTTTTTAACGTCGGGCCTTCGTCTACATAGGCTTCCCGAACATATAAAGCATCAGAATCCAGTGCATAATTATGCTCAGCGTTGGCCACAGCGGACTTTAAAACCTTAGTAATAGATTCCGTCCCCTTATGTGCTGTAAATTTGAGGAGAGTAAACGCCTCCCCTACATCCTTCCCCCGGATGAGATCAATTACCTGACGTGCCTTCCGGGGAGAAATGCGTATATATTTAGCTACGGCTTTAGCTTCCATAAAGCATACCTCCTTCTTCCCGGCAATTATTTCAAAGCGGTAGAACGTTCCGTATGGGAACCATGCCCTTTAAAAACTCTTGTCGGCGAAAATTCACCCAATTTGTGTCCTACCATATCTTCCGTAATATATACAGGAACATGTTTCTTCCCGTCATAAACAGCAATGGTATGTCCTACCATCTGCGGGAAAATTGTGGAACGACGGGACCATGTTTTAATCACACGTTTTTCATTAGTGCTATTCATTTGTTCTATCTTCTTTAAAAGACTCTCCTCAATAAAAGGGCCTTTTTTTACTGATCTGCCCACTTATTAGCCTCCTTTCTTCACAATTCCTTCTCCTACTTCTTCTTACGAGACGTCACAATAAATCTATCACTGGGATTCTTTCTCTTTCTTGTCTTACCACCGATAGCAGGCTTACCCCAAGGTGTCATAGGTGTTTTCCGTCCTACGGGGGAACGCCCTTCGCCACCGCCATGGGGATGATCGACGGGATTCATCACGACACCGCGATTAGCAGGTCTAATCCCTAACCAACGTGAACGTCCTGCTTTCCCAATAGTAATGTTTTCATGTTCAACGTTTCCTACCTGCCCGATCGTAGCCTTACATTTGAGATGCACAAGACGCACTTCACCAGAAGGGATACGTATCGTAGCATAATTACCTTCCTTCGCCATCAGTTGAGCCGAACCACCGGCAGAACGAACAATTTGCGCACCTTTTAAAGGTTTTAGCTCGATATTATGAATCAGTGTTCCCACAGGAATCTTTTCTAAAGGTAAGGCATTGCCCACTTTAATATCGGCATCAGCACCTGAAATAACCGTATCGCCTACCCGTAAACCCTGAGGTGCAATAATATATCGTTTCTCCCCATCAGCATAATGAAGTAAAGCTATATTGGCCGAACGGTTAGGATCGTACTCTATCGTGGCTACCTTAGCGGAGATACCATCTTTATCACGTTTAAAATCAATTTTTCTATATAAACGCTTATGTCCTCCGCCTCTATGTCTTACCGTCAGGCGTCCATAATTATTACGCCCTGCATTTTTCTTCAATGGTGCCACTAAGGTTTTTTCCGGTTCCTTTGCTGTTATTTCTTCGAAAGAAGAAACCGTCATGTGCCTTCTCGCTGGAGTAAGAGGTTTAAAGCCTTTGATTGACATCCTTTTTTCCCTCCCTTACATTCGTATAAACAAGCTACTCTTCAAAAATTGGTAATCTTTGCCCCTGTTTTAGAGTAACAATGGCTTTCTTCCAGTCAGAGGTATAGCCGACTGAGCGCCCCTGTCTTTTAAATTTACCGGAAACATTCATTGTTCTCACATCAATTACGTCTACATTAAAAATTAACTCTATCGCCTTTTTTATTTCAATCTTGTTTGCTTTAGGTTCGACCTTAAAAGTATACTTGTTTTCCTGCATCAAATCAGTAGTTTTTTCAGTTACGATAGGTTTAAGCAAAACTTCATGAGGATTACGCATTAAGAAAACACCTCCTCAATCCTAACCACAGCATCTTTGGTAATCAATAACCGATCATATTTGACAAGGTCATAGACATTAATCCCCTCAGCCTCTAGTGACTTAACGCCAGCTATGTTTCTGCTGGATTTTTGCACATGATCATTATGATCGGCAGTAACTACTAGAACCTTGGGCTCAACCTTAAGCTTAGCTAAAACTTCAAGCATCTGTTTCGTCTTCGGTTCAGTAAATGCCAACTGATCCAAAACCATTATTTCCCCGGCACTTACTTTAGCAGAAAGCACAGATTTAATAGCGAGACGTGCTTTTTTACGTGGCAAATGATAAGCATAATCACGAGGCTTCGGCCCGAAAACGATCCCGCCTTTACGCCAAAGCGGAGACCTAATCGTACCGGCACGAGCTCTACCTGTACCTTTTTGTCTCCAAGGTTTTCTCCCGCCACCTCTTACTTCTGCTCTGGTCTTTACAGAGTGAGTGCCACGACGTAAACTAGCTAATTGCATCACTACAGCTTCATGCACAACAGCTTCATTAGGTTCAATACCAAAAACAGCATCACTCAGCTCTATTACGCCGATCTGTTCGCCATTTATATTATACAAAGCAACTTTGGGCATCTACATTTTCCTCCTTCCCATTAAGTCCTCACTTTAAGCCTTAACAGAACTCTTGATGGTTACCAGACTTTTCTTGGGGCCCGGAACTGCTCCTTTAACCAACAGCAAATTACGTTCCGGATCTACTTTAACCACCAATAATTTTTGTACCGTTACGCGTTCACCGCCAAGACGTCCCGGTAGTTTACGCCCGAGAAAAACACGAGCTGGTCCTTTTGCCCCTAAAGACCCGGAGCCACGATGATATTTAGAACCATGCGCCATCGGGCCACGATGCATCCCATGCCGTTTAATCCCTCCGGCAAACCCTTTCCCTTTAGAAATGCCGATAACATCAACCCATTCTCCGGCAGAAAATAAATCAGCCTTAATTTCCTGCCCCTGCTCATAAAGAGCAGCATCTGCCACGCGACATTCTGCTAAATAACGCAAGGGTTTCAATTCAGCCTTGGCAAAATGCCCCTGTTTAGGTTTATTTGATTTTTTTTCTTCTATAGCCCTAAAACCTAATTGTATCGCATTATAACCATCATTTTCTATGGTCTTCTTCTGCACCACAATACAGGGACCGGCCTCAATCACCGTAACAGGAATGATGCGCCCGGTTTCATCAAAAACCTGAGTCATCCCCACCTTAGTTCCCAATATGGTTTTTGTCACTATTGCCACCTCCTCGTAAAGCCTTTGGTCTCTTCTCATCTCTTTTTACAGTTTGATTTCAATATCAACACCTGCCGGTAAATCCAGACCCATTAACGCATCAACAGTCTTGGGATTTGGGTCTAAGATATCAATAAGCCGCTTATGAGTTCTCATCTCAAACTGCTCACGGGAATCCTTATTGACATGAGGAGACCTTAAAATTGTATACATACTGCGCTCTGTTGGCAGCGGTACTGGACCTGCAACCGATGCCCCTGTACGTTTAGCCGTATCCACAATCTTTTCTGCAGACTGATCCAGAATTTTATGATCAAAGGCCTTTAACCTAATTCTGATTTTCTGCTGTTTAGCCATAAAACTCCCTCCCTTTCGCCCGACTTCTTATTTTTCGGACATTCTCAGCGAAAATTACCTGCC
>JAQVYD010000013.1 GCA_028709105.1 Clostridia bacterium
TTTCCCGTCCACCCAGATATGGCTGCAGTACCTTAGGGATCCTGACACTGCCGTCTTCCTCTTGATAATTCTCCAAAACAGCGGCCACCGTTCTGCCCACAGCTAAGCCCGAGCCGTTCAAGGTATGCACAAATTCAGGTTTACCGCCCCCACGCGGACGGAATCTAATGTTGGCCCGCCGAGCTTGAAAATCCTCGAAATTACTGCAGGAAGAAATTTCCCTATACATGCCGGCACTAGGTAACCAAACCTCCAAGTCATAAGTCTTTGCCGCCGAAAAACCTAGATCCCCGGAGCTGAGGGTCATCACCCGATAAGGCAACTCCAACAATTGTAAGATTCTCTCCGCATTAGCCGTCAGTTTTTCCAGTTCTTCATAAGAAGTCGTGGGATGGCAAAATTTAACCATCTCCACTTTATTAAACTGATGTTGACGAATAAGTCCCCTCGTATCCCGGCCATGTGCTCCTGCTTCCGCCCTAAAACAGGGAGAATAAGCCACATGATAAAGGGGCAGCTGTTCCTCCGCGAGAATTTCCTCACGATAAAAATTAGTTACCGGGACCTCTGCTGTCGGAATCAAAAAATATTCGGTATTTTCCAGATGAAACATATCCTCCGCAAACTTAGGCAATTGTCCCGTTCCGGTCATACTCTCTCTATTGACCATAAAGGGCGGCAATAATTCCTGATAGCCATGTTCGCCCGTATGCACATCAAGCATAAAATTGATTAAAGCTCTTTCTAAGCGAGCACCCCAACCTTTGTAAAAAACAAATCGTGCTCCCGTTACTTTAGCCGCCCGCTCAAAATCGAGAATGGCCAATTGTTCCCCCAGATCCCAATGAGGCTGTGGTTGAAAAGTAAACTCCGGCGGTGTCCCCCAGCGGCGTTCTTCCCGATTCGCACTTTCATCAGTTCCTACCGGTACCGACTGATGCGGCAGATTAGGAATGGCGAGCAGAAGCTGCGCCAATTCCTCCTCGATCCCCCGCACTTCCTCATCCACTTCCTTGATTTTTTGCGAGGCTGCCCGCATCTTTAAAACTTTCTCCTCTGCCTTCTGACCCGCCTTTTTTAGCCGCCCGATTTCTTCAGAAACAGTATTACGCTCATTTTTCATTTGTTCCACAAACGCTATTTTCTGACGGCGAACCTCATCAACTTCCAAAAATTTATCGATAATCTCCGTACTGCTGTTCCTTTTTCTTAAGCCTTCCTTGACTAGGTCAGGATTTTTGCGGACAAATTTCAAATCTATCATCTCTGCTTACTCCTTTCCCTAAACTAAAAGGCCACATAATTCGCCGTTTTAATATCCTCTATCGTTTTAATCTGCGCGATAACCTCAGTCCCCACCTCATGGTCAATTGTTAAAATCATCATAGCACTGCCGCCGGCTTCTTCCCGATCCAACTGCATCCCGGCAATATTAACCCCCTGTTCTCCCAAAATCATCCCCACCTGCCCGACTAGTTTAGGCCGATCCGTATGGGTGATGATTAGAATATGACCGGTAGGTTGTATATCTAAGGAAAATTCGTCAATACTCAAAATGCGCAGTTCGTTTTTCTTAAAAACCGCCCCGGCAATAGTATGTTGCCACTTGCCATTCCCTTTAATGGTCACACAAATTTTATTCGTGTAATCTTCTGTTTGCGAGCTTTTGATCTCACGAACCTTGATCCCTCTGTTTTTGGCGACAAAAGGAGCATTGACATAATTAACCGCATCATGCAAATAAGGTCTGAGCAATCCTTTGATAAAGGTATTGGTAAGTGAACCAAATTCTAAATCAGCGATTTCCCCAAGATATTTTATTTCCAAAGAATTAATCGGGCCTTCGGCAAAAACACTAGCCAATTTGCCTAATTTCTCCGTCAGCTCCATATAAGGTTGAGCTACCGCCAGATGCTCCGGTTTAATAAACGGTATATTCACCGCATTCCGAACAGGCTCTCCCCGTAGTACCCGCAAAATTTCCTGAGCGACATCAATGGCCACATTGACCTGTGCTTCCTCTGTGGAGGCCCCCAAATGCGGGGTCACAATTACTTCCGGTAAAGCAAACAAAGGACTCTGGGTCTGAGGTTCGTGTTCATAAACATCTAACGCTGCCCCCGCCACCTTCTTATTAATAATCGCTTGATAAAGAGCCTCTTCATCAATAATTCCCCCGCGGGCCACATTGAGAATTCTCACGCCCTCTTTCATCTTGGCAAATTGCTCCGCACAAAGCAGATGTTTTGTTTCGGAAGTCAAAGGCATGTGCACAGTGATAAAATCACTTTCGTTTAATAAAGTATCTAAAGAAACCGCTTCTACCCCTGCTCTTTCCGCTATTTCCTGATTTATATAAGGGTCAAAAACTAAAATCCTCATCCCAAAAGCCTTACTTCTTTTCCCTACTTCCGAGCCGATTTTACCATAGCCGATAATCCCCAAGGTTTTATTACGTAATTCAATCCCCACAAACTGAGAACGATTCCACTCACCTTGACGCAGCGAATAATCAGCCTGCGGAATATGACGGGCCAAAGCCAGCATCATGGCCATGGTATGCTCCGCCGCGGAAATCGTATTGCCATCCGGGGTATTTACCACCACCACACCTTTTAAAGTGGCCGCTTCGACATCAATATTATCAATGCCTACCCCTGCTCTGCCCACAACCTTTAATTGTGTAGCCTGCTCTAATATTTTTTTCGTGATTTTAGTTTGGCTGCGCACCACCATCGCCTGATACTGAGAAGCAATTTGGCAAATCTCGTCTTCAGACAGCTTTAACTTGACATCAACCTCCAGCCCCGGTTCTTGCTCAAATATCTCTAGCCCTTTTGCCGAAACCTTATCACAAATAAGTATTTTCATCTTACTTCTCCCCTTCCAGCAAGAGCTTCTGCACGGCAGCGACACCCTGCCCTAATTGGAATTCCCAGCCTAATTCTTTCAAAGTCCTTTCCAGAGCGGCAATAGTGACAATAATATCGTTAACATCAACATAACCTAAATGACCAATCCGGAAAATTTCCTTCTTGAATTTCCCCTGTCCGCCGGCAATGATTACTTTATGTTTTTCCCGCATGATTTTCGTAAGCTCTTGTACATCAAGGTTGCCGGGTTTTTTAATGGCCGTAACCGCACTGGAACCTGCCTCTTCACTCGTCAGCAGCTCTAATCCTAAAGCCTTAACCGCTGTTCTGACTAACTTTTTATAATAGCTATGGCGCTGATAAATATTTTCTAAACCTTCTTCCTCCAACATCTTCAAGGTTTCGCACAAAGCGACAACTAAGCTGGTAGCTGCAGTGTAAGGCGCATTGTATTTTTCATAAGATTTACGTGCCGCCTGCAAATTAAAATAAAAACTAGGAGTTGTCACCTTTTCATTAACTGCCCAGGCTTTAGGGCTAACACTGATAAAAGACAAGCCGGGCGGAATCATAAACGCTTTTTGCGAACCGCTGACGACAACATCAAGCTGCCATTCATCTACCGGTAAAGGCGATACCGCCATCCCACTGATCGCATCGACGATAAAAATAGCCGGATGATCGCCTAAAGCTTCCCTTAAGGCCTGAACATCATGCACAACCCCGGTCGAGGTTTCATTATGGGTTACATAAACTGCTTTAATTTCTTGCTGTACATCTTGAGCTATTCTCTCCCGCAAAGCTTGGGGATTAGCCCTTTCACCCCATGGTCCGGAAATCACTTCTACATCTGCACCATAACGGGTATTCAGCTTCACCCAACGTTCACCGAAATTACCGTTTTCCATAACGATGACTTTATCGCCGGCATTGACAAAATTGGCTACCGCCGCTTCCATTGCTCCTGTTCCGGAAGATGTTAAAACATAGAGGTCATTTTTAGTCTGGTAGACTTTTTGCAAACCTTCCGTCGCTTCTTTAAGCACCCGCGCAAATTCAGGCGTACGATGCCCCATCGCCGGCGAACCCAGCGTGTGTAAAATTTTGAGTGGTACATTAGTTGGCCCCGGAATCATTAAAAATTGTTTTTCCTTCATTTTTCTTCCCCCTTGTTATTTAACTTATTCTCAGGCTTCTTACTTCCTTACTTAAAAGATTTTTTACTTACTTCCACTATAATGTCTGTTCAAATGCGTAAAAATATAAAAAAACTCCCGTCCTTAACCTCTTCTCAGGTTAGGGACGAGAGTTTATTCCCGTGTTGCCACCCCACTTGGTTTTTTAAAACCCGCTTCATTAATCATGCATAACGGACATGACCGTAAGGCTCTTCGCCTTATGCTCCAGGGCGGAATTCAACAATCGTCTTACTGGTTTGCACCCCCACCAGTTCTCTGTCTCAGACTAAATCATCTACTTTTCCCTTTCATCACAACAAGTTTATAACTGCTTAATTTAATCTTTATTATTTTATGTTCTATTCTACGACAAAAAAAGTCGTCTGGCAAGTGCTAAATCACTTAAACGTGAATTTATTTTTCTCGATTTACAATTTCATAAGTATCGCGAGCAATCATCAGCTCTTCATTCGTAGGAATCACCAAGACTTTTGTTTTAGACGCAACAGTAGAAATAAACGCTTCTTGACCACGCACTTTATTCTTCTCCGCATCAATTTCTATGCCCAGATAATCTAAACCTTGGCAAATTTCTCCTCGCATACTTGCCGAGTTTTCCCCTAAGCCCGCTGTAAAAACTAGCGCATCCACGCCATTTAAGACAGCGGTATAAGCACCAATAAATTTTTTCACCCCATAAGCGAAACGGTCTAAAGCTAATTGTGCCCGCTGATTACCTTCTTGAGCTGCACTTTCTAAATCCCGGAAATCACTGCTGACCCCGGAAAGACCAAGGACACCACATTGTTTATTCAAGAAATTATTAGCCTCCGCACAACTCCAACCTTCCTTTTCCATTAAAAAAGTAACTACGGTAGGGTCTAAGTCACCGGAACGTGTCCCCATCATTAACCCTTCCAAAGGAGTAAAGCCCATCGTTGTATCAATACATTGCCCGCCTTTAACCGCACTAATACTAGACCCATTCCCTAAATGGCAGGTAATAATCTTCAGTTCATTGCGCGGTTGTCCTAAAAGAGCCGCCGCCCGCTGCGAGACGTATTGGTGTGAAGTCCCATGGAAACCATATTTGCGTATTTTATACTTCTCATAATATTCATACGGTATCCCATATAAATAAGCCTTAGGCGGCATTGTTTGATGAAAGGCAGTATCGAAAACACAAACTTGGGGAACAGTAGGCATAAGATACTGACAAGCCTCAATACCCATAATATTAGGCGGATTATGCAGTGGTGCCAACTCAATGTTTTTCTTGATTACTTCCATGACATCATCTGTTAAAAGAACAGAAAAAGCATAATCTTCGCTGCCATGAACAACACGATGTCCAATCGCTGTAATCTCACTCATGGATTGCAATACACCGTATTCCGGATGAATGATCGCCTCCAAGACAAGCGTAATCGCCTTTTTATGATCGGGGATTTGTGTTTCGAAAACATGTTTTTCGTTACCGGGACGATGTGTTAAAACAGAACCGGGGATACCAATTCTTTCTACCAATCCTTTGACCATGACTTGTTCATTCTCCATATCAAACAACTGATATTTAAGTGAAGAACTACCACAATTAATTACTAAAACTTTCAACTTTATTTCCTCCTGTTTCATTAATTTATTTGTATCTTACACTATTTACAGGAAAATAACAACGGATTTTAGTCTTCGTCTTTATTAATAACTCTAGCTAAGGCGACAAAACTATCCTCGCCGCTCATCCGCATCACTATTACACCTTGTGTCGCTCTCCCCATCATCGAAATATCGGCCACGGAAATTCTGATCATGATTCCTTCTAAAGTAATCAACATAATCTCATCTTCGGCATCAATTACCCTAATCCCAACCAAAGCGCCACTTTTAGGAGTTAATTTCATACCCCTAACCCCTTTGCCCCCCCTATATTGTGTGCGGAATTCAGTCATGGCAGTTCTCTTCCCATAACCTTTTTCCGTAACCACCAACAGAGTAGCCTCATCCCGGCAAATATCCATCCCAATAACATAATCGCCTTGCTGCAAAGAGATGCCCTTAACACCACGAGCAGTACGCCCCATCCTCCGGACATCCTCCTCTGAGAATCTAATGGCTAGACCTTGTTTCGTTGCTAAAATGATATCGTCTTCACCACTAGTAAGTTTTACGCCAATCAATTCATCATCATCATCTAAAGTGAGCGCAATAATCCCATCTTTTCTCTTCGTATCATATTCCGGCAAACTTGTTTTCTTAATAATCCCCTTTTGCGTAGCCGTAACTAAATATTGGTCCTCCACAAATTCGCGTACAGGAATAACCGCTGTAATCTTTTCCTCTCCCGTAATAAACAGCAAATTGACAATGGCCGTCCCTTTGGCCTGACGACTCGCTTCAGGTATTTCATATACTTTCTTACGATAAACCTTCCCCTTATTCGTAAAGAAAAGTAGGTTTTGATGAGTAGTAGTAATAAAAAGATGTTCCACGAAATCTTCTTCTTTCGTCGTAATTGCGGTAACTCCCTTACCCCCACGTTTTTGATTGCGATAAACACTAATTAACTGTCGCTTAATATAACCGCCATGAGTTATGGTAATCACGACATCCTCATCTGCAATCAGATCTTCTATTTCTAAAAGATCTTCTTCCAAACTGATTTGTGAACGCCGTTCGTCCTGATATTTATTTTTAACCTCTGTTAATTCTTCCCTGATTATTTTCAAAACTAACCTTTCGTCAGCTAAAATACTTCTCAAATAAGCGATACGACCTACCAGCTCCTTATATTCCTCCTCCAGTTTTTCCCTTTCCAAACCAGACAATTTTCCCAACTTCATATCGACAATGGCCTGAGCCTGTTTCTCAGAAAGAGCAAATCTTGACATTAAATTTTCCTTAGCGGTAACGATATTCGGCGATTGCCTAATAATACGGATAACCTCATCAATATGATCAATCGCAATCTTTAAGCCTTCGACAATATGCATTCTTTCTTCCGCTTTACGCAATTCATAACGCGTGCGCCGCACCACAATATCTTTTTGATGTTCTAAATAATAATAGAGCATCTCTTTTAAATTTAGAACTTTTGGTTCGCCATTGACCAGAGCCAACATAATAACCCCGAAATTGTCCTTCAATTGAGTATGCTTATACAGCTGATTAAGTACAACTTGGGGATTATCATCTTTCCTTAATTCGATAATGATCCGCATCCCGGTGCGATCCGATTCATCCCGTAAATCTGTGATGCCCTCTATCTTTTTATCTCTAACCAATTCCGCCGTTTTTTCAATTAATTTAGCTTTATTCACAAGATAAGGAAGCTCCGTGATCACGATTCTCATTTTCCCATTATGCATTTTTTCAATGCGCGAGACTGCTTTGACTTGAATCGAACCTCTCCCCGTCTCATAAGCCTTTCTGATTCCCGACCTGCCCATAATAATTCCCCCACCAGGGAAATCTGGGCCTTTAATAATTTGCATCAACTCATTAATCGTAATTTGTGGGTTTTCAATCAGAGCAATAACTCCTTCAATCACCTCTCCTAAATTATGAGGAGGAATATTTGTCGCCATCCCCACCGCAATACCAGAAGAACCATTTACCAGCAAATTAGGCAGCCGCGCAGGTAAAACAGTAGGTTCCTCCAGAGATTCATCATAATTAGGAGTGAAATCAACAGTTTCTTTCTCAATATCTCTTAAAAGTTCCGCCGCAATCTTGGACATACGCACTTCTGTATACCGCATTGCTGCCGCCGAATCACCATCAATGGAACCAAAGTTCCCATGCCCGTCAACCAGCATATACCTTGTCGAAAAATTCTGAGCTAGACGAACCATCGCATCATAAACAGCTGTGTCTCCATGAGGATGATAACGTCCCAAAACGTCCCCGACGACACGAGCCGATTTTTTATAGGCTTTATCAGAGGTCATCCCGGATTCATGCATCGAATAAAGGATTCGTCTGTGTACCGGTTTAAGACCATCCCTGACATCTGGAAGAGCCCGACCGACAATAACACTCATCGCATAATCAATATACGACTTTTTCATTTCTTCTTCTAATTCCACAGGTACAATCTTACCCTCTTTATAAATTTCCACTAATTTACACCTCGCCAACCTCAAGATAAATACAGCATTGCTTAAATATCTAAGTTTCTTACCTGCTTAGCATGAACCTGGATAAATTCCCTTCGTGGCTCTACTTTTTCCCCCATCAATATAGTAAAAATATCATCAGCGACCATCGCATCTTCAACACTCACTTGCAAAACTGTTCTCTTTTCCGGATTCATTGTTGTTTCCCATAATTGTTCCGGGTTCATTTCCCCTAAACCTTTATACCGTTGAATGTTGTAACTGTTTTTACTTAAATTTTCTGTTGTTTTTCCCAATTCCTGATCCGAATATAGATATACTTCTTCTTTACCCTTTTTCACTTTATACAGAGGAGGCTGCGCAATATAAACATAACCGGCCTCGACTAACGTACGCATATAACGATAAAAAAACGTCAACAAAAGCGTGCGAATATGTGAACCATCCACATCCGCATCAGTCATAATCACAATTTTATGATACCGGGCCCTGCTGAGATCGAAGTCCTCCCCTATCCCTGCCCCAATCGCGGTAATCATGGTCCTAATTTCTTCATTGGCCAAAATTTTATCCAAGCGAGCCTTTTCGACATTAATAATTTTACCCCGCAAAGGGAGAATAGCTTGGAAACGGCGATCCCGGCCTTGTTTAGCTGAACCGCCCGCTGAATCACCTTCGACTAAGTAAATTTCGGCCATTGCCGGATCTCTGACCGAACAATCAGCTAATTTACCAGGCAGAGTAGTTGATTCTAAAGCACTTTTACGACGTGTTAATTCCCTAGCTTTACGTGCTGCTTCTCTAGCTCTCGCCGCACTAACAGCTTTTTCTACGATTTTTTTGGCTACGGACGGATTTTCTTCTAAAAATGTTGCCAACCCTTCATTGACGATGGTATCCGTTAAACCTCTTACTTCACTGTTCCCCAATTTTGTTTTTGTCTGCCCCTCAAATTGAGGTTCTCTTATTTTTACGGAAAGAATAGACGTCAAACCTTCCCTAGTATCTTCACCGGATAAATTAGCATCGTTTTCTTTAAGTATATTATTTTTACGACAATAATCATTAATAATACGGGTCATGGCCGCTTTAAAACCGGCTTCATGGGTTCCGCCTTCTGTCGTATGAATATTATTGGCAAAAGAATAAAGATTTTCTGCATAACCATCATTATACTGCAGGGCAACCTCAAGCTGTGTTCCTTCTTTTTCACCGGCGATATAAACAGGTGGCGTATGAAGAACATTTTTATTTTTATTTAGATACTTAACAAAATCAATCAAACCGCCTTGATGATGAAAAACCATTTCCTGACCAGTACGTTGATCTTTAAGAATAACTTTTAATCCTTTATTGAGAAAAGATAATTCTCTTAAGCGATGGCTCAAAATTTCAAAACTAAAATCTATCTCCTCAAAAATTAAAGGATCCGGTTTGAAAATTATTTTAGTGCCTGTCCCTTCAGTATTTCCGATAATTTTTAAATCTGTGACCGCTTTCCCTCGTTCATATTTTTGCTGATAGATTTTACCATCACGTTTTATTTGTACTTCCAACCGTTCTGATAAAGCATTAACGACAGAAGCGCCTACACCATGCAGACCTCCGGAAACCTTGTACCCCTCGCCCCCAAATTTGCCGCCGGCATGAAGTACAGTTAGAACAACCTCCACGGCTGATTTGTTCGTCTCCGGATGTTTGTCCACAGGGATTCCTCTGCCGTTATCATCAACAGAAACACTGTTATCTTCATAAATATTAATCTCTATTCTGTCACAATACCCCGCCATCGCTTCATCAATACTATTATCCACAATTTCATAGACAAGATGATGCAAACCGCGAGAACTTGTACTGCCTATATACATACTGGGACGCAGTCTTACCGCTTCTAAATCTTTTAATATTTGGATTTGATTGGCATTATAACCTTCATGATTATTATTTTTCACCCTTGACACTCCTTAATCACTAAAAATACCCTCACTATTCTCCTGCTCATTTTGATAAGCAGCATTTAGAATTCTTTTTTGCAGGGTTAAAGAAGAAATCGGGGAAAGGAACACCTTATCTTTAGTTACAATAAAACTTTTAACTTTTTTATCTATATTCGTTTGTTCCATAGCCCCTTCATTAGTAATAATTTCCATAAATTCTTTAGTAATCCTGCTTTTTTTTATTAAATTATAATCAAAAATACCGATAATCTCTTTATTTAAAAGCGACTTTTCACTACCAAGGTGTAAAAACATTTTTCCCCCTCCCTTTTCAGCAATTTATATTTTATCATTTTTTACTTTAAAACACCATTTTCCACATAAAAGCTAGCGAAATTACTTTTACTATGCCAAAAAGAACTAACATCTTCAGTCGTTGTAATAAAACATTGAATGGCTTTACTTTGGATGATCTGCAGCAAATGCTCTCTGCGCTCTTGATCTAATTCTGAAAGGACATCATCTAACAGCAAAAGCGGATACTCACCCGACTCACTTTTAAAAAATTCTAATTCCGCCAGCTTAATGGCTAAAACAGCAGTACGATGCTGTCCTTGTGAACCATATATTTTAAGATTAATGCCGTTCACAGTAAGTAAAAAATCATCACGATGCGGACCCCATAAAGTGATTCCTCTGTTTAATTCTTCTGTTCTGACCCTTTTTATCTCTCTATCTAAGAGGTCACTTAGATCATCACCATTTTTGATTTCCTTTTTTCTATTAAAATAATACTTAAATTCTAAACTTTCTCGTCCCCCGGTTAATTTTCTTTGCATCAATCTAGTTAAAGGGGTTAATTTTTCTAAGACCTGCAATCTTTTCCGGATAATGCTTTCACTTACATTTTTTAACTGTAAGTTCCATATCTCTAATTCGTTTAAACCTCCCCTACCCTGAACTATTTTTCTTAACAAATGATTACGCTGTTTTAAAATTTGCTGATATTGCTGTAATTGCAGAAAATAACTAGGGTTTACTTGGGAAATATCATAATCTAATAATTTACGTCTTTCTGTTGGTGAACCTTGGATAATACTTAAATTTTCGGGGGCAAAAAGTACCGCTGTCAAATTACTAAGAAAATCTGCGGTTCTCCCAACTTTTAGCCCATTAACCTTTATTTCTTTTTGTACTCTTTTTACTCTCCGTAATTGCTTAACCTGCTGCTGATTATGAAAAAAAACCTCCAGATTAGTTTGACCTATTTTATTCTTAACCTGTCCCTTAATCGAAAAATGATGATGCCCCCATTTAATCAATTGATCTTCACGAATAGAACGATAAGCTTTCCCTATGGCCAAATAATAGATGGCTTCAAGAAGATTAGTTTTGCCCTGAGCATTAAAACCTCTAAGCAGATTAACCTGAAAAGAAAAATCACTATTTAAACTTTCATAGTTACGGTAATTAGTTAAAGTAAGTTTTTCAAGATACAAGGGGCAAACCCCTCCTCTTAAGATCTTACCGGTAAAATTAAATAAAGAAAATTATCATTATCTAAAGGTCGAATAATCCCCGGACTTAAAGAGCCTGTAAACTCTATCGTCAAAAATTCATCATCAATAACCTTAAAGACATCCAAAAGATAACGATAATTCAGAGCAATCTCTACCGGTTCGCCATCACTTTTAATCTCTATTTGTTCATATCCTTGACCTAATTCAGATTGCGAAAAAATAGTCAGTAAACTTCCTTCGATTTTCATTTTCACCGTATTTGTATTATTATCTGCGGAAAAAAGCGAGATTCTTTCTACTGCTTCAGACAATAATTTTGTTTTGGTTTTTATTTTTAGATTATACTGAGTCGGGACAACTTGCCGGTAATTAGGAAACTGCCCTTCCAGCAGCCGACAAACTACAAGAATATTATCAAGCAAAAAAGTAGCTAGATTTTTAGAAATATTAATATAACAAATTTCTTCGTCATTTTGCACCAAACGAGCTAATTCAGACAATATTTTGGCAGGAATAATAAAACTAAGTAATTTAGCAGCTTTTGTCTCTATTTTCCCTTGTTTTAAAGCTAACCGGTGTGTATCTGTACTAATCATGCGAAAATTATCATTTTCTACTTCACAAAGAACACCGGTAAAAAGAGGCCTTCTTTCATCTGTACTACACGCAAAAACTATTTGTCTAATCATTTGTTTAAGTTCGGCTGCAGTAATAGTTAATTCATATTCACTATCAATATCCGGTAATTCGGGAAAATCGTCGGCAGGTAAAGTTTTGAAATTCAATTGAGAGTTTTCATATTTAATGACAAGTTCATTTTCATTAACTGTTTCTAAAGTAATTAAAGAATCAGGCAGTTTACGTACTATTTCAAAAAAATATTTAGCGGGAACAACCGTTGCCCCTTCTTCCATTACTTCAATAGGGACATGACATTGAATCCCGATTTCTAAATCTGTTGCTGAAAAGTATAATTTATCTTTTTGTACTTCTAATTTGATACAAGTAAGGATTTGTAAGGTGGTTTTGGTACTGACGGCTTTTTGTACAGCAGAAACCCCCAATAAGAGATTTTCTTTGGTTGCTGTAATTTTCATAAAAGTATCACCCCATTTATAATTAATAATTATTAAAAACAGTAGTAATAGTAGTAGAGGTTGTGGAAATGTGGAAAACCTACTTTATAGTATATCGTATAAAGTAATTCTTGACCTAATAAAATGTGGACAAGTAACTTTGTTTGTCCACATTATCCAGTCAAAAAAGCAAATAAAAAAATATAAACAACTAAACCACAAGATATACATAGATTTATACACATTAACCTTTTTTAATTGTTTCAATTAAGTTTATAATAATTATTTCTAACTGTGGATCTTTTTTAATACCGGTAGATATTTTTTCATGAGCGTGGATTACGGTGGTATGGTCTCTACCTCCAAAATCATCGCCTATTTTGGGTAAAGATAAATCAGTTAGCTCACGACAAAGATACATGGCAATTTGGCGAGGAAAAGCAATGTCCCTTGTTCTTCTTCTTGCTTTGAAATCATCTAATTTTAAATTATAATACTCCCCTACTACCGTTTTAATTAAATCTGTAGTAATTATTTTAGGTTGAGCAGAAGGCATGATTTTCTTAAGTGCTTCGATACAAAGCTCCATCGTAATATCACGATTACCTAAGGAAGAATAAGCAATTAGCCGGATTAACGTTCCTTCTAATTCCCGAATATTTGATTGAATCCGATTAGCAATATAAAGCATAACATCATCAGGGATTTTAATATTTTCTGATTCAGATTTTTTTCTCAGAATGGCAATCCTTGTTTCTAAATCCGGAGGTTGAATATCGGTAATCAGGCCCCATTCGAAACGAGACCTTAATCTATCTTCTAAGGTTGGAATTTCTTTAGGTGGCCGGTCACTGGAAATAACAATTTGTTTATTGGCTTCATGTAGGGTATTAAAAGTATGGAAAAACTCTTCTTGTGTACTTTCTTTTTTAGCTAAAAATTGAATATCATCAATCAGTAAAACATCAATATTACGGTATTTTTTCCGGAATTGAATAGTTGTATTGTTTTGGATAGCATTGATCAGTTCATTTGTAAATTTTTCTGAGGTAACATACATGACACTACAGTCCGGGTTATGATTTAAAACATAATGACCAATAGCATGCATGAGATGGGTTTTCCCTAACCCTACTCCACCATAAATAAAGAGTGGATTATATGCTTTGGCGACAGATTCGGCTACAGCTAAAGAGGCGGCATGAGCAAAACGATTACTGTTACCAACAACAAAGGTTTCGAAAACATATTTCGGATTTAAAGTGCTTAGCCCATATTCGCTTGAATTATTTAAATTATTTTGTAAATTTCTGTGCACTTTTTTGTTATCTGAGGTTTGAACGTTAACTTCTCCTTGAGGAGTAATAAATTTAAGTGCTACTTCTTTATTCAAGAGAGCGGAAGCTTTTTCCTTGATCAAAGAATAATAATGGTTTATTAACCAATCTTTAGCAAAATCATTGGGAACAACGATAACTAATTGCTGATTTTCTATAGATAATAAGTATGTAGATTTTAACCAAGTTTCAAAACTAGGTTTAGATAAAGTTTGTTCTAATTGTAGTAAAATTGTTTGCCATGTCTCGTTTAAATAGTCTTTTTCCATCTTATAAACCTCCTGTTATTGATAAAAAAAGAAACCAGTTGTTTCTCTGGATTCTGTGTATTTTTAAAAATAATAATAAAAATAAGCACAGGTTACACACAACGTTATCCACAAATTGTGGATAAAAAAAGATATTTTCTTTAATCATTAATATAGTATCAAAATAAAAGATGGTTATCAACAGAAAACTAGCTTATCCACAGGAAAAATATTTTTTTAAAAGAAAAATGTTATTTTTTAGGCAAATTAGTTCACTGATTTGTTTAAAACATCGTAAATCTCTATATTTTCTTGACAAGGCAGTTTCCCTGTTTTATAATTCATTATGTCTTATGAATTTAGTTGTTTAGTCTTGTTTAAGGGGGGTTAAAATATGAAAAGGACTTATCAGCCAAAAAATCGTAAACATAAAAGAATACATGGCTTTTTACAGAGGATGAAAACTCGGGGTGGGCAAGCAATCATTAAGCGTAGACGTGCCATAGGAAGAAAAAAATTATCTGCATAAGGCCGCTTTAAGTGGCCTTATCATTATCTAGGAGGCTATTTTGTTAGCGCAAAAATACCGCTTAAAAAGTAAATTTGATTTTAGAAAAATATATAAATATGGGCAATCTATCGTTAATCCTTATGCGGTTCTTTATCTTTTCTCCAGAAGGGAAAAGATAACCTCTGCCAGAGGTCCGCGCATTGGTTTTTCTGTTTCCAAAAAAATTGGTTCTGCTGTTACTCGTAATCAAATCAAAAGAAAAATGAGAGCGGCGATAAAACCTTCACTGCAATGTATGCCCCAAAATGTCGATGTTATTTTTATCGCACGGAAAAAAATTAAAGGGATTCCTTTTTCTGATGTGGAAAAGAGTATGAACAATCTTTTAAAAAGAGCCGGCTTAATTTAAGTAAAAACCTGGTTAAAGTAGTGATGTGTCTTGAAAAAAGCGGTTTTATTTTTACTGAAAATTTATCAGAAATATATTTCCCCTTGGAAAGGGGCAACTTGCAGATTCTATCCCTCATGCTCTCAGTATACGGTAGAAGCTGTGGAAAGATATGGGGTTTTTCAAGGCTGTTTCTTAGGAATAAAAAGAATTAGCAAATGTCATCCGTGGCATCCGGGGGGATATGATCCTGTTAAGTGAAAAAGGAGGTGAGCCTGTTACGGCTTAAAGTTTGTAACAGGAAGAAACTTGTGGCAGTCTTTAGTTAATGGAGTGGCAGCACTTCTAAGGATTTTATATGAGATTACAGTAAATATAGGAATACCTAGTTATGCCTTAGCTATATTTTTGTTGACCTTGCTAATCAGGGTTGTTTTATATCCCTTAAATAATAAACAATTAACTTCAACAAAAAAAATGCAGGAGATACAGCCTAAGCTGAAAGAAATTCAAAAAAAATATAAAAATAACCCCGAAAAGGCTAATCAAGAAGTAATCAAAGTATATAAAGAAAATAAGGTCAATCCGATGGCCGGCTGCTTGCCTTTGTTAATCCAGATGCCTATTATCATCGCCTTATTTCAGGCTTTACGTCAATTTGAATATACTGATTTAGGAGCAACTTTTTTTTGGATTCCTCATTTAAAAAATCCTGATCCTTTGATGATTTTGCCTGTTGTCGTAGGAATTGCCACTTATTTTCAATCTAAAGTATCGATGGCGAATACAGAGAATAATCCTCAGGCTGCTGCAACACAAAAAACAATGCTTTATGTTATGCCGCTGATGATCGGTTGGATGAGTACGAAGTTTCCGGCGGGGCTTTGTTTATACTGGATTTTTTATAGTCTTACCGGGATTATACAACAAATTTTTGTTAACCGCCGACCGACACTGCGTAAAGGGGAGGTTGGTGGAGTAAATGAATAATAGTATTGAGATTACAGCTCGTTCTGTTGAAGAAGCGTTAAAAAAGGCTTTACAGAAATTAAATTTAACAGAAGATGAAGCCGAAATAGAAATTATGGAGGAATCCAGCAAGGGTTTTTTAGGAATTTTAGGCGGGAAAATGGCTAAAGTTAAGGTAACGGCGAAACTTGATCCTTTGTTGAGCACAAAGAAATTTCTAACTGAGGTTACGGGGAAAATGGGTCTGGTGGCGGAAATCAATAGTTCTTGTGACGGCGAATATGCCAAAATGGAATTCATCGGTGAAAACTTAGGGATTTTAATTGGTAGACGTGGTGATACTTTAGACGCTTTACAGTATTTAGCTAATCTTGTCGCGAATAAACAAAATCAGCTCACCCCCAATAATGAGTCCAAAAGAATGAGAATAATCCTTGATGCCGAAGGCTACCGTCAGCGCAGAGAAGAAACGTTAATCAGATTAGCCCAGAAAATGGCGGACAGAGTGAAAAAAACGGGGCGGAAGGTAGTACTTGAACCGATGAATCCGCAAGAAAGACGAATCATTCATACAGCTTTACAGGACGAAGAAACTGTCCAAACGATCAGTGAAGGGACAGAGCCATTCCGGCGAATCATCATTAAAGAAAGATGAAGGGCAGTGGCGGCTCATTATTTTACTAGCTTGTTAAGTTGAGGATAGAAAAGTTAGCTCGGTTTTAACTAAGCTAACTTTTTTGCATAGTTTCTGTATTTAAAGCAAGAACTGTTCGTGAATAATAAGGGTGGCGGAATGATTATTTGAAGAGGTGAAAAAAATGGGGGAAGAGACGATTGCGGCAATCTCTACGGCGTATGGACCTGCAGGCGTGGGTATTATTCGGATCTCCGGAGACGAAGCTGCTTTCATTGCCGATCAAGTGTTTAAAAGCAAGCGTGGTGTAAAAATAGCAGAGCAAGAGACAGCCAGAATAATCTATGGCTATATTCGTGAGCAGGATGGCCGGCTGGTGGACGAGGCTTTGGCTTTAACCATGTGGAGCCCTCATAGTTTTACCGGGGAAGATGTGGTGGAACTGCAATGTCATGGCGGAATTGTCGTTTTGCAAAAGGTTTTAGAAATGGTCTTAAAGGCAGGGGCTAGGCTGGCCGAACCGGGAGAATTTAGCAAGAGGGCTTTTTTGAATGGGCGTCTGGATTTAGCTCAAGCGGAAGCTATTATGGAAATAATTAATGCGAAAACGGAAACAGGGGTAGGCGCTGCGGCTAACCATCTGCAGGGTGTTTTATCACAAGAGGTGGGGAAATGTCGGCAGGCAGTTTTAGAAATAATTGCTTATCTGGAAGCAGATCTGGATTTTCCGGAAGAAGATTTGGTGAGATTAAGTAAG
>JAQVYD010000110.1 GCA_028709105.1 Clostridia bacterium
GTGCAATAGCCTACGGAAAGCTCACTCTTATTACCCGTAGTAAGCACAAGATATCCAAATTTATTAGCAAACGCCATCAGGATATTACCACGAATACGAGCCTGAATATTTTCTTCAGTAATGTCGGTAGGTCTGTCTGCAAAAGACTCCTGTAATGACTCTAAATAAGCCTGATAAATACCGGAAATAGGGATAACCTTAAACTCAATCCCCAGGTTTTCCGCTAACTTGCGCGAATCCTCCACACTACCATGAGAAGAAAAAGGTGAAGGCAACGAAATCCCCATAACATTGCTCTTGCCTAAAGCCGCTACGGCTAATGCACAAACCAGAGCGGAATCAATCCCGCCGGAAAGCCCCAGCAGTGCTTTTTGAAAACCCGTCTTTTTAAAATAATCCTTAATCCCTAATACTAAAGCTTCATAGACAGACTCGACTTCTTCCTGTAGAGCATAGCTTGCGGCAATGCCTTGCGCTTCTGTATTTATCGTCATCACCTGTTCTTGAAAAGGCTCCAAAACAGCAAGGGGCTGACCTTGACCATCAAGACAAAAACTCCGTCCCGCGAAAACAAGTTCATCATTTGCCCCAACCTGATTAGCATAAACTAAAGGAATCCTGTATTGACGAGCCTGCTCACTAAATAATCTGTAAATAGTTTCCTCTGCCCCTCTGTAAAAAGGGAAAGCAGCAAGATTAATAAAAAGCGTAGCCCCTTTTTTCTTTAATTCTGCCGCAGGATTCACTAAAAAAGACTTTACTCCCGGCCATAGCTGCACATCAAAGCAAGCATCTTCACCCAGAAAAATACCTAGTTTTTCGCCATGGAAATCTACCGTATCAATTTCCGTGGCCGGTCTAAAATACCGCTGCTCATCAAAAAGGTCGTAACCGGGAAGCAGGGTTTTCGCCTGTTCAAAAAGAATTTCCCCGCCACCAACAAGCACAGCAGAATTAGATAAACCTTTTCCTAGAGCGTTATTAATGACCCGCGGAGTCCCTAATAATACAGCGGTTCGCGGAAAACCTCGCGAAAAAACCTGTAAATCCTCTATCGCTTCCTGTGCTTTTTCTATAAACCAAGCTCTCTCCAAAAGCCCTTTAGGCGGATAACCAACTAAAAAAAGTTCAGGGAAAACAAGCAATTCTGTCCCTTTGATACTTTCTTCCCGTAAAGTATGCTTGATCATCTCTAAGTTTTTTTCCAAATCGCCTACATAAGGATTTAATTGAGCTATAGTGATTATCATTTTGGCGGTTATCCCCCCTAATTTTAAATAGAAAGCATCCCGGCAAGACGAAGGTCTTCAAGACTAACCGTCTTCGACTGATTAATCGCCCAATCAAGATCAAAATTTCTAATCTGTTCTCCATCAAGAGCCAACATCCTTTTTCTTTCACCCCGTAACAACAAATTTACTGCTTCTGCGCCCATCCTACTGGCCAACAACCGATCCTGCGCACTAGGCATGCCGCCGCGTTGAATATATCCCAAAATCGACAAACGCGTTTCTAAACCGGTTTTTTCGCTGATTTCTTTAGTTACCTCCCTAGCATCAGCCGCTCCCTCGGCAATCAAAATAATGCTATGTTTCTTCCCCCTGTTCAAACCTCTTTGAATATTATTGATAATATCATCTACCTTTAGAGGAAATTCGGGAATCATAATTGATTCAGCTCCTCCCGCCAATCCAGCCTCCAAAGCAATAAAACCGGACTTTCTGCCCATTACCTCGATCACAAAAATCCGTTCATGCGAAGTAGCTGTATCCCTTATTTTATTAATCGCATCTAAAACCGTATTGACTACCGTATCAAAACCAATCGTTGCACTTGTACAAGGGATATCATTATCAATCGTCCCCGGAATCCCGATGACAGGAACCCCTGCTTTCTCCAGTTCCAAAGCACCGCGAAAAGTCCCGTCTCCACCGATGGCAATAAGACCCTCGATCCCTTCCTCTTTTATATTAACCAGGGCTTTAGCTCTTCCTTCCTCCTTATAAAATTCGTCACAACGAGCCGTAAGTAGAATCGTACCGCCCCGTTGGATAATATCGGCCACAGAACCTAAATTTAACGGCAGAAAGTCCTTCTCAATCAACCCTGTATATCCCCTTCTCACTCCGACAACTTCTACCCCATAATAAATAGAAGTACGCACAACTGCTCTAATCGCTGCATTCATCCCAGGGGCATCCCCACCACTGGTCAAGAGGGCAATCTTTTTCATTTTTTACCTCCCCTATAAAAGCAATTCATAATACATAATGCATAATTAAATTTAACACTATCGCAGATTCTATTTACCCTTATTCTTTACCTTTTTCCGGGTCTAATTCCTCTGCTTCAGTATATCTTCTGACTACTTCATCCTTTTGTCCACAAGAAAGTTTCCCTTCCGGACACTTATCCCAGACGTAACAACTAGGACCAAACCTCTTAAAAAGAGCAGGGGCAATCTTTCTTAGCTGCTTTAACATCTCTACGGCAAGAGCCCGAATCTCCCATTGTGCCCTAGTACAAGTACGTAAACGGAAAAAGTGAAAAAGCTCCCGCCCATTCATGGTTGTGACCACATCTACTAAATTTCCGCTCAAATACAAATAAACAAGGTCTTCCTTAATTATACCGGCTTTTTCAAACCCAGAAAACAATTTTTGATGTTCTTGCCAAGTTTCCAGATATCTTGTTAAAAGATCTGGCTTTTCCACAATCGAATCAGGTAAAACATACTCCCTGCTCAAACCGAATTCCGTAAAAGAAGGAACATTCAGCGATTGCAGGCGATGACGCGCCAGATGAGTAAGCCCGGCTAAAGTAAGATTATTAATCCGAAACGTAAAGCAAACTTGCTCCAGCTCACGTTTTCTTTGGTCCTCACAAGCAAGCTCCAACAGCCTGTCCCCAAGGGCCTGTTTTTCTTCAAGTATTTCCTGCGCAGTCTCACTGGAACAAAGCGTATGTTTTATTAATACGGCAGCTGCCACAAGTTTTTCAGGATTTTCCGTATAACTTAAAAGCTCACAAAAAGAACGACTACTCGTCTCCTTTTTTCGTTCTTGCCGCAACTCTCTTTTCTGCAAAACTCCTTCTGGAAAACTGCCCTCAGCTAACAGCTTTCGAAGCCGCTCCTCTTTATCATCCCCGTTTTCCTCTAAAGCGAACTCGAAAATTCCCGGCGCAATCTTCTTTGCCTGTTCCCATAAGCCTACACCTATTGCTTTGATTTCCGGATACTTACGCCCCCTTCCCTCAAGAGCAACATGAATAATATGCTGTAATTCCCGTGCATTAACCGTACAATAAAAATTGCTTCTATAGCAATAGGGCAAAAGGAAACGAGCATCTTCACGCGGGACACCATTCTGCACCAGATAATCATATTCTGAAAAAAGTTTTTTTATATGAGTATTGTATAAATTATTAATCTGCTGCTTATGTTTCTCTGTGACCTCTTCCCGAAATCTAAACTCCGGTTGATAATAACCCATTTGACTAAAATCCACATAACGCCTGGACTTTATCGTAAAAGAAGCCAATCTGAATTCAATCATAAACTGCTCCACAAAAGCTGAAACATTCTCAAATGCTATCGTAAAACAAGCATGTTCAATCGTCGTGGCATGACCTAATCTTAAAACATTTTTAATCAATTTTTGAGCTTTCGCTAAATCCTGCTGCTGCTGATACACCTCTAAAGCAGTACCTTTGGTTGTCGAGATACTGGCAGCCGAAGCGCAGAGCCTTTCCGGCTCAGGGGTATGAGCAATAATCACTACTTGCGAAGAATTATTATTATTCATGAACCTTAGGCAATACAAACCTCCCACCTTAATTATTGGTAGAAATCGCCCTTCCTCCTTTCTCCACAGAATACTACAAAAACAACTCACTTAACAATCTTTGCCTTTATTTTATCATACTTACTTTTACCTGGACAGGTCTCTACCTGCTTTTATAAATCTCTAATTTCAACAAGAAAAGTCCCTCCTCTAACAAGGGACTCCCAGATAACCATCAGATCTATTTAGATAAAGCCTATTTGGAGACACTCTGCGCAAAATCATTAATCCAATAAATACAATCAGCATAAGACTGTAAATCTGGGGAAACACCGCCTTTAAATACACACAACTCAATTCTTTTATATA
>JAQVYD010000111.1 GCA_028709105.1 Clostridia bacterium
GTGAATGCCCGGATATAACCGTAAAATGCTCCGAAACTGACTGTAAAAAAGTAGATGAAAACGGATTTTATTTATGTGACGGCTGCGGGATGACGAACTGCGGTAAACTACACTCTTATTCTTATACAGATCCGGAGCATGGTGACAATCCTCCCGGTAAAAGAATAGAACAGTGCAAAAGGTGGGCAAAAATATGAAGCGATCAATGATGCTCATTAAATATTTGCTTTAGAAGCGTATAAATTTTCATATACCGTTCACGAAAAAAGCTATTCTTTAATATAACAAAATTAAATTCACGCTGTTCAGAAAAATCGGGTATGTTAATAAGAGAAAGGCTTCCTTCTTCTATTTCTTTTTTTACCGCCACCTCAAACAGAAATGTTATGCCCAGACCATTCGAAACCATTTTCTTTATGGCAGCCATATTGCCTATTTCAATAATTCTTTCAAATGCGTGGAGCGAAAAATTGTTTTTCTGTAATATGTTTTCAAAGATTTCCCTTGTACCCGATCCGCGCTCTCGCAAAATCAGGCGGCTTTTTGTAATCTCATGAAAACTCACCTCATCCTTTACAAATACCGATTTTGGTGAGCACACAGGAATAAACTTTTCTAGGTTAAATAGTGTTGAGTCGTATTCGGATTTATCAAACAAACCTTCCGCAAGAATAAAATCCAATTCGCCGTTGTTCAGCCGTTCAAGAAGAACCTGCGTATTCGCAACGGACATTTGGAACTTCATTTCTGGATACTTAGTAAGCAAACGGGAGAGGATTTCCGGCATAACATATTCTCCGATAGATAAGGTTGCACCGAAGGAAAACTGCATCGTGGCTGTTTGGACAGAGCGGATGTTTTCTTTAAAATGCTTGGAATCTGAAAAAACAGTCATTGCAAACTCTCTTAAAAGCTCTCCTTGATGTGTTAGCCTTATTTTTCTGTTTGCTGTATCGAAAAGCTTGCATCCATAGAATTCTTCAAGATATTTAATATGCTGTGATACGGCTGGTTGCGTAATTTGCAAAAGCCCCGCTGCTTTTGTAAAACTTTTGCAAGAACATAGGGTAAGAAAAGTTTCATGTCTGAAATCAAGCATATATTAACCACCTATCATAAATTTAAATTATATAACTATTATAAAGTATAATTTTATTTTATCAAATAAATCTGGTAGAATCAATATCAGATAATAAACATAAAGTAAACGAAAGGAATGACATTTTAATGAGTAATGTTAGAAAGCACTTATCTGGCATTTTGATTTCGGCGGGGATCGCAGCGATAGCCTATATAATCAGCTTGATCCTCCCTGCAGGTATTCTTGGAGAAACACTGATTGCACTGCTTCTTGGAATGCTGCTTAATCCACTGGTTTGTCGTTATGAGGTCTTTGATCTTGGAATCAATTGGACTTCTAAAAAAATTCTGCGTGCGGGAATTATTATTGCAGGAATAACGCTAAGCTTTTCACAGGTAATCATAGCCGGAAAATACGCCCTAATCCTGTTGATATTCACCCTTGTGACCTCTTTTGGGGTGGGATATATATGCAAGAAAATTTTCAAAATAAACTGGAAGTTAGCAAGCCTTCTGTCAATAAGCACCGCAATTTGCGGAGGCACTGCTGTTGCGACGCTTGGACCTACTATTCGAGCGAAAAACCGGGATATCGCTTATGCAATATCCGCCACTTTTATTTTTGACATTATAACCGTAATCGCCTTTCCTTGGATAGGTCAGCTTTTAGGCCTTAGTGACACTGGGTACGGGCTTTGGATCGGAACGGCAGTTAATGACACATCCTCTGTTGTTGCGGCAGGGTATGCGTTTTCTGATGCTGCAGGTTTGCTGGCAACAATCGTAAAGCTTACAAGAACACTTTTTATTGTTCCTATTGTGCTTATCTTTTCGTCGATATACGCAAAAATAGAAACATCTTCAAAGACGGCTGGTAAGGTGAACATACGCAAAATATTCCCGTGGTTTATTCTTGGTTTCCTTGCGGTAGTTGGCGTAAGAAGCACGGGGTTTGTGCCTGATAACATCGTCGCTGGATTATCATTTTTGTCAAAATTCTTTTTAGCAATGGCTTTGGCAGCAATCGGATTAAAAACCAGCCTTAAAGAAGTCGCAGGTGTAGGTATAAAACCGATGATTGCAGGGGTTATAATAGACATTTCGGTAGTCTTTGTGGCTTTGTTTGCTCAGGCGGGGATACTACACTACATTAAGTAGAACCTTCTGTTATTATTATTAATAACTCAACTTTCCCACATAAGCTTGTTAGTAGTTTTGAGACGCTGGCACAGGCATGCTGAGGTATGATATCACACCACCGACGGTAGCTTGCTGTGTACACAAGCGTCCAAAACACCCTGGGAAAGTTGAGTTAATAGGTTTATTCTTATGGAACTAAGTGAATTTGAGTAACCATTCTTTCAACCCTGTGCTAAATTATATGACAGCTGCGAGATGATAATCTGCGGCAAATTACACGCTTATTCTAACACCGATCCGGTGAATGGTGGAAATCCTCCCGGCGAAAGATAAAACAGTGCAAAAGATGGATGAGAAAATGAAAGAAACTTTCCTTATATACTATTTACTGATATATTGTTTCAATATTTCTTTAATCCTTTTTTGTTCTTCATAGGCAAGCCAGTATAAAGGGATTCTTGTAACCTTGTGATCTCTTGTGTTAATTTCAAGAGTATCATTGTAAGGTGGATTCAATTTTATAAAGTTAACGTCATCGAAAAATATTTCTTTGAAGCCTGGATTAATTCCTTTACTACAGATACTATTTTTTTCAGGGTCTATAATTATGCCAAAGAACGGCGGCTCTTTCTCCTTTTTACTCTTTACAGTAAATACATATTTAATAATTAACATGGTTGCAGCGCAAATAAGAAACAGTACTCCGGTTATATGTTTCTTTGTAATAAACTGGGAGATACTACGAATAAGACAAATAATTGGATATGTATAAAATAAAGTTTTAGCATTATTCGGATTATAATTTTTTGAGTATTTGCTTTCAAAATATTCCATTGGTATCCTCCGATAAAAATAGTTGTTTTTTACTTTAGAAAAACGCTGTTAATATTCTATTAGCATAACATATATTTCCACCGGGAACAAGATTATATAGCTCGTCTTTAAAAAAAGTGAGGTATAAATAGAGACGGTTTAATAAGAAAACTTATTGAACAACAAACCAAAATGATACGAAAATGAAAAAGATAGGCGTCATCTTGAAAAAAGATAACACCCATCCTTGGTGGGGCTTTATTTTAAAGCGTTCAGATAAGTTAATAAGTTAGGTGCCAAACATCGTTGATCGTTACGTCGATCAAATCAGCTTATTCACCATCACAGCGAGGTATAACGGTAGATTGGTGATACCGCCGTCCGTAACATATCCGCGTTTGGAAATACGGATTGCGGTCTGCGCTTGCTTGTTCTTGATATAAGACTTAAAGCTGGTGGCGCTTTTATCCTCGCCACCTTTCACTTCCACAGGGATGATTTGTGCCCCGTTTTGGATCAGGAAATCGATCTCACATTTGCCGTCAGCGAAAAAGCGCGGTTCTACCTCGAACTGTCCCTTAAGCTGCTGAAGGACGTAATTTTCCGTCAACGCGCCTTTGAATTGATAATCACTTTTTAGCAGGATAGCGGAATTGTCTATACCTGCCATGTGTTTTAGTAGACCGGTGTCAAAAAGAAAGAGTTTGAAATAATTAAGCTTGTCAAAGGCTTTGAGCGGATGCTCTGGCTTGGAAACATTATAAACGCGGTTAAGCATACCGGCAGAAACCAGCCACTCGATGGCGTCCTCATACTCCCGCGCTCGCGCTCCATCCTTGATGCAGCCGTAAATGAACTTCTCATTGCTCTTGGCAAGCTGCGAAACAATGCTTCGAAACACCAGCAGAATTCGTCCACTATTGATTTTGCCGTTGTGCTTGGAAAAATCGTTCTCGTATATGGTGATCAATTCATTTTGAATCTGCCGAATCTTCTGCGGATCTTTATACTGCACCCACGACGCGACACATTCGGGAAGCCCCCCAATGATCAGGTAATAGCTATACGCCTCCAGCAAACGGCTATGGAATATCTGCTCAATG
>JAQVYD010000112.1 GCA_028709105.1 Clostridia bacterium
GGTCCAAGAGTGGCTGCTGCTGTAGCAGAAGCCGCGGTTAAGTCAGGTGTGGCCCGAAAAAAAATAAGTTATGAGGAAGAATTAGCCCAAGCGGTAAAGTTAACGAAAAAAAATAAGTAGTTGGGGTTAGAAGTAGAGTGTTCTGGTGGCTGTCTTCTCTCCTTGTTCAGCAGTTTGTTTTAACCAAGCGCTATGGAAATACATAGAATAAGGTGTAGCTAAAATAAGGGGAGATGCCGGATGAAGGAGCATTTTGAAGTTGGAGATATTGTAGGAAGAAAATCCCATGACAGTGACATTTTCTTCCGGATAACCAAGATTGTGAGCGATGCGGAGGAGGAAAAGGCTCTTTTAAGAGGTTTGGATGTGAGATTATATGCTGATGCTCCTCTACGTGATTTAGAAAAAAAAACTTTGACGGAAATCAGCAAGTATAGGCAGATGTATATAAAAAAAAATAGTGCCTGTTTGCGGCGTATCTTCGAGCGGAGGCTTGAGGACAAAACACGGCTCGCTTTAAGAAAATCAGGGAATTTGCAAGAAATGTTCAGAGCTAAGGAAGCCTTCCATTACGAAATCCCGGGGCAAGTTCTGCATCTGGACGGGGATAAGGAGTATTTGGAGTTATGTAAAACAACGTATGCCCAGCTGAATATTAAAATGAACGGTTTTGAGGTTGCGGAGGAAAAGCAGGCCGAGGTTGTGCTGGAGTATTTAAAAAAATACACACCTAATATTCTTGTTTTAACGGGACATGATGGGTTGCTTAAGGATATCACGGATTTTAAGAATGTGCATAATTATAGAAATTCTTGTTATTTTATTGAAGCGGTGCGCAAAGCTAGGGAATATGAACCGGGGCGTGATGATTTAATTGTTTTCGCGGGAGCTTGTCAGTCTCATTATGAGGCTTTGATTGCTGCAGGGGCGAATTTTGCCAGTTCGCCACAAAGGGTTTTGATTCATGCTTTTGACCCTGTTTTTATTGCGGAGAAATTGGCCTATAGTTCTATTTATGAAACCTTGAGTGTCGAGGACATTTTAAATAACACGATTACCGGTTTAGATGGGGTCGGAGGAATCGAGACAAGAGGTTGTTTACGGCTTGGTTATCCAAAATCGCCGTATTAAGCTTATTTGTAAGCAAGAAAAGTGATTATCTTGCATAAAAGGAGAACCCAATCTCCAAAGTAAGGTTTAGTAAGGTTTAGCAGAGGTTAGGTTCTTCTTTTATGATTGACAGGACGTAGGCAGCTTTAGTATAATATTATATTTCTTTGACAGTGTCTGTAATTAATGGTATAATTGTTTTGTATTGTAGAAAGAGGGTGGTGTTTTGTTAGCTAAAAAGGTTTTTGCGGATATCAAACGGGATTTAGAACCTTTTGTTGGCAATAAAATTAAGCTCAGGGCCAATAGAGGCCGAAAAAAAATTATTGAAAAAGTAGGTGTACTAGAAAGTACTTATCCGAATATCTTTGTCATTCGGTTAGACGAAAAACAAGTTGAACGTCGGATTTCTTTTACCTATGCAGATATTTTAACAGATTCTGTGCAGTTGACTGTTTATGACGGGGATGAAGACATTAAAATAACGGCTAATGGTTCATAGCTGCTGAGCTTTCAGCAGCTTTTTTTACGTCTCAATTAAGAAAAAACATGAAGAATTTCCCACAGCCCTTCAATCTTGAAAAAAGAGGGCGTTTTTTTATGTGTGGATAAGCGTAAAAAGCTATAGTAACAACACGGAAGGATTATGAGGGTTGTCGGAAGCAAAACCGGTCAAGTAAGATAAAGTAGTGTACTTGACAAATTTAATGAAAAAGGGGAGGTTCCGGATGAGAAAAGAGATGAAATCTAAGTCCCTGTTGTTCCTTGTGTTCTTGTTTCTAGCTTTTTTGACTAGTGTCGGTGGTGCCTTGGCCCAGACTGCGGAGGCTCGGGCAGCTCAGGTCAAGGAGCTTGCCTCTCGTTCAGTAACAAGAAACTCTGATGTGTATAAGGTCAAGCCGATGGACGGGGCGGCTCAGATTTATGAGTTTTTGCTCAATGAGCGGGTCGTGATGCGTTATCGTACCATGTCTCAGGGGTTAAGCGCCAGGGAAAGAGCCTTGATTATTGGGGAAAGGGCTAATAAATTAGGGCAGAAACTCCAAGAGGGGACAGTAGCGGTTGCTTGTATTGAGGGGAGTTTTGCCGTTACGTTAGATAATCAGCTTTTTATTACGGTTACGGAAGCTGATTTTAAGGCGAATAATTCTACAGGGGCCGGCTTGGCCGAGGTTTGGGCGGAAAATCTCAGAACGGCTAGGCTGGGAGGCAGACCGGCAGAGAGCAGACCGGCACAAGAGCAAGCAGAAATACAAAAAGAAATAGAGGCCCCTAAGGGAAGTAGTGCGGGGGAAGCCGTTGACGAGGATAGGACTACAGTTGCTGCGCAGGAACTAAAAATGCTGGAGTTAATCAATGAGGAGCGGGCTAAAGCCGGTGTGAAGCCATTACTGATGAAGCCGGAGTTAGTAAGGATTGCTAGGCTAAAGTCGCAAGAGATGATCGATAAAGATTATTTTAACCATACTTCACCTACATATGGAGACCCTTTTACCATGATGAAGAAGTTGGGGATAGAGTACGGGTATGCCGGAGAAAATCTAGCCGGTAATCCCTCGGTAGAAAATGCTCATGAAAGTTTAATGGCTTCGTCCGGACATAAAAAGAATATTCTTAATCCTAACTATACTCATGTGGGGATTGGTATAGTTGAGGGCGGTCCTTATGGCCAAATGTTTACGCAACTATTTATTAGTGAGTCTTAACGATGTTTAGACACAACCTCAACCGCCTTTTCATATCATATTAGTAACAGCAGAATTTTTATAGCACATATTTTTAAGTCGTGCATATACTTAAGTGAATTAAGATGAAAAGGGAAGGAGGTCTTGAGGTTATGTCAATTACGGTTACGACGAGAAGGCTGAAGGTGGAAAATGTAATTGGAGAAGCAATTAAGCAAGTTAATGTAGTAAGAGAGATTACTCTTCCTGTCTTAGCAAAGAAAATAGAGAGCGTTGATACAAAGATCAATAATGTGGAGTATAAGATCATAGACAATAAAATCGTGGTGGAGGCTAATCTGCAGAAGCAAATTTATTATGTGGAATGTATTACAGGTGATGTCCAAGAATATACGGTTCCTGCTGAAAAAATTACGGAGTTTGTGCATATAGAGGGTGCACAAGCGGGGATGGACGTAAGAGTTAATGTGGAGATAGAGTATTGTGATGTGGAAGCCATTGACATGGCGGGAGACAATCAATGTCATCGCATTTTCCAACAAACGTGTATTCTTAAAATTAGAGCAAAGGTAATTGAAATGGTGGAGATTGAGGTTGTTACCGGTGTATCCGGCGCAGGCATTACGCCCACTTTTGTGACCATCATCATTGATAACATTATTGGGGCAGGGGAGGAACAGTATAATCTCAGTGATAATTTTATTGAGCTGCCTCTCGCTACCAAAAAGATTAAAAGTATTGATGCCGAAATTTGTGATGTCGAAGAAAAGGTGATCCCTGGTAAGGTTATTGTGAAAGGGAAGCTGCATAAACAGATTTATTATGTGGTTGAACCTAGTGGGGAAGTTAAGGAAACATCAGCAAATGTGCCTTTCAGTGTTTTTGTTCCCGTAGAAGGGGCGGAAGAAGGGGCTAGTGTTACGACAGATATACAAATCGAATATATTGATAGTGAATTGGTGACGAGAAATGGGAGAAAGTTTATTAAAGAAACTATTGTTTTACGGGTAACGGCAAAGGTTACGGAACGTCTCACTATTAATATTGTTACGGCAGTATTAGGGGCAGAGGTCGAAACGAGAACCTTAAAGATAGAAAGTGCGATTGGGGCGGCTCGTCGTCAAGTGAATATTTTAGCAGATATTATTACACCGACAGAAGCTCGCAAAGTAGCTAGAGTCGATGCCGAACTTCGGGATTTAGAAGGAGAGGCGATTCCGAATAAGGTTATTGTCAAAGGGACTTTGCATAAACAAATTTATTATGTTTCTGCTGTTGATGATCAACTTCGCGAATTATCTGTAGATGAACCTT
>JAQVYD010000113.1 GCA_028709105.1 Clostridia bacterium
ACCAACTCTTGCCAAGGTGATCCAAACTTTCTTGAGTTATACTTTCCAGTCCGAAACTCAGTGTATAGCAACCACTGTCTGCCACAATTTTGAGTAACTCCGGATTTTTGCCAATATCAATGGCACATTGTGACATCCAAGTCATCTTAAGTTTTTTAATTTCCGTGCAAAGTTCAGCCATATAATTTTCATCAGAAACAATATTATCATCAATTAAAAGAAACTTTTTAAATCCTAATTGTTTTACATACTTTATATCTCTGATCACTTCGGCTACGTCTCTTTTTAGGTATCTATTTCTATACAAACAATAAATTGAACAAAATTTGCAACTATTAGGGCAACCTCGTCCTGCTTGAACGGGTAAAAAATCTCCTATTTTCTTATTAACGATTAAATCATAGCGTGGTAAAGGTGTAGATAATTTTTCAACTTGCTTTTTATAGAACGGCTTTAACCGATTATTTTCTAGGTCATTGATTACTTCCTGCCATATCTCTTCCGCATCACCGATGACGATACTGTCAAAATACTTTTTCGCAATCTCAGGGGCAAGGCTGGCCATGGGTCCCCCCATGATTACGGTTTTACCTCTTTTTTTAAATTCAAGGGCAATATCTTTACTTCTGTTGGCCGCATGTCCCATCCCCCCAATTCCAATAACATCTGCATCCGTATCAAAAGGAATATCTTCTATGGTTTCCAAATAAATTTCCGCTTCCCAATCCTCCGGAAGCATGGCGGCTAATAAAGGATAGGCTAATCCAACAAAATACAATCTCTTCTTCTTTACTAGCTTATTATTATCATCATAGATAGTGGGCTGAATAAATAATATTTTCTTATTCAATCATCATCCCTCCCCAGCCAAGATTAATTTTAAATATTGCAAGGTAATATGTAATGCTCCTTTTAAGGTTCTTAAATACACCTTAAGCCCATATTTTTTTAAAATATAGCGATGCGCCCTTAAACTGACGCTGGTTTTATAATATGTTCTAAGGATATGGTAATAAAACCGGCTTTTACTCATGCGGGTTGGCTGTAACAAGAGATGAGCCATGTCCCATAATTCATATCTTTCTCTGGGGATAATTATTTGCTCTTTTAATTTTTCATATATAGGCGTACCGGGTATGGGCGTAATAGGTTGAACATTAATCATGGGATGTTTAAAACCATTGAGGAAGTTAATTAGATGGTCAAAGTCTTTCTTTTCCCAATCCAGGTCGACAATAATTCCGCTATAGCAGTTAAGACCCATATTCTCTAATACTTGAACAGCTCTTACATTCATTTCCACCGTGGTTTTTTTATTGAAGTTTTCCAATTCCTTTTCTTTAAAAGACTCTATACCAATAAAAACAGCTTGCAAGCCACAGTCTTTGAGCATCTTAATAATTTCTTCATTTTCCGCTATAAAGTCTGCTCTGCCAAACATGATAAAATTCTTATGCAGATTATTTTGTTTCATTAGTTCACAAAACTTTTTTATTCTTCCTATATCCACTAAAAAATTATCATCAACAATAAAAATATTTTCTTCTTCAATTGTTTTGATCTCTTCAATCACATTTTCTATATCTCGGGCAAAATACTGGTGACCCGTTATTTCTGTACAAAAGCAAAATTCGCATTGATATGGACAACCAAAAGAAGTTTTAAGCGTAGCACATTTCTCGTGATAAATGTAATTATATCGATCTCTGTATTGGCGAGTTTTTATTCGATCCGGAAAAGGATAATTGAAATGAGTATCAATCAGATATTCCTTTTTCTCAGGAGTATATACTCCGGCAATTTCATTTTTGATTATTTCTTTCTCTTGACCTTTTTCAAGATTAGCCAATATTTCTTTAAATGTTTTTAACCCGTTAACTTTAATAATAAAATCAATATTTTCATCAACAAAATCTTGCGGAATAACTTCTGCCTGAATACCGCCTACCACGGTTTTAATCTTTTGATCATAATCTTTTACTGTCCGGGCATATTCCTTAATAATATTGACATGGGGAAGATAACTTGTGAACCCGACAACATCAATATTTTTATTAACAAGAAAAGCCCCAAAGTTCTTTTTCTCTAAGATCATATCTACAATTTCTACCCTATGACCAAAACTCTCTAAATAAGAAGAAACGTACTCCAATTCTAAAGGTTCACAAATCATGAAGCTTTGTAGATTTATGGTGTTTTTGTGGGGTTTTGCCCTTACTAATAAAACATTCATATTATCCCTCATTTGTTTTAAAAACTCTAAACTTGTGATCATCCAACGGTTTGTACTGAATGAACCTTGAAATTTTATTTGCACACCAATTTACAAGCGGATTGGAGTGATTTAACAAGGCGTACAACTTTTGATATTTGCATCCCAGTTTAAGTTTTGCTTCATCTGCGGTTTGTCCAAAATCAATCGTCTCAAAACCACCCTCAATGCCATATCTTACTATTTCTAATAACATTCTTATATAAATATCATAAACATGGTTATTCTTATGCTCAAAACCAACAAACTCAAAAATCAATTCCTTTTCATTTTCTAGCAATTGTATAAATCCCTGAGGTTTAGAATTATCCTCCAGCACAAATATCTTAAAACGGTTATCCCTAAAAAAATCTATCTTTAATTTTTCCAGCTTATAAGGAGAATTTTCATATACTTGCAGGTACAAGCCGTACAACTCTTCGCTGAATTCTTGGTTATCTTCTAAAAAATACATTTTCAAATCCTTGGATTTAGCAAATGCTTTTTTGTATCTATATCTGTAATTACTTCTTAAATCATTCATATAATCATCAAACGTATGCCATCTGATTTTCAAGACACATCTAGGGCAGGTTAGGCCTTTGGTAAACCCTTGTAAATCATAATTTTCTTCCGTATTTAAAATGATTTTATAACCTTTCATTTTTCTTAAAAAACTAGCCACATCCTCTTTCGTCTCTTCACCATAAATTATACCGGGTCGTGAGATCGACAGGGGAATATAAATAAACGTCATTTTTATACTTGTTTTTATTTTTGAAAACATCGTCAGATTATAACCTGTTCGAAAGTGGGTCATAAATAAAGTATCTATTTCCCCACTCTTATTACGGAATATATAATACTTTTTAGGAGTATCATCTACTCTCTCTATAAACTCCAAAAATTCTTTTCTTAAATACAAATTGCTTCCCAGTTTCTGATCCCAGTCCTGGGGCAAATCCTTAGCATAATTGTAAATTTCCATTAAAGCATACCCCTCATCCATTAAAGATCTAAGACAAAAACAACATAATGTTTATAATCTTTTTCATTAACTCTTCGGCAGAGCAATGTTGACTTTGCATTATTGTCCCAAACAAAGCTTGATTCCCCACCAATATATCTGCCCTTAGTAACTTTATATACTTCATAAAACAAGCCAAAGATGGCACTACTCCCTTGGTATTCAGGTAATATACCAATGGCATTTGTTTTCATCTCTTTAATTTTATTTTTGTTTAAGGCATGATTAATAATAAACTTAATCGTCGAACTTTTCTTATTACTTTTAAACAACTCATGATAATTAGGATGCCAAAAAATAAACCCTATCTCTTGGCCATCCTTCATAACATAGATAATATTCTCATTTTTTATTAAAGGTAACAGCTCTTTCAACAGCTCATAAGATTCAATAATTTCTTTATGAAAATAGAATTGTGTATCACCTAAAGTCTTATTGAATAAATCACCCAATATCTTCATTTCCTTCTTAAAATCTTTAAGATTAATCGTTCTAAAGGAAAAGTTTTTATAAATGCGCTTTAACAGCTTTTGCTCATAGTTAAATTTATCCACAAGCATATAATAAGTAGTTAAGCCATACTCCTTTAAGGCGTATTTTCTGAAATAATCAATGTAATAATCTTGGGTATAAATACCATCATAGGAGTTAAGCACATCAAAGTTATCGGTCAAAAAACCAACGCCATATGTCAAGTGTCCATTTAAACCGATAATGATCTTAGGCAATCCCATCTCTTGGGCAATTTTTTTAGCCTCTGCCAAAATCATATCCACGGCAATTTCCTGATCTTTTAAAGCCTCAAAAAATCCGATCTGCAGTGCAGGTA
>JAQVYD010000114.1 GCA_028709105.1 Clostridia bacterium
CCACCAAAGTAGATGTAGCAATAGAACTGCCACAAGCACAGATAATAGAATAACTCTTAGCCATTTTTATACCTCCTTAGTTTTAGTTAAGAGCATTTATTTAAAAAAGCATCGTAATTTTAGTAATCGCCTCTTGGATTAAATAGGGGAACCAATAGGAACCACTTACAAAACTGGTGATAGCAGCCGTTCCTTCCGGAATAGCGAAACCAATTTGTCTAGCTAACGCCGTCACGAAAGGAGACATCGCCGTTGCTGTCCATAAGACAGCGCAAAGTGTAGTCGCCCCGATAATCAGACTTCTAAAAAGGTTGCCTTTAGTTATCGCGACTCCGACAACGGTCATATATACTATCGCCGGGAGGTCAGCCAGAGGTAAAGTTTTACATCCGGGTAAGACAGCCGCAATTACTAGCGACACAGGGATAAGCAATACCGCTGTAGTTAAATTGGCAGGGTCACCTAACATAATGGCCGAATCCATCCCGATATGAACCTCACGATCAGAAAACCTGCTAGTCATAAATTCACCGGCCGCTTCAGCAATCGGCACGAGACCTTCCATCAAAATAGAAACCATTTTCGGCAAAAGTACCATGGATACAGCTAAGCCCATCGCGGTTAAGAGCACTGTTTGATAAGGCATTTTAGCCATAACCGCCAAAGCTGCACCAATGACCAAACCGATCATCATGGGTTCCCCCATTACCCCAAATCTCTTTTGTAAATTACCGGGACTCCAATTTATTTTATTAATAACTGGAATTCTATCCAGAAGCCAATTTATCGGGAAAGCAATCAACCCGGCACTTTGCGTAAAGACATGAGGAATAGAAACACCGGGAATCTGGAAATAGTCATACATCAATTTCTGTGTTTTGTCAGCCATAATTAAGCAGAAAATCATGACAACTGAACATGTTATAATAGCGCTCAGCATACTGCCAGTCCGGTAATACACTATTTGTCCTAATAACATCACACCCCAAAAATTCCAAATATCTACATTAAGCGTTTTCGTCCAATTTAATATCAGCATGAGAAAATTGATCACGAGAAGGGCTAGGGCAAGCAAAGGAGCGATTGATGATCCCCAGGCCACAGCCGACGCAGCCGGCCAACCTAAGTCAATGACCGTCAACTCAAATCCCGCGTTATTAGCCAAAGCTTCGGCCACAGGAGCGATGGCCCCCCAAAAATATCCGATCACAATATTAATACCGGCAAAACCGATGCCGATGGTCACACCGGCACGAAAAGCCTTACCCAAACCCAGTCTAAAAAGCAACCCAAATAGAGTAATAATAACCGGTAACATTACTGTAGGACCCAATGATGTTAAAATAGTAAAAAATTTCATAACTATCTTCTATCTCCTCTCCTTAATTTTTAATTATTTACAGCCAGTTTATCTTCCAATAATTTTCGTGCATCCAGCGGATCTTTTATTTCTAGGAGATTTTGCAATAAGACTTCATCTTGAAAAATTTCCATCATGTGCTGTAACATTACTAAATGATCTTCAGAACCTACTAAAGCTAACATCAGAACAACGGACACCATAACTTTTTCCTCCGGTTGAGCCATAGAAGATACTTCCAGCGGCTTAGCAAGAAGAGCCACCGCGATAGAAGGTTCTATAGAAAAGCTCGGGTCACAAGAATGAGGTATGGCAATACCAATATTAGGCGTAATTTGCAAACCGGTAGGGAAACTTTTTTCCCTTTCTAAAACCGATTCCCAATAGCCTGGTTTAACCTTTTTCTCTTTTTCCAACATGGTCGCTAAATTTTTATAACATTCTTCCCAATCCTTAAATTCCCGCTTGGTTGTAACTAAAACAGAGTATCTCATGGATAACCTTCTTTCCCCAAAACCGTGTGTTTTATTTTTTTCGTCTTACAACTAAATATCCTTGCAGTTAACCTGACTTTCGAAGCAAAATCAGCTAAAAAAAGCCCGTAGCAATTGGAACTCAATGGCTAGCGGGTTTTTTATTTATGTAAAAAATCATAGTGCAAAAGAGCCCTTTTTTGACAATGCTAAAATATTTTTTATTTCTTTAAGTGTAAGGAATTCTTTTGAAAAATCGATGCCTAAAGTGTCTTTTATTGCCAAAGATATTTCATCAACATGATCGAAAATGTAGAGGTTTTTATCTACTTTAGTGCATTCTATCCTACGTAAGCTTTCAATGATATGGTTTGCGGAATACTTGTTGCCGAGTTTATGCTGAATAATTCTAATAATGGTTAGCGCGATAAAGCAAATAAGAAAATGCGATTCAATGCGGTCTTGTCTTGAAAGATAAACAGGTCTGGTTTTTAAGTCACTTTTCGTGATTTTGAAAGATTCTTCGATCCGCCAAAGTCCGCGGTAAATATCGATAATCTCTTCATCGGATTTATCAAGTTCACTCGTTACAATGGCATAGTATCCATCGAATTTTTCTTCTTCACGTAGCTTTTTTTCATTAAACACCGGGTTCTTTTTTGAGGTAATTATTTCACCAGTTTCTTTATCATATTCAAGATTCTTTACGTATTTGGCAGCACCGTAAGAAGTGACTCTGTTGTATTTGCCGGGATCTTTTACAAGCTCCATAGCTTTAAGTAAAGCGGGTTCTCTTTCTGCCTTAGCACGTCTGTCATAGTCTCTTGAATAAAAAATAATCTGCTTTTCGTCAATGCGTTTTTTCATGGGTTTATTATTGTTTCCGATGATGCTAATTTCTCTTGGATAGATTCTTGATTTAATCTTGTAGTCATCGCCGATCCATATATAGCCATCCTCATTAAGGACATAATCTTTAAGTTCTTTGTGTGCTCCTCGAACTGTCTGGCTGTACACATAGCCGTCGCCGCGCATGACATGGTAGTTAATGTTCTTTGCTGTATTATTTCCCTTGTCAGCAACAATGATGACACGTCCGATATCATAATCTCTTTTTAGCTCAGCCAGCATGGGGCGTACCGTTTCACAGTCATTGGTGTTTCCCGGAAATAGCTTGTATAAAATCGGGATTCCCATTGTATCCATAAACAATCCCATCTGAATAATCGGATCGGGACGGTGCTCTTTGGAAACACCTTTTCTTTTCATTTGATCCTCTTCGTCAATCTCAAAGTAATAATTGGTTACATCATAATATACAAGATCCGAGGTTCTGCCGTAGAGAATTTTAATCTTGTTATGGAGATGGATCTGTAAGTCATCTTTGTACTTTGTGAGAATACTCAACGCTCCGTATATATTGTCCAGCGAAAAATCCATATTTTCAAAATATCGGTCTTTATTCTCGAAGGCCTTTTTTTTAGAAGCCGGCTCCCTTAGACGCTCAAAGGTCAATAACTTTACAACGTTGTTCAGGATATATTCAATATTCAGATTCCTTGCTCTGTTTACAAAAAAGGTATGTAGTTCAAGGTCGTGATATATCTTGCTTAAAGCAGCATAGCCGAAGTACTTTCTGTTAATATTACCAATGGACAAAGTAGCAGCTCTGTTAATCTTAATTTGCTCCAAGGACTTAGACATCTTCTCCTCAGCATCCATTTTTTCAACAACTGAAGTAAAGTGGGCAATTGGATCGGGATATGTGTTTTCTAGCACATCAACGTATCCAAACGATTTAATGGTTCGAGTTCGCGATTGTTTTTTTACCGGATCATAATAATTTGTGGCGGCTGATAGATATGTCCTTCCTGTTTTAGAGTTATGCGATTTTTTCAAATACATGAGGATCCCTTGCTTTCCAAAAGATATATATTCTATTATACCACATTACGCCACATTGCACCATGTAAATATGAATAAATTTGACTAAAAATATATTAAAAAAACCTTGCGTTTGCAAGGCATTCACGGATTTATTATTAAGTTATTGCTTCTGAATTAGGGATGGGCAACCGGATTACGACTAATCATAAAAAGGATTAGGCGAGGAAAGATAAAGGAATTATTTGGAAGGAAAAAAATTAAAAAAAGATATTGACATGGGCAGGCTGTGTCATATATACTAAATACAATTTTATTATAATATAATAGCGATGAAGGGAAGCTGTTAT
>JAQVYD010000115.1 GCA_028709105.1 Clostridia bacterium
ATCAAGATAATCCCTAATATTTTTTTCAATTAATTCTGCAATATAATCTATGTCTTCTTGCAACATCGGCTGTGATAATGCAGAAGGCGTATCTTCTGCAAACCTTCTAGCCATTGCCGTTATATCTGTTTTAGCATAGCCCTCAGCAACGAACTCTGATACAAAATACTCTACAGTAGCATCAGTTAAAAGTAACTTCCAAGCCTCTTCCGGTGTCAACCTTCTGATTTGTTTTCTGTTCATCCCTTATCTACCCCCAATATTTTTTTGTTTTTCTCTGTTATATAAACATATCCACACCAAGCTAAAAACGTAAAGGTAACATCGAAATTTACCAGGATTTTTTCTTTAAAAATTCTCTATATAAATCTTTCTCTGTTTTCTTATTCACCACTAAATCAATTAAATCTTTATTTGCTTCTTCTGCCGTTTCATATTCATTTAAAATTTTACATAGTAAATTTTTTGCCCCTACCGTATGAACAAAATACCCTTTCTTATACGGTTTTGACTTAAATATGTCAAACAGATTCCACATTAGATATCTCCTCCACAGCCTATGCAATAACCTCGTCTAATTACGACACTATTCTAAATATATTCTGCAAAGGCATGTTTTTCCCTGCTAAAATTTCACAAAAATGGTTTTTCCCCAAAATAAAAGCTTCTGCTCATCATTTGATAAGTAGAGGCTTCTCTTCCGAGGTTTTGCAATTAACTTTAAAATGGATATTTATATAAAAAAGAGGAAAAGTATTTACAGTACTTCCTTATTTTAATGGAGGATTACATGGTCTATTTAATCGTTTTATATAGAATACTTACTGTCTTATTAGCCTTTTTAATTATAGGTCTATTACTAAATAAACGACATCTGGGTCGTTATACAATCTTTGACTTTATTACTTCGGTAACAATGGGGGCAGTAGCAGGAGCAGATATAGCCGACATCAAAGAACCACATGGTCCCAGAATTTTTGCCTTAATTGTAATCGGAATTACTCATATTTTATTCACAAAAATGCTCATTAAAAGCCGGAAACTAGGGAGACTCCTTACTTTTGATCCAACAATGATTATTCAAAATGGGAAAATTGTCGTAAAAAACCTGAAACAAGTTCGATACACCCTTGATGATCTAATCTCCCATCTTAGAGAAAACGGGGTTTTTGATATTAGTGAGGTCGAATTTGCACTATTAGAACCTAATGGGAAATTAAGTTTCCTAAAAAAAAGCCAGCATGTAAACATCACCCCTGCTGACTTAAATATCCCTACTAAATATAAAGGCTTAAGTCTTCCTTTAATTATAGAAGGAAAAGTTGTTCATAAAATGTTAAAAAGTGCTGGTCTTACAGAAGAGTGGCTGTTAGAGCAACTTAATAAACAAGGCGTTACCAATGTTCAGGATGTTTTTTTGACCATGTTAAATACACAAGGTAATTTATATCTTTCTAAATATGAGGATCCGCCTAATATCCAAAAAGTTGATCACTGAGGAATCTGGCACATAAAATCCATAACTCCTAAATAAAACCATTATCGTTACATAATCCAGCTTTTAAAAAAAATTCTAAGCATCTGACCCCATTAACCTTACGCTTTTAAGTCCTAATATACAGGCTATTAACCAAAAACTCCCTGCGGCAAATCCTGCTAAAACGTCGCTCGGATAATGAACCCCTAAATATATTCTGCTTATGCCAATCAGCAAAATTAACAGACTTAATAACACGGCGACAGCAGACTTTAAATATTTGTTTTCAGTATTAATCCACACTAAATAAATAACAAGACCATAAAAAGCATAACTAATCATCGCATGACCACTAGGGAAACTAAGCCCAGCTACGGGGACAAGATGTTCTAACATTGGTCTTTGTCTATGAAAGAAAATTTTCAATATATTATTGAGTATCGTAGCCCCTATAAGCACAATTGGTATATTCAGAGAATCCCAAAAATGTTTTTTCACAAATAAGACATAGCCAAAGAATAATAAGCCTAAAATAGTAAGCATTGCAGATGAGCCCAATGCTGAGATATAAATCATCGTTTTTGTTAAAAAAGTTGACATTTTAATACGTATAAGTCCTGTAACAATTTGATCAAATTGTTGTAGTTCGTCAAACAATAAGTCTTCTGAAAGTTCAAGGAATACTAATAGCGATATAACACCTAAAATAAAACCGATAAAAAGTCTCAGCGAATAAGACCGGAAAGCTTTACGCCATATACTTTTTTTATTATTTATTCGCTTCCAATTAAACATCGATGGTATCCCTTCTGCCTAATATTCTATGAACCATTATAACCCATAATAAATGCCTATATTATATTTTTAATGAAAAACAAAGGGAATGGCACCCTTTGTTTTCGACAGTGTCTGTTTCTTTATTCTAATTTTCTTCTACTACCTCTTCTTCATCCACATCTTCGTCATTCTCTTATTCATCACCGACATCAATTTCCCCGGTATCCTTGTCATAATTGACTTTTTCCCCTAAAGTTTGCGATATAAAGCGCAAAGGAACAAAGGTCCTATTGCACATCAACTGTGCCGGGCAATCGATGGTTACTGTTTTACCATTTACCAAAACTTCATTACTACTGAGTTTTAAGATAATTACTTTCTCATCCCTCGTAATGGTAACTGTTTTTGTTTCCTCATTCCAATCTACCTTAGCCCCTAGTCCATTCACAATCGCCCGCACCGGGATTAAGGTGCGACCTTCCTTGATTACAGGAGGCACATCATATTTAAGACAGCAACCCCTAACTCTGATTCTTTCTTCCAGCTTTCTGGCCTGTCCAAAATTTTTAACTTGCTGACCGAATTTCTCACTGATTTCTCCAATCTTGGCTTCTCTTTCTACCTTTTTAGCTTGTCCGCGATTTAATTTTTCTTCTTGGCAAACTCTCTCTCTGTCTTTTTCTTCCTTGGCGATTCTTGCTCTCTCTTTATCTTGTTTCTGTTCTTTAATCGGTTTTTCCTGAGTGTTTTTTTCAGCTACCACTTTCGTCTTGTCTGCTTGTGCCTTCTGCCCGGAAAAACCTTTCTCTTTTGCCCACACCGCACTTGTTAAAAATACTGTGCATAAGAGGACACTTAATAAAATAGCTAATGTCTTTTTCATCATTCTCCCCCGCAAGGGATCCCCCCTTTGTTTTGGCCGTTTTTAAAAATTTCTCTCGGCTTTTGCTTTCACTGATAGTTTACGAAAAACCAGCCTCGGTTTTGGGGGGTACGCAGAGAAAGCGTCACAGCCACGCATAAGAAATCGTCAGCACAAAAATGACTATGCCCATAAATACCGCTACACCTACAGGCAAACGGTATCTGTCTTCATTATAAACAGCGGGGGCAGGTCCATCCACCGTCTGCGGAAGCCATTTCACAGGGTTTTCAAAAAAGGGAATTACCCTTGCCAAAGCAGCACTGCCCTGTACAGCAAAACCATCTCTAATCTTGCCGATCAAGCGAATAAGTCCCCACATTAAAACGGCAAAAGGCTTACGATAAAACCAATCGAAGTCTAAAGAAATCGCGTTCTGAGGAAGCAGATGGGGACGCAAAATCCAAAAGACCACAAAAACAGCCGACACCAACTGTAGCGTAGAAATCACATGGTCAAAAGTATAGGGCTGATAAGCAATGGCAAACGGCAATCTGTTATAAAGAAGTTGAGGGAAGACCCCATACAACACACATAAGAAAGCCAGCCCCGCCATAGCTACCGACATATTTAAGGGGATTTTTTTAACCTTAATCTCGCGCTCCGGTCCGAAAAACATAAAATAATTTAGTTTTAAAGTAATCGAAAAAAAAGTACCAATACTACCTAAATAAAGCAAAAGTTCCACCGCCGGTAGATGACTCAAAGTTGCCGCACTCATCAGCATAGGCTTACTAATAAAACCGCTGAACAGAGGCATCCCGGCGATAGCCAAAGCTCCGATGTTAAAGAAAATCGCCGTTAAAGGCATCTTCCGATAAAGCCCCCCCAACTCGGTTAGCTTTTGGTAGCCTGTCGCATAAATAACCGCTCCCGCGCCCA
>JAQVYD010000116.1 GCA_028709105.1 Clostridia bacterium
AACCGTCGGGTAAATCAGTTCGGCCAATAGAACCGGCAAAAAGAGTATCGCCACTAAAACAAACACCATGACCAACAAGACAAATACCGCCCGGGGTATGACCCGGTGTATGTAAAACCTGAAAACGTAAGTCCCCTACCTCCAAAATATCCCCATCCTGCAAATGCCGGTCGGCCGCAGGGCCATTAATTTCCCGCCCTAGATATGCGGAGATATTTTTTTTCGCATCAGTAAGCATCGAACTATCAGCCTCATGGATATAAAGAGGGGCCCCCGTCACTTCTTTTAAAAACTGATTCGCGCCAATGTGGTCACTATGACCATGGGTATTCACAAGATATTTAACCTTAAGCTCGAGCTTCTCAATTTCCTGTTGAATCCGTGCCCCTTTAGCACCAGGGTCAATAACTAAAGCCTCTTTACTTTCCGCCTCATAAACTAAGTAACAATTAGCCTGAATCATCCCCACAGGAAGAACACTTATCTTCATCACTTTAAACCCTCCCTCCTTAAAACAACTTTCTACTATCTAAAAGCATCGTAACCGGACCGTCATTTTCAATTTTCACCAGCATCTCTTCCTGAAAAACACCGGTAGCTACAGTAATCCCCTGGTCCTTAATTTTCTCCACAAAAAATTGATACAAAAGGTTAGCGGCTTGAGGAGGAGCTGCTGCCGTAAAACTAGGTCTTCTTCCCTGCCGGCAATCTCCATAAAGAGTGAACTGAGAAACAACCAAGACCTCTCCCCCTGTCTCTTGCACAGAAAGATTTAATTTACCGGTTTCATCTGCAAAAATACGTAAATTCGCGATTCTTTTCGCAAGATAACAGGCATCTTCTTCTTCATCATTTTGCCCTACTCCTAAAAAAACTACTAATCCCTCTTTAATCCTACCTACTGTTTGTTCTCCAACCAGAACAGCTCCCGCTTTAACTCGCTGTACTACGGCTCGCATCTGTTTTTCCTCCCCCTATTTATTTTTTAGGTGTAACTCTAAACACATCTAGTACATCCTTGATTTTTTTAATTTTCTCGATTAACAAAGATAACTGACCAATTGTACGGATATCAACCTTTAGGTTAATCACAGCATGCCCGAGCCTAATTGTACGAGCATGAATTGTATTAATGTGTATTTTCATCTCGGCTAAAGTACTCATAATATCCAAAGGTAAATGCGTTCTATCTAAAGCCTCTATTTCCAATTCCACTTGATAAACACTTTCCGCGTCTTCATCCCAGGCTACATCAACAATCCTCCCTTGTTCCTCTTTCTTTAAATTCTGGACATTAGCACAATCAAGACGATGCACAGAAATGCCTCTCCCTCTGGTAATATAGCCAATAATCGGATCACCGGGGAGAGGGTTACAACAACGCGCCAAACGTACTAAGACATCATCTTCCCCTTTAACCTTAATCCCGTGAGAGGTCTTGCGATATTGCTCCTGTTTTTTCGTCCCCAGCTGTAATTCTGAAAGAGAAACAGACGGTAACTCTTTTACTTTCGGAAAAAAGTCATCACGCATCCGAGTGTACACTTGAAAAGAACTAAGCACACCTTCCCCAATCGCGGCAAACAAATCTTCATAATGATTCATCCCCAGTTTTTTCGCTGTTTCCAATAACTTTTCAGTTTTAAACGCTTCAGCAGAGTCGAGGCCTTGTTTTTTAAATTCTTTTTCCAGACTATCCCGACCTCGCAGAATATGCTCCTCACGCTTTTCCTTCTTAAACCACTGTCTGATCCTATTTTTAGCTTGAGAGGTCTTCACCATCTTTAACCAATCTCTACTGGGACCACTGATTTGTTTAGAAGTAATAATTTCCACGATGTCCCCATTTTTTAAAACGTAATCTAGGGGAACCATCTTTCCATTAACCCGACAACCTACACAACGATGTCCTACATCAGAATGAATACGATACGCAAAATCAAGCGGAATCGAACCAGCCGGCAGTTCCTTCACATCGCCTTTCGGTGTAAAAACAAAAACTACATCAGCGAAAACATCGATTTTCAAAGTCTCCATGAATTCCCGTGTATCCTTAACTTCCTTTTGCCATTCTAAAATCTTTCTTACCCAAGCCAGTCGCTGATCCAACTCTTTGTTCCCCACTTTATGACCTTCTTTATATCTCCAGTGGGCAGCAATCCCAAACTCTGCGGTCCGATGCATTTCGATAGTACGAATCTGAATTTCAAAAGGCTCTCCCGCCAGACCCATTACTGTAGTATGCAAAGACTGATACATATTGGGTTTAGGCATCGCAATATAATCTTTAAACCTGCCGGGAATAGGCGTCCAGAGTGTATGGATTATGCCTAGAACTTCGTAACAATCCCTAACCGTACCGACAATAACCCTCACCGCAATAAGGTCATAGATTTCGTTTAAATCTTTTTCTTTCTCTTTCATTTTTTTATAAATACTATAAAAATGCTTTGGCCTTCCCTGGATATCTGCCTGCAGATCTGCTTCCTTTAATTTATCCTTTAATATCTTAATAACATGCTCAATATACGCTTCTCGCTCCTGTCTTTTCATCGATATTTTTTTAACTAAACCATAATATTCTTCTCTCTCCAAATAACGAAAAGCAAGGTCCTCCAATTCTCCTTTAATGGTGAAGATTCCCAAACGATGAGCCAAAGGTGCAAAAATCTCCAAAGTCTCTTCGGCAATCTCCCTTTGCTTATATTCCGGCTGATGATTTAAAGTCCGCATATTATGGAGACGATCCGCCAGTTTAATCATAATCACCCTAATATCTTCGGCCATCGCTAAAAACATCTTGCGCAAATTTTCTACCTGCTGTTCTTCTTTAGAACGGAATTCCAGCCTAGTTAATTTAGTAACCCCATCTACTAAAAGAGCAATTTCAGCGCCAAACTCTTCCTCAATCTCCGCCAAGCGAACAGGCGTATCCTCCACAACATCATGAAGTAACCCTGCCGCTACGGTAGACATATCCAGTTCTAAGTTTACCAGGATTTTAGCAACAGCTAACGGATGAATAAGATATGGTTCACCAGAAATCCTACTTTGACCGGCATGAGCATTTTTGGCAAAATCATAGGCCCGTATTACCAGTTCTACTTCACTGAAATTCTGATATTTTTCAAGTTGTTCCCTTAACTCTTTAAATAAGTCATCACAGAACATGCATTCACCACCAATTAAGATTATGATTACAATTAAATCATACTACTAGGAACAATAGGTCTGTTGACCATAGCCAGAATCGCTTCCTTTTTTTCCTTTAGCGCAAACTCGGCAAAAGACTTGAACTCTGCAACTTCATCTTGACCTTCTAAATAACGAAGAGAATCAGCTAAATCCATTTTCTCAGACGGAGGTGGCGTTATGTATAGATATCTTTTCCTACCTTCACTTTCTTGACGAAGAAGACCTAGATCTTCTAAAATACCTAGGCAGGCAAATACCGTTGATTCTAGAAAGTTTTTTAGACCCAGTTTCTGCATCATTTTCTGTAATTCTTGGTTACTAAATAAAAGTGGGTTTTCCTTAGCACTCTTTTCCCGCAGGTAGAGATAAAACTTCGCCAAAACTGCCCGAGTCGGTGCTGTCCCTTCCAAAATCAGTTCATTCAATTTTTTATCATTTTCATTATAAAGAAGATGGATCTTGGCTTCTTCATTATTGCGCCCCGCCCTTCCGGACAGTTGATTAAACTCCGTCCAGGAAAAACATAAATGATAAAGAACGACATGTTTAAGATCAGGAAGATCAAGCCCTTCACCGAAAGCACTTGTGGTAACCATCACCCTTAGATCGCCGTTGCGGAACATTTCCTCTAAAACTACCCGCTGTTGACTAAGCAAACCACCATGATAAAAAGCTATTTCCTCTCGCGCTTGAGGATAATAGAAACGCAGCTCAC
>JAQVYD010000117.1 GCA_028709105.1 Clostridia bacterium
CGTAACGTCATCGACAATGCCGATAGTAAATTGATCTTTGGGTGTGTCTGCTTGCAGGTTTTCAAAAACGGCTAAAATTTGTGCCGGAGTTGTATCTTTGGAACCAAGACCGTAACGGCCGCCCACAATGATGGGTGCTTCTTGCTTGCCAAAGAAAAGATTGCGGATATCTAAATAAAGAGGCTCACCCATCGCCCCGGGTTCTTTAGTTCTGTCTAGGACAGCAATTCTTTTTACAGTTTGGGGCAGGACGTTAAAGAAGTATTTAGCGGAGAAAGGTCTGTAGAGATGGACTTTAATCACACCTACCTTTTCACCTTTCGCCAGGAGATAGTCAATCGTTTCTTCAATCGTTTCACAGACGGAACCCATAGCGACAATTATTCTTTCGGCATCAGGAGCACCATAATAATTGAAAGGATGGTATTCTCGACCGGTAAGTTTGCTTATTTCAGCCATGTAGCTTGCCACGATGTCCGGTACTTTTTCATAGAAAGGATTGGCCGCTTCCCTGGCTTGGAAAAAGATATCAGGGTTTTGGTTGGTACCTTTTACATAGGGATGTTCAGGATTAAGAGCTCTTTGGCGAAAAGCCTCAATAGCTTGCCAATCAACTAATTTGGCAAACTCTTCAAAATCTATTACTTCGATTTTTTGCACTTCGTGAGAGGTCCTGAAACCATCAAAGAAATTAAGGAAAGGAATTCTCGATTTGATGGCGGCTAAATGAGCTACACCACTGAGGTCCATCACTTCCTGGACACTGCCTTCAGCCAGCATGGCAAAGCCAGTTTGGCGGCAAGCCATGACATCGGAATGATCACCAAAGATAGAAAGGGCATGTGTGGCTAAGGCTCGTGCCGTGACATGAAATACCCCGGGTAATAGCTCGCCGGATATTTTATACATATTAGGGATCATCAGGAGTAGTCCCTGTGATGCCGTATAGGTAGTAGTGAGGGCACCTGCCGATAGTGAACCGTGCACGGCACCGGCAGCACCTCCTTCTGACTGCATGGTAACAACTTTTACTGTCTGACCAAAGATGTTTTTTAGGCCATGGGCACTCCATTCATCAACAAGTTCTGCCATAGGTGACGAAGGGGTAATGGGATAGATCGCGGCGACATCAGTAAAGGCATACGAGACATGAGCTGCAGCCGTATTCCCATCCATGGTTTTCATTTTTTTAACCATAATTTCACACTCCTATATAAAATATTATATAAAGATAACTTTTGAAAAGTCATATTTATAACGGAATTGTAACATAATTAGAGTTATTTATTGGCAATTTTCTGCAAAAGCTTTTTATTAAAAAACCTTCTTTGAAAAACAATGGTACGTTCTATTTTAGCGGATAAGAATAGATAATGCAATCAGGAAAAAAATTTCATACTGTTTTTTTAAAAGTTTTTTTATAATTCCTGTTTATAGAGCAAACTAAGCTTCATAACTAGTAAATTGAGGTGACATCTTTGCAAAAGAAAAGTATCCTCCCCTTTTCCTTTTTGTGTGCGGTTCCTTTAATTATGGTGCTGGGCAACTCTATGCTGATCCCGATTCTGCCGCAGATGAAGGAAGCCCTAAATATTTCTCAACTTGAAGTTGGGTTGGTCATTACCTTGTTTTCTGTTCCTGCCGGTCTTACCATCCCTTTTGCCGGTTTGCTCTCGGACAGATTAAGCCGAAAATGGATTATCGCCGGGGCCTTAATAATCTATGCCGCCGGTGGTTTAATCGCCGGGTTGTCCGCTGTGTTTTTAAAAAAATCCGCCTATTTAATGATCATGGCGGGTCGGGTGCTGCAAGGTATTGGGGCGGCAGGTACAGCCCCTATAAGTATGGCTCTGGCCAGTGATATTTTTACCAGCAGTGAACGGAGTAAAGTCTTAGGGATGTTGGAATCTGCCAATGGTTTAGGAAAGGTCGCCAGCCCGATCTTAGGGTCGCTGCTGGGCTTGATCGCCTGGTGGGCAGTTTTTTTCCTTTTCCCCATCTTGTGCGTTCCTATCGCTCTGGGTATTCTGTTTATTGTTAAGGAACCGCAAGAAAAAAAGAAACCGCAGCCGTTCAAGCAATACTTTACGAAGCTCAAAATAATCTTCCGGGAAAAGGGTGTCTCTCTGCTCGCGGCGTTTTTAGCCGGAACTGTCGTCTTGTTTGTCCTCTTCGGCGTCCTTTTTTATTTGTCGGACTATCTGGAAAGCAGATATAAAATTGAGGGGGTCTTGAAAGGTCTGATTTTAGCCATTCCCGTAATGGCGATGGCGATTACGTCTTATCTGACCGGTCTGGTCACGCAAAAGAAGTCTAATTTTCATAAGCCCTTAGTAGTAGCGGGAACGGCCATTCTTGCCGTGTCTATGGCTATAGTGCCTTTCTTTTTTCAGCATACCTATGTGCTGATGGTTGCTTTGATTTTGGCCGGGATCGGTACGGGGATGGTTCTGCCCTGCCTAAATACCATGATTACCAGTTCTTGCAATACGGAGGAGCGGGGCATGATTACCGCGTTATACAATGGGGTCAGGTTTTTCGGGGTGGCGGCCGGCCCGCCCTTATTCGGGATCCTTATGGAAAAGAGTGTCCTCTGGACATTCCTCATCCCGGCTCTTTTGGCGGCAACGGCAGGAGCAGTCAATTTTTTCTTTTGTCACCAAGATGTGCTGACCGGATCTTAATTGCTCTATGATCGTCGAGGAAAAGACAAACCGATTCTCAAAACGTGTAAAAAGCAATCGTAAAAAGGCATAAAAACGTGTAAAAAATGATTTATTTTTTGGGAAAAACGTGTAATTATTCTTGCGGATTGCCTGCGCATCTGTTAAAATGCAAGTGTACTACTGATTCATAGGAGGTGGTGATATGGAGCGAAAGGCGATGAAACAGCTTCTTGCATGGAAGGATAGCCGCGACAGAAAACCATTGATTTTGAAAGGGGCGAGACAGGTCGGTAAAACCTGGCTCATGAAGGAGTTTGGGGCTGCTTGTTATGATCATACCGTTTACTTCAACTTTGACGAAGAGGACGAACTAAAATCCATTTTTGAAGCTAATAAAAACCCGCAACGAATTCTTGAACTGTTAAGCCTGCTTAGCGGCGAAAAAATTGAACCCGGAAATACGCTGCTTATCTTTGACGAGATCCAAGAATGTCCCGAAGCCCTGAATACCTTAAAGTATTTTAAAGAAAAAGCAAACGAATATCATGTGGTTTCCGCGGGAAGTCTGCTGGGGACACTGCTGGCACAGCCCAAGTCTTTTCCGGTGGGCATGGTAAATATCATTAACCTCTATCCGCTGGCCTTTGATGAATTCCTCCGGGCAGTCAATAAGCCGCTTTACGACTACTACTGCAGGATCCAAAGCGGACAGCAGATTGAAGATATTTTTCACAATCGTCTGACCGAAATTTACCATTACTATCTAATTATTGGCGGTATGCCGGAATGTGTACAATCCTGGGTGACCGATAAGGATCCGCGCAAGGTCGAAACGATCCAACGCGAATTGATTTCCATCTACGAAAATGACTTTTCTAAACATAACGGCAAAGTCAACAGCGGACGGATTCTTTTGGTATTTCGTAGCATTGTTTCTCAGCTTGCGAAGCCAAACGAAAAATTCATTTATGACTGCCTTCGTGAAGGAGCCAGAGCGCGGGAGTTTGAAACAGCTATAGAATGGCTGGTATCGGCAGGCATGGTCAACCGGACCTACAACATCTCTAAGCCGGAGCACCCGTTGGCGGCCTTTGATAAGTTAAATAACTTCAAATTGTTTCTATTCGATACCGGTTTGCTCAAGTGTATGGCAGGGGTTGACAACAAAGCGATTCTGCTTACTTCCGACTTTCAGTTCAAAGGGCCGCTGACAGAAA
>JAQVYD010000014.1 GCA_028709105.1 Clostridia bacterium
CAGAGAGAAGTTTGATCTTGTTGTATCTAGGGCGGTAGCTCGTTTGCCGGTTTTAGCGGAATATTGCTTGCCTTTTGTGAAAAGAGGAGGAGTTTTTTTAGCTTATAAAGGCGGGGAAGGAGCAAAAGAAAGCAGAGAAGCGGAGAGAGCCATCAACAAACTAGGCGGCAAGCTAACCAAAATAGAAACCTTTGTTTTACCGGAAGGCATGGGGTCAAGAACAATTATCACACTGAAAAAGGTGAAGCCAACACCGGAGGCGTATCCGCGCAGACCGGGGATGCCAAGCAAAAAGCCCCTTTGATAAATAAATGGCAAAAAAGTAAATTTCTTGCAGGAGATTCTCTGCTCAAGGCGAATTGATGTAGAGAGGGAGGAGGGGGAAGTGTGGTTAGGGAATCCTTGTCAAGAATGTGGAGCCTTTTTAATGAAGAGAAGGGCGAACAAATTAGGGAGCTGCAGATCGCTTTGGTTAGACCTAATCCGTATCAGCCTAGAAAATATTTTGATTCTTTTCAATTGGAGGAGTTGGCTAAATCAATTAAACAGTTTGGGGTCATTCAGCCGATCATTGTGCGGCAGCGAGAAAACTATTATGAATTAATCGCCGGGGAAAGGCGCTTAAGAGCTTCACAAAATATTGGTAAAAAAACGATCCCCGCGATAGTTAAAGTGATGTCTAATCAAGAGGTTGCCGAAATCGCTTTGATTGAGAACTTACAAAGAGAGGATTTAAACTATTTTGAAGAGGCGGAAGGTTATCAACGGCTTTTGCAGGAATTTAACCTTACCCAAGAAGAGGTGGCACAAAGAGTGGGGAAAAGCCAATCAACTATTGCCAATAAGCTGAGGCTTTTAAAACTCCCCCTGCAAATCAGAAACAATATCAGTGTTGATACTGTTACAGAACGGCACGCGAGGGCTCTTTTAAGACTATCTAATATGGGAAGTCAGATTGAGGTTCTTAAGGAAATTTACCAAAAGGAGCTTAATGTGCGGGAAACAGAAGCTCTGATTGAGACACGGCTTACTGCCAATGATGATTCGTTTATAGACAAAAAAAAGAAAAGAATAGTACGGGTTTTTACGGACATCAGAATATATCTGAATACACTTAAGGCAGCGGTCGCTACAATTAGCGAAGCCGGGGTGGAGATAAAAATGCGTGAAAAAAATTATGAAAATTATGTTGAGGTCCTCATTCAAATTTACAAACCATAGGGTTTGGGTAAAGTATAATTGAGGATAGGGAGATTGATAATTGCTATGTATCAAGGGAATCGCTGTTCCATGTGGAACGGCGATTCCCTATTTTGGGGGGATAATGGATTATCCTTTCAGTTATTTTTTATTTGAGGCAGGAAGAAAAATTTTCATGTGGAACTAAAAAGGGACGGGAATTTTGCAAATGAGGTGACTAAATGGGTAAGATTATTACTATCGCTAATCAAAAGGGCGGTGTCGCGAAAACAACTACGGCTATAAATTTAAGTGCTTGTTTAGCCTTTTTTGGACAAAGGGTTTTAGTTGTGGACGCTGATCCCCAAGGGAATACTACGAGTGGGCTGGGGGTAAATGAATTGGAGTCGGGACGTTGTATTTATGATTGTTTAATTAATGAACTTCCCTTGCAGAATGTAATTCAAGCTACGAGTCTTAATACTTTATTTCTTGTCCCGGCGACCATCCAATTAGCAGGAGCCGAGGTTGAGCTGGTACCGGCAGTATCAAGGGAATATAAATTAAAAAGAGCTTTAATGTCGGTTAAAGACGAATATGATTATATTATTATAGATTGTCCACCTTCCTTAGGCCTGCTTACTTTAAATGCTATGACAGCTGCTGATGGTGTCCTCATCCCTATCCAATGTGAATATTATGCTCTGGAGGGACTAAGTCTGTTAATGAAGACAATAAATTTAGTAAAGGGACATTTAAACCCGGATTTAGAAATTTTCGGGGCTGTTTTAACGATGTTTGATGCTCGCACTAATCTTTCTCTTGAAGTGGTTGATGAGGTTAAGGCATTTTTCAAGGATAAGGTTTTTAGTACGATTATTTCCAGAAACGTAAAATTAGGCGAAGCCCCTAGTTATGGTCTGCCTGTAATTTTGTATGATGCGAAATCGAAAGGGGCCGAACAGTATATGGATTTAGCGAAGGAGGTTTTAGAACGTGGGTAAAACAGGCTTAGGGAAAGGGCTGGCGGCCCTGATTCCGGTAACTACTGAGGTGTCGGGGGAGGAGGAGGCAATCGCCACGATTAAAATGAGCGCGATTGTTCCTAACGCCTTTCAGCCCCGTCGGGTTTTTGATGAGGATAAACTAAAGGAACTCGCTACCTCCATTCAAGAACACGGTGTGGTTCAGCCGATCGTGGTGCGGCAGCTTGCGAAGGGGAAATATGAGCTGGTTGTAGGGGAAAGGCGGGTGAGGGCTTGCCAGATTTTGGGCAAGGAAGAAATTCCCGCCGTAATCAAAGAATATACAAATGAGCAGATGATGGAAATTGCTCTTGTGGAAAATATCCAGCGTCAGGATTTGAATCCGATAGAGGAAGCCGGTGCGTATAAAAGGCTATTGACGGAATTTAACTATACCCAGGAACAGGTAGCTCAAAAAGTATCGAAAAGCAGGCCTTTTGTCGCGAATATGGTGAGGTTGCTTAATTTGCCGCAACGGATCCTTGACCAACTGGTTGCCGGAGAGCTGACAATTGGACATGCTCGTCCTCTGTTAGCCATTGTTGACCAAGAGCAGCAAATTAAAGCAGCCCAAGAAATAATCGAGAAAAAAATGACGGTAAGGGAAGCGGAGGAGCTTGTTCGGGAAATAACCGAGAACAAAAACAAGAAAAAAAACATGGAGAACAAAAGGCGGGCAAATTTGCCTCCTGAAATTCTGGATATTGAAACACGTCTGCGGGAGGTTTGTGGAACAAAGGTACTTGTTAAAGCTAAGGGCAAGAAAGGAAAAATAGAAATAAATTATTATAGTAATGATGATTTAAATAGAATTTTGGCGATCTTTTTTCAAGAGGATTTTACATAAAAAGCAGACACTGCCAAATTCTGTTTTGCGCCGTTTTTTTAGGGCGTAATTTTCCCCCAGCCTCTCCTTAATTATAAGGGTAATCGCTTGGTGAATTAGGGGAGTTTTTCCTATTGAAAACTTTTCTGAAAGTGGTAATATGAATAAGAGTAGTGCACGGATATTTATTGTAATGGAAAACATGTATAATGTATACTAATATTTCTGTCTTTTGTTACATGGGTAAAAGTAGTATACTGTTTAAGTAGACACTTATTTGAGGTGCGCTGAGATTAATCGGCTGGCACTTGCTGATAAGAGTTGTTAATTATATTAAATAAATTAAGATAATAGTTTAAGTAAGGAGGTAAAAAAATGGGTTGCGCATGTCAGTGTGGTTCTGGACAGAAAGAAGACAAGTTTGAGTTTATTGACCGCGTTATCGAGAGATATAAAGGTCAAGAGGGTTCCATGATCCCTATTTTGCATTCAATCCAACAAAAGTTAGGGTATTTGCCTGAAGATGTACAGGCTTATATCGCCGAAAAGATGGAGGTGCCCCTGAGCGAGATTTACGGAATAGTGTCGTTTTATACGCTTTTTAGTACCCAGCCGAAAGGGAAGCATAAGATTAGTGTGTGTATGGGTACGGCTTGTTATGTAAGAGGGGCTGGCTTGATTTTGGATGAACTGGAAAAAGAATTAGGAATTAGGGTAGGAGAAACAACAAAAGACGGTTCGTTTACGCTGGAAGCTTGCCGTTGTTTAGGTGCCTGTGGGCTGGCCCCTGTTTTAACGGTTGACGGGCGTGTCCACGGTCGTTTGACTGTAGATGAGGTAGATCAAGTTATTGCCGAATATAAGGATAAAGAGTAGGGAGGAGGGTGTGCTAATGCGTTCCTTAGAAGAATTAAAAAACCTGAAAGCGAAGACAGAGAAAGGGCTATCTCTTAGAGAAGACACAGGGAAGCCTACGATAACTGTGCACATGGGCACCTGTGGTATTGCTAATGGGGCGAGGACAGTTTTAAATGCTGTGCTAAGTGAATTACAAGCTCGCAATCTTACCGATATCCACGTCACGCAGACGGGTTGCCCTGGCTTATGTTATTTAGAACCCTTAGTAACAATTACGGAACCGGGGAAAAATCCTTTCGTTTATAGTAAGGTTAGCTCGGAAAATGTCAAAAAAATAATCGTCGAACATCTTATTAACGGTCGGCCGATTACGGAATGGTTAGTTAATTTAGAGAAATAAGAAGCCGGTGAGGCTAGTTAGGAGGAGAGTAACATGGAGTTCTATCGTTCTCATGTACTGGTATGTACCGGTACTGGTTGTACCTCTTCAGACAGCCGGCTTTTGATAAGCGGGTTGAGAAAAGAACTTAAAGATAGAGGTCTGGAAAAAGAAATACAAGTCATAGAGACAGGTTGTTTCGGTTTTTGTAATCTAGGACCGATCATGGTCGTTTATCCTGAAGGGGTTTTTTACTGTCGTGTGAAGGAAGCCGACCTTAAGGAGCTTGTAGAAGAGCATTTTGTAAAGGGGCGTGTTGTGCAGCGCCTGCTTTACCGTGAACCTGGGGCTACAGTGAAAACACAGGAGTTTAATAATATCGAATTCTTTAAACATCAAAAGAGAATAGCTTTGGCTAATTGCGGAATTATTAATCCTGAGAAGATTGAAGAATATATTGCGCGTGATGGCTATTTTGCTTTAGCGAAGGTTCTTCACGAAATGACTCCCGCGGGGGTTATTGAGGAATTGAAAAAGGCCGGCTTAAGAGGGCGGGGCGGCGGCGGTTTCCCCACCGGGATGAAATGGGATTTCGCTTATAAAGCGAAAGGAGATCAGAAATACGTTGTTTGCAATGCAGATGAGGGGGACCCCGGTGCGTTTATGGATAGAAGTGTGCTGGAAGGTGATCCTCATGCTGTTATCGAAGCAATGGCTATTGCCGGCTATGCGATTGGCGCTAATCAAGGTTTCATTTATGTACGTGCCGAATATCCGATCGCTGTGGAAAGATTACAATTGGCAATTCAGCAGGCCCATGATTTAGGGCTTTTAGGCAAGAATATTTTTGGGATGGGTTTTGATTTTGATCTTGACATCCGTTTAGGGGCGGGAGCCTTTGTCTGTGGTGAAGAAACAGCTTTATTAACCTCCATTGAAGGTAAACGCGGAGAACCAAGACCGAGACCTCCTTTCCCGGCGAACTCCGGTTTATGGGGAAAACCGACGATTATCAATAACGTAGAGACTTATGCCAATGTTCCCCATATTATTAGAAACGGCTGGGAATGGTTTGCTTCTATCGGTACCGAAAAGAGTAAAGGAACAAAGGTTTTTGCTCTAGCTGGGAAGATTAAAAACACCGGTTTGATTGAAGTTCCCATGGGTACTACTTTAAGAACAATTGTTTATGATATCGGTGGCGGGATTCTCAATGATAAGAAATTCAAGGCAGCTCAAACCGGTGGTCCTTCAGGCGGTTGTCTCTCTGCTGAATTGCTGGATACGCCTATTGATTATGATAATCTTATTGCTGTTGGTTCCATGATGGGTTCCGGCGGACTTATTGTCATGGATGAAGATACTTGTATGGTCGATATTGCTCGCTTTTTCTTAGAGTTTACCCAGGATGAATCTTGTGGTAAGTGTCCGCCCTGCCGGATTGGGACAAAACGGATGCTGGAAATTTTGACAAGGATTACGGAAGGTAAGGGAACTCCTGAAGATTTAAATAATCTGGAGATTTTGGCCAAGACGATTAAGAGTGCGGCTCTTTGTGGACTTGGACAAACAGCTCCCAACCCTGTTTTGAGTACCTTAAGGTACTTCCGCCATGAATATGAAGCTCATATTTATGATAAGAAATGTCCTGCAGGTGTTTGTAAGGCTTTGTTGTCTTATCAGATTGACCCGGAGAAATGCCGTGGGTGTGGTTTATGTGCTAGAAATTGTCCCACGAAGGCCATTAGCGGTAAAATTAAAGAAACTTTCGTGATTGATGCTGAGAAATGTATCAAATGCGGTGCCTGCATGGAAAAATGTAAATTCGGAGCTATCTCGAAGGGATAAGCTCCGCCTAAAAAAGGTAAGGAGTGTGACCGGAACATGGAAATGGTAAATATAACGATAGACGGTCAAAAGCTGCAGGTACCAGAAGGAATAACTGTGCTGGAAGCTGCGCGGACGGCCGGGATAAAAATACCCACTTTGTGTTACCTTAAAGAAATTAATAAGATTGGGGCATGCCGTGTTTGTCTGGTAGAAGTAGAACGAGCTAGGGGTCTACAGGCTTCTTGCGTGTACCCGGTAGCTGAGGGAATAGTAGTAAGGACAAATACACCGGCGATTAGGGAAGCACGTAAAGCAGTAGTAGAATTAATTTTGTCTAATCATCCCATGGAATGTTTGACGTGTGAACGTAATACTAATTGCGAGTTACAAGCTTTAGCCAAACAGTTTGGGATAACTGATATTCGTTTTCAAGGCGAAAACACCGAATTCCCTAAAGACACGTCGTCTCCCGCGATTGTGAGAAATCCTGATAAATGTGTACTTTGTCGTCGTTGTGTCAGTGTTTGTAACCAAATTCAGGGTGTGGGTGTTTTGGGTACAACCGAGAGGGGCTTCAAAAGTATTGTCGCTCCGCCTTTCGAGCATCTTTTGAGTGAAGTTGATTGTGTTTACTGTGGTCAGTGTGTCAATGTCTGTCCGGTAGGCGCGCTTACAGAAAAAGATGACACCCAGTTGGTTTGGGACGCCATTAATGACCCTGATAAATATGTGGTTGTGCAGACCGCTCCTGCGGTAAGGGCAGCTCTGGGGGAGGAATTTGGCTATCCCGTGGGAACTTCTGTTACAGGTAAAATGGCTGCCGCTTTACGCAGGCTCGGTTTTGACAAGGTCTTTGATACGGATTTTACAGCAGATTTAACCATCTTGGAAGAAGGGAACGAGCTATTAGCCAGAGTGAAAGAAGGTGGCAAACTGCCTCTGATTACTTCTTGCAGCCCAGGTTGGGTAAAATTCTGTGAGCATAATTATCCTGAGTTCTTAGAGAATTTATCTACCGCTAAATCACCACAGCAGATGTTTGGCGCTCTGGCGAAGACTTATTATGCGCAAAAAATTGGTGTCGATCCGGCCAAGATCTTCTCTGTATCGATCATGCCTTGTACCGCGAAAAAGTTTGAACGTCAGCGTCCTGAACTTAGAGACAGTGGCTTTGCTGATGTTGATGCTGTTTTGACGACGCGGGAACTGGCGAAAATGATTAAAGTAGCAGGGATGGATTTTGCTGCTCTGCCCGAAGAAAAGTTTGATGAACCTATGGGGATTTCTACGGGTGCTGCTTTGCTTTTTGGGGCCACGGGCGGAGTAATGGAGGCTGCTCTGCGGACAGTATATGAAGTAGTCACCGGGAAGACCTTACAGGATCTGGATTTTGTGGCTGTACGCGGTTTAGAAGGAGTCAAAGAGGCCAGTGTCGATTTACCGCCTTTAGGCACGGTTAAGGTTGCTGTGGCTCATGGCTTGGCTAATGCCAGAAAACTGCTGAACAAAGTTAAAGCCGGTGAAGCAGATTATCAGTTTATTGAAATCATGGCTTGCCCCGGCGGTTGTGTCGGTGGGGGCGGACAGCCTCTGGTTAGTGGTCCGGAAAGAATGGCTTTAGAAAAAGATTATCGTGCCCTTAGGGCTAAGGCAATTTATGCAGAAGATGCCGGGATGCCTCTGAGAAAATCTCATGAAAATCCGGCTGTGCAAGCTCTTTATGAGGAATATTTAGTTAAACCTTTAGGAGAAAAATCACATCATCTTCTGCACACACATTATACGGCAAGACCTAAATATCAAATCTTGGCACCAAAGGAGTAAGGGACAACACCCGATTATTCCATAACCGTAGGGAGCGACGACGTCCTCGTTGTTCCCTATTTTTTTAATGCAAAATTTTGTTGTTTCTTTTCGTAGTAAAAAAAGGTATTATAGGTGTGATATAGTAGTTTGTATATTATGCGGGGAGGTTAGGAATATGGTGAGCATCTTTAATTGGATTTCAGCAAATTTGCCGATCATTATCTTATCTTTGGCTGGAATCTTACTGATTTTGCTGGCAATTTTTTTAGTAATGATCAGGCGCTTGGGGAAAACAACCAGAAAATATAAAGCACTTATCGAAGGGGCAGAGGGGAAAAACTTAGAAGAAATAGTTTTAGAAAACGGGAAAAAACTGCAGCAAGTTTTATTTGAAATGAATATTTTTCGTGAAAAACTAGAGGTAGTGGCGGATATAAGTAAAAAAAGTATCCAAAAGGTAGGATTGCTTCGTTTTGATGCTTTTGAGGATACCGGCGGAGAATTGAGTTATGCTTTAGCATTATTGAATAATGAGAATAACGGGATTGTAATCAGCAGTATTTTTGGTCGGGATGATGCCAGAACATATTGCAAATATGTGAACGGGGGCAAATCAAAACACCCTCTTTCCAAGGAAGAGGAAAAGGCGATCAGACAGGCCTTTGGCTTGGTAGAGTAAGGTTGATGGTCTTGTGGCAGAAGAGCAGGGCGAGGTTTACTCGGTTTCGCCGGTAAAAATTTTGGTTTTATGGCAGGACTTGGCTGGGGAATGGCGAAGAAAATAATGCTAATCCTTTGTTTGGTTTGACAAAATAAAGAAGAGGGAGGCGTTTTTAACCGAATGGAGTTTATTCATTATTTTAAAAATAAACTTAATCATCAGATTAAAAAGAGCAAGCAAAAGAAGAAAAAAAATACTGCTTATCTGACGATGATGGTGATCCCTCATTGCCAAGGGGCTGTCGTTAAAAATTTCCGCTTTCCTTTGTGGTTTGTTAAAATTAGTGCTGTTGTTGGTGTTGCCGGTGTTTTGTCATTAGTGTATTTTGTTTCCGGTTATTTTTATCTGCAGTACACTGCTGCGGAAAACAAGGAATTACGACAGATTAATACGGTTCAAGCTGTGGAAATACAAGAATTAAAAGGTTTGACTGGGGAGATGAAAAACAAGCTAGAGGCCTTATTGCAGATAGATTCTGAAGTAAGGGCAAAAGTAGGCTTAAGTAAGCCTAAGGCAGAGGATGTTTTAAAAGATTTGCAAACATCTCGTGCTTTAGGCAGTTATGCCTTATTGACAATGGGTTTGGCGGATAGACAGACAGCAGCGGCAAACACGGTTCTTCGGCGGACGGCGATGCAGCCTAGAGAGTCATCTTTGCCTGTAAAGGGAAGCGACTCACTGGAAGAATTAAAAGTAGAGTTAACCGAAATGGATCGTCTCTTAACAGAACAGGCCGAGACTATGGACAAGCTTAAGTTTGATGTGGAAAAACAACTCGCTTTGCAGCGGGCTAAACCTGAGGCCTGGCCTCTGCGCGGAGTCATTACTTCCGATTTCGGCTGGCGGAAAAATCCTTTTGACCATAGCAGTGAGGAATATCATCAAGGCGTAGATATCGGCGGTTCTTATGGCGCACCGATCCGTGCTGCCGGTAATGGTGTGGTAATCCTAGCCGATTATCACGCGTCTTGGGGGAATGTTGTGCTTATTTCCCATGGGTTTGGGTATGTCAGTCAATATGGACATAATGCTTCACTTCTTGTGCAAAAGGGGGATAAAGTGGAGAGAGAACAAATTATCGCCAGATTAGGTAGTACAGGGCGAGCTACCGGTGCTCATCTTCACTTTGGGGTGGCTAAAAATGGCGAATGGATTGACCCCCTGACCGTACTAAAATAAGCCGAGAAGGAGTGGATGAAATGTTTGGTAAAAAACAAATTGTAGAGAATAATGGCGAAAAAGTGAATACCATTATTGGTAAAGGGACATCGTGTGAAGGGATTATTAATACTACCGGGTCACTTCGTCTGGATGGTGATTTTAAAGGAGAGATCAAGGTTGAGGGTGACTTGTTTGTGGGAGAAAATGCTACGGTTGAGGCAGTGATTGAAGCCAGAAACGTCTATGTGGGCGGATACATCAGAGGGAATATGCAAACTGAAGGCACCGTTGATTTAACCTCTACCGGGGCATTTTTCGGGGAGATGTTAGTGGGAAAACTGAATGTGGAAGAAGGAGCTGTTTTTAAAGGTAATTGTCAGATGCATGACCCGAAGAGTGAAGGCGAACCTGGGGTGGCCACGGAAGATACGGGAAGTGAACAGAGCTTACCTGTTACGGAGGGCTAGAAAAATACTGTTAGCGATAAGGCGGGACATTTTTAAGACAATGCTTAAACGCGTATTTTGTATGATTTGCAGCTCCATTAAGCCGCCGACGTTGACGATCCCTGTAATGCCGGCATCCCCGACGGCAGGGAGTGTCTTTTTTACTGCTGTGCCTGGTTTTAAAGGTTCCTGTTGAAAAACAATCGTTCCTACATCGGAGAAATGGCCCAAGCAGGCATCAATAGCCAGCAAAGGGTGTTCAGGCAGTTTTGGGGTAAGTGCAGCAAAAACCTCTTTTAAATTGCCGGCATGAACAGGATGATCTACTGTCCCTAATATTTCTGCTTTAACTCCATGCAGTAAGGTTTGTAATTGCCAGCCGGTTAAAGGCCCTAAGCTATCCCCGGTAGCACGATCTGTTCCGATGCAAAGAATGAGGGGATGCTTTTTTTTAGGGGTATTTTGCAGGAAACTTTGCAAGTGCTTAGAAAGGTAGAGGACGGCAAGGGGTTCGTTGATATGTACACGTGTCGGGATGACCTTTTGACCGGAAGAAAGGTCTGTTTTTAATTTATTGACGAGATTTACGGGTCTCACCTCCTGAGTGTTAGAAGGTAGTTTATGTAAAAAGTAAGAAAGTTATGCGGATAAACAAATTTTTCAGACATAAAGTAAAGGCAGAGGGATTTAGGCGGAGGGAAAATAATGAAGAAAATGAAGACCCTCGGCACTTATCAGGTGGCCTTTACTTATATTGGGGCACTTGTCGGAGCTGGTTTTGCTTCCGGTCAGGAACTACTGAAATTTTTTACCGTATTCGGGAGGAACGGGATCATCGGGGCTGGTTTGTCCGGTGTTTTATTCGGTTTATTCGGTCTTTTGCTTATGAAGGTAATTGTTCGTGAAAAGATCGAAAATTATGGGCATTTATTGTGCTACCTTTTTGGCAGAAGATTAGCCTTCTTTGTGGAAGGGGTGCTGGTCTTTTTTCTTTTATCCTCTTTAGCGATAATGTTAGTAGCTGGGGGCAGCCTCTTCAGGCAATTATGGGCTTCCCCTTTTTGGTTGGGTTTTCTGCTGACTACTGTTGTCGTTTGTCTGGCTCTCTGGGTAGGCCTGGAAGGGGTGCTTTGGCTGAATACGGCTTTAGTCCCCGGTTTAGTGCTCCTCTCCTTGGTCGTAGCTCTGGGCGGCCTGCCTGACAGAGCAGGGGCGGTGACCACAAGCGCTAAGCTTAATCTGGTCGGGGACCATTGGTTCCTGGCAACATGTTTATATGTCTCTTATAATTTTATTTTAGGCTTGGTAATCCTTTCTTCCTTAGGGCATACCGCTGAAAATGGCGGAAGAAAAGGAGTTTTGTTAGGCGGGATCGTTCTGGGCTTGCTGGCTGCCGTAATTAGTTTTTCCCTATTTAAGCAACCGTTCCCTGTGGTCAGCCAAGCGTTGCCGCTGCTTGTTTTGGCGTATCAAGTGCATCCTCTGCTGGGCTGGGCTTATTCTTTCGTGCTTTGGGCTGCCATCTTGACGACAGCTTTAAGTATTAGCTTCGGATTATTAAAACGCTTAGAACAATTACTAGCCTTACCTAGGTGGGGGGCAATTTTATTGCTTTTTATCCCTACTTTCCCTTTTTTATACTGGTCTTTTCCCCAGATGGTCGTCATAATTTACCCCTTAATTGGTTACAGCGGCTTTGTTTTTCTGTTGCTTATCTTAGGCAAGACACTCTCCCCGCAGGGTTTTTTGCGGAGAAAGAGGTAGTCAGGGAACAAATTAGAAGGAAGGAGGCGGATTTGCTTCCCGCCCGGCAATGTATAAAAAGCTTGATTTTTGTAGAAATCTAAGATATTATAAAATCGTTATTTGTAAATAAAAAAATCAGAGGATACTTGAGCTGCGGAGATGTTGAAGAAGGGGCTTAATCATGCAAATACTCCAAGAGAAGATTCGCCGGTATGGGCAGGTTATTGACAACAGGATCATTAAAGTAGACAGTTTCCTTAATCATCAGTTGGATATTGAGCTTTTCAATGAGATGGGGAAGGAGTTCAAAAAGCGATTCAAAGATAAAAAGATTACTAAAATTCTTACCCTTGAATCTTCGGGAATAGCGATAGCTTGTATCACGGCACAATATTTTCATGTCCCCGTGATCTTTGCCAAAAAACACGAGGCAGCGAATCTAGCCTTACATACCTATCAAGCGGAGGTTTATTCTTTTACTAAGGGGAAAACGTATAAAATAAGGGTTGCAGGGGAATATCTCCAGATCCAAGATAGGATTCTGATTATTGATGATTTTCTCGCTCATGGACAAGCGGTCAATGGTCTCCTGGAGATTGCGGAGCAGGCAGGCGCAGAAGTAGTAGGGATTGGGATTGTCATCGAAAAGGGTTTCCAAAAAGGTCGAGAAAAAATTAAAAGGGCGGATCTGCAGCTTGAATCTTTAGCGATTATTGAGGCAATCCAAGATGGGAAAATAATTTTTAAATAAAAATAAATTATTTTAGATGGGGGAGGAAAAAGCATGAAAAGAAGGTTGTGTCTTTTTTTAGCAGTTCTTATGTCCATGTCTCTTGTCTTAACGGGTTGTGGCCCAAAGAGTGAGTCTCCGGCAAAAAACAAAGTTGGTTTTGTCTATGTGGGGCCTATTGGTGATGGTGGGTGGTCATATGCTCACAATGAAGGGCGCTTATATCTGGAGGAAAAACTTAATGTCCCCACGATCTATAAGGAGTCTGTGCCTGAAGAGGCGGAGTGTGAAAAGGTTATTTACGATATGATTGATGAAGGCTGTAATATTATCTTTGCCACAAGCTTTGGTTTTATGGATTGGGTGGAGAAGGCTGCGAAGAATCATCCCGAGGTTACTTTCTTACATTGTTCGGGATATAAAACTCACGAAAATATGGGGGCTTATTTTGGCAGAATATATCAGCCCAGATACCTTTCGGGGATAGTGGCCGGGCTGAAAACGGAAACAAATAAGATTGGTTATGTCGCTGCACATAGTATTCCCGAGGTTCTTAGGGGGATTAATGCTTTTACTTTGGGGGTTCGTTCTGTTAATCCCGAAGCTACGGTAAGTGTGAAATGGACGAAAACGTGGTATGATCCCGCTAAAGAAAAAGAGGCGGCCAAAGCCTTATTGGCGGAGGGCTGTGATGTTATTGCCCAGCACCAAGATACGGCCGGACCACAACAGGCTGCGGAAGAAGCCGGGAAGTGGTCTATTGGGTATAATACGGATATGGCCGCGGTTGCTCCTAAAGCCTATATGACCGCTCCTGTTTGGAATTGGGGCCCTTATTATGTGGCCCAAGTACAAGCGGTTATGGACGGTACTTGGAAAGCCGAAAATTATTGGGGAGGCTTAGAAGACGGTATTGTTAGTTTAGCACCTCTTACCGGGAATGCACCGGCCGGAGCTCAGGAAGCTGTGAAAAAGGCTGAAGCCGATCTTCTTTCCGGTAAAAATAAAGTCTTTACCGGACCCCTGAAGGATAATACCGGTGAGCTGAGGGTAGCGGAGGGCGTTACACTTACCGACCAACAATTGACTAGTATTGACTTTAACTGGTTGGTAGAAGGAGTTATTGGCACAGTAGAATAAGCGATATAACTAGATGAGGGCAGAAATAATGGAATTTATTTCGATGGAAGGTATTACTAAAATTTTCGGGAGTGTCATTGCCAATCGGAACGTAGATTTTCAAGTAAATTTTGGTGAAATCCATGCTTTGTTAGGAGAAAACGGAGCAGGGAAAAGCACTCTTGTCAATATGCTGTCAGGGATTTATACCCCTGACAGCGGTTCTATTTTTATACGCGGAAAAGAAGTCAAGCTTGCTTCGCCACGGGTAGCCATAGATGCGGGTGTTGGCATGATCCATCAGCATTTTAAACTGGTTGAGGTGATGACGGCCCAAGAGAATATTGTGCTAGGGCAAAAAGGTCGTAGTTTCTTACGTTCGGAGGCTTTAACGCAAAAAATCAAAGAGCTTTCAGACCGTTTTCAGTTAGGGGTGGAGCTCGGTAAAAAGGTTTATGAGATGTCTGTAGGTGAAAAGCAGACCTTGGAGATTTTGAAGGTACTGTATCGAGGTGCGAATATCTTGATTTTGGATGAACCTACCGCCGTTTTAACGCCCCAGGAAACAGAAAAACTCTTTCAAATTATGCGGAGAATGAAGGACGAAGGTTGTGCCGTTATTTTTATTACGCATAAAATGAATGAAGTTCTGACCATCTCCGATCGTCTTACTGTACTAAGAAAAGGGGAAAAGGTCAAAACCTTGGAAACTAAAAATACCAATACTCGGGAATTGGCTGAACTAATGGTCGGACACCCTGTGAATCTGTCCATCAACAGAGCGGCGACAAATAAAGGTGAAATCTTGCTGGAAGTAAAAGATTTAACTTGTGTCAACGAAGAAAAAGTGGAAGTATTAAAGGGTTTAAATTTTACACTTAGCTCCGGGGAAATTTTAGGAGTAGCCGGAATCGCCGGTAGTGGGCAGAAGGAGTTATGTGAAGCCATTGCCGGGCTTTATCCCATCAAAAAAGGCGAAATTTTTTTTGAAAGCGTAAATTTAGTGGGGTTAACCCCACGGAAGATTATTGTTAAAGGAATCAGTATGAGCTTTGTCCCTGAAGACCGTTTGGGCATGGGCTTGGTAGCCTCTATGGATATGGTGGATAATATTATTCTCAAGGACTACCAAAACCAAAAGGGGCTTTTAATTAACAGAAAACCGGCTGCCGCAAAGGCAGTTAACATAATTAAAAAACTAGAGATCAGCACTCCCGGTATCCATCATCCGATTAAAGAATTATCAGGAGGAAATATTCAGAAGGTGTTGCTGGGAAGAGAATTAGACTCTCATCCGAAACTTTTGATTACGGCTTATCCTGTGCGTGGGTTAGATATTAATGTTAGTTATAAAATCTATGATTTAATTAATGAAGAGAAAAAGAAGGGTGTGGCGATCCTTTTTGTCGGGGAGGATCTAGATGTTTTACTTGAACTTTGTGACAGAATCATGGTGCTCTGCCACGGAGAAATCACCGGTATTGTGGAGGCGAGGGAGACAACTAAAGAAGACCTAGGATTATTAATGGCAGGAGAAAAACATGGAAGCTTAGGGGGGCACGACAGATGATGAGGATGGTTAAAAGAAGCAAAATGCCCAGAAGTAAAAGCACCGGGATCAGATTGTTGGCTATTTTTCTGGCCTTGTTTACTTCCGCCATCCTGATTACAGCCTTATCTCTTCATCCCCTTGAGGTATATCTGGCTTTATTTAAAGGGGCTTTCGGTTCCGCGTATAGAATTCGCGAAGTAGCCGTTAAAGCAACAGCGTTAACGATTACTTCGCTGGGAATTGCCATTGCCTTCAAAATGCAGTTTTGGAATATCGGCGGAGAAGGTCAAATCTGTATGGGGGCCTTTTTCGCTAGTTTCGTCGCTCTTAACTATCCGGAACTGCCGAGGCCTCTGCTTTTAACCTTGATGATCTGTGCAGGCATGTTGGGGGGAGGTTTATGGGCTTTAATTCCGGCTTATTTAAAAGCGAAATGGAAAACAAATGAGACGATTATTACCCTGATGATGAACTATGTTGCCTTAAAATGGTTGATGTATCTGCAGTTTGGCCCTTGGAAAGACCCTCAAGCCTTAGGTTTTCCTAAAATCCCCAATTTTTCTCTTAATGCTATTTTGCCTAAAGTCTGGGGGGTGCATCTCGGTTGGATTTTTGCTTTGCTTTTAGTTATTCTGGTAAGTATTTTCTTAAACCACTCTAAAAAAGGTTATGAGATTGCTGTCCTGGGGGAAAGCGAAAATACCGCCCTTTATGCCGGGATTAATATCTCCAAAACAATTGTGACGGCAATTTTTATCAGTGGGGCTCTTTGCGGCTTAACAGGGATGATTCAGGCTTCTGCCGTGAACAATACCCTTTCCATGGAAATTTCGGGCGGAATTGGTTTTACGGCGATTATTACGACATGGCTGGCTTCTTTAAAGCCACCCCTCATTCTT
>JAQVYD010000118.1 GCA_028709105.1 Clostridia bacterium
GGGAAGAAGAAAAAACTGTAACAGAAGAAAAAAAATAGGTACATCAAAATGAAAATAAAAAAGAGTTGTTGACTCTAAGGTTAACAGCTCTTTTTGTTTAATCGGGAAATAGTTTGCAAGATATATTTGACAAGCCCTTGTCGTGAGGAATATAATAATTCAGTATGATATTATTATTTTGACAAGTAAGGAGGATAAGCTGGAGATGAGAGGGGAGAAGATTTTTGCTCTAATCATTATTACCGTCTTGATTATTGGAGGAGCTTTTTGGGCAGCTAATCCGATTCAAAATAATCTCAAGTTAGGGTTGGACCTTAAGGGCGGGGTTATGGTTAGATTACAGGCACAAGGGGCAGTCACGGATAGAGATATAGCTCAAATTATCGAAATTATGCGTACCCGTGTTGACTCTCTGGGGGTTACCGAGCCGGTAATTCAGCGGGAAGGTAAGGATCGTGTCGTCTTGGAGATCCCCGGGATTGAAGACCCGGATAGTGCCATTAATCTGATCGGTAAAATGGCGTTGTTAGAGTTTAAAACAATGGATGGAGAAGTGATTTTAACAGGGAAAGATTTGGCAGAAGCTCAAGAAGCTAAAGACCCTCAAACAGGGGAGGTTTATGTGGGCTTAAAATTTAAACCCGAGGGAACGAAGAGGTTTGCCGAAGCTACTGCTCGTTTGGTCAGTATGTATCCCCAGGTGGGAGAAAAGCGAGATGAGAAAAGGCATATTGCTATTTATTTGGATGAAGAAATTATTCAGATGCCGTATGTAAGTGAACCGATACCTAGTGGGGAAGCGCGAATCAGCGGTGGTTATGAGACTCTTGAGGATGCCCGTAAAATTGCTTTACTGTTACGTTCAGGTGCTTTGCCGGTGCCTGTAGAGATTATTGAGAATCGGTCGGTTGGACCTACTTTAGGAACGGATTCTGTTGAAAAAAGCAAGTTGGCAGCCCTCTGGGGATTAGCTGCCATTATGATTTTTATGCTTTTGTTTTATCGTGTGCCGGGGATTATTGCTGATTTATCTCTAGTGCTTTATTCTTTGCTTTTACTAGGTATCCTTTTGGCGATCAAGGCTACCTTGACTTTGCCCGGTATTGCTGGTTTTCTTCTTTCTGTTGGGATGTGTGTAGATGCGAATATTCTTGTTTATGAAAGATTGAAAGAAGAATTGCGTAACGGCAAGAGCTTGCGGGCGGCTATTGATGCCGGATTCTCCCGTGCGTTTACCACAATTCTTGATTCCAATGTTACTACACTACTTGCTGCTGCTGTCCTTTTCTTTTTAGGAAGTGGTAGTATTAAGGGATTTGCGGTAACTTTGAGCATAGGGATTCTTTGTAGTATGCTTACCGCGATTACTTTTATTAGGTATGTTTTGAAAGCACTTGCTGATTCCGGCTTAGTTAAAAATACCAAGTTATATGGGGCATAAGGAGGGAAATGATGATGGATTTTATTGGAAAAAGAAAGATTTGGTATGCTCTTTCTCTGATTGTTATTTTAGTCGCAATTGGTTCTCTTTTTATGCAGGGATTAAACTTTGGGATTGACTTTCGCGGGGGAACATTACTGCAGTTGAAGTTTGAGAAAGCGGGCATTACCGGTACGGAAATTCGTGCAGCTTTAGAGGAGTTTGGTTTAGAAAAAAGTTCTCTGCAGCAATCTGAGGATAGTTTTATTATTAAAACAGCGGAATTAAGTCGAGAAAAACAGGCTGATGTTTTGCAGACTCTGGAAAGTAAAATAGGGAAATTCACTTTATTACGAAGTGAAAGTGTGGGACCTGTTATAGGGGATGAGCTTAGAAGGGTTGGGCTTTTGGCTCTGGTTATTGCAGCTGTTTTACAGATTATTTATATCACGATTCGTTTTGAATTTAGGTTTGGGATTGCGGCTATTTTAGCGTTGATGCATGATGCCATTATTACGGTGGGGTTCTTTTCCCTTTTTCAGTACGAAGTAGATTTAACGTTTATTGCCGCTATTTTGACCGTTATTGGTTATTCGATTAATGATACGATTGTCATTTTTGACCGGATTCGTGAAAATCTGAAACTGATGCGTAAAGAAGAATTGGCTGCTTTGGTGAATAAGAGTATTAAACAGAACTTAGTACGTTCTATCAATACATCCTTATCAGTAGCTTTTGTACTGGTTGCTCTTTTAGTTTTAGGCGGAGAAACTACTCGTTATTTTTCCTTGGCGATGTTGGTAGGGGTAATTGCCGGTGTTTATTCCTCTATTTTTATTGCGAGTGCCTTATGGTATGATTTTGTTCCTGCGGTAAAGGGGCAGAAAAAACCAGTTAAAATTTAAGTTAAAAGATGGATTTTAAGTTACCCCCCTTTATCAAGTGCTATAAATTTGATAAAGGGGGTTTTTATAAAATCAAGAAGTAGTCTCTTGGAAAAAAGATCAAGTGCACTGGGAAAACAAATGGTATAATTAAAATATTATGGTGATTAAGAGACGATGGTCTCTTTTTTTCTAGTAAATATGATCTGAATAGTTAGTGGGGAGAGAAAATAATGATGCGCAAGCGTATCTGGCAGTTGAAAAAAGGAGATAAGCAGAAGATCAATTCGTTGGCGGAAGCTTTAGGGGTATCGCGGGTGATCGCCACGATTTTGCTGAATAGAGGAATGGCAACGCCAGAGGAAGCACGGAGATTTTTAGATGCTTCTTTAGCCGATTTACAAAGTCCGTCTGAGTTACCCTCTATGCGGGAAGGGGCAGAAAGGATTGCCTGTGCGATAAAAAATAGTGATAATATTTTAATCTATGGAGATTATGATGTTGACGGGATTACAGGTACGGTTCTGCTTACCGATTTGTTGCGCCGTTTGGGGGGTAAGGTGAATTATTATATCCCGGATCGCCTGGAAGAAGGATATGGGTTAAATTGTCAGGCCCTTGTTGAGGCTAAGGAAGCCGGAACAGACTTAATCATTAGTGTAGATTGTGGTATTTCTTCTTGGGAAGAAGCCGTTTGTGCTAAGGAAATAGGGCTGGATTTGGTGATTACCGATCACCACCAACCACCGGAGCAAAGGCCTTGCGCTCAAGCAGTGATTAATCCTAAATTAGCCGATGAAAGCAAGCCTTGGTATGACCTGGCCGGGGTAGGGGTAGCTTTTAAAGTAGGACAGGCAGTAGCAGCTTTATTTTCAGAAGAGCATGTTTGTAATGAGTATTTAGATCTGGTAGCTTTGGGAACTGTTGCGGATATCGTGGCTTTACGTGGTGAAAATAGGATTTTGGTGAAAGCAGGGCTTGCTTGCATCAATAAAAATAATTGTCGTCTAGGATTACAATCTTTAATCAATTCGACAGGACTTAAAACAGGACAAATTTCTACTGGACAGATCGGGTTTGTCTTAGCACCTCGTTTAAATGCGTGCGGGCGTTTGGGGAAGGCGGATTTGGCGGTTAAGTTATTTTTGAGTACGGATTTAGAAGAAATAAAGGGTATATGTCAAGACTTAGAGGAAGAAAACAAATTACGCCGTGAGGTGGAGGAGAAAATATACGAGGAAGCGTTGGCATTGCTAGAAAAAAAAGGCGGTCTTGGTGAGGATAAATTGATTTTTTTGGCTTCTTCTAATTGGCATCCCGGAGTTATAGGGATAGTCGCTTCTCGACTTACGGAAAAATATTATCGCCCCACAATTCTTTTGAATTTGGCAGAGGGGGTTGGGAAAGGTTCGGCGAGGAGTATTCCCGGGTTTCATTTATATCAAGCCTTAGAACAGGTCAAAGAACATCTGCTTAAATTTGGTGGACATGAGATGGCTGCAGGTTTATCTTTGTCTGAAGAAAAAATTTCTCTTGTCCGGCAACAATTACAGGAATATGCG
>JAQVYD010000015.1 GCA_028709105.1 Clostridia bacterium
TTCCGCCTTAACTTTAGAACGGATAGTTTCCTTATAAGCAACCTGAGGCCGCCCCACATTGGCATTTACCTTGAATTCTCTAAGCAGACGATCCACAATAATTTCCAGGTGCAGTTCCCCCATCCCCGAAATAATCGTTTGACCGGTTTCCGGATCCATGTGAATCCGAAAAGTAGGATCTTCTTCAGCTAAACGCGCCAGAGCAACCCCCATTTTTTCTTGGTCAAGCCTAGTCTTTGGTTCAATCGCCACATCAATAACCGGATCCGGGAATTGCATTGATTCGAGAATAATCGGCTTATTTTCATCGGTAAGAGTATCACCTGTTGTAATCTCTTTAAAACCAACAGCCGCCGCAATATCTCCGGCATATACCTCAGTAACTTCTTCACGATGATTAGCATGCATCCGTAGAATACGGCTAACCCTTTCCCTTTTCCCTGTCGTCGAATTATAAATATATGTTCCTGCTTTTAATACTCCCGAATAAACGCGGAAAAAAGCTAATTTCCCTACATAGGGATCGGCCATAATCTTAAAAGCTAAAGCCGAAAATGGCTCATCATCACAAGGATGTCTTTCTTCCTCATTACTCGTTTCCGGGTCTACCCCCTTAATCGCAGGTACATCTAAAGGGGAAGGGAGAAAGTTGATTACTGCATCCAGCAAGAATTGGATTCCTTTGTTTTTGAAAGAAGAACCACAAACGACAGGAATAATTTGGACACTTAAGGTTGCCTTGCGCAGGCCTGAAATCAATTCTTCGATCGTAATCTCTTGTCCTTCAATATATTTCCCTAAAAGCTCTTCATCGGTTTCCACAACTGCTTCCAACATTTCTTCCCGATACTTCTTGGCTAATTCCAACATCTCGGCGGGAATTTCCTTCTCCTCGCTTTTTGTACCAAGGTCATCAAGATAATAATGCGCTTTCATTTCCAGTAAATCGATAATCCCTTGGAATCTTTCTTCAGCACCGATAGGCAACTGAATAGGTACAGGATGAGCTCCCAACCTTTCTTTAATCATCGTAATGCCTCTAAAAAAATCTGCCCCAACTCGGTCCATCTTGTTAATATAAGCAATCCGGGGCACACCATACTTATCAGCCTGACGCCAAACAGTTTCAGACTGTGGCTCCACCCCTCCTACCGAACAAAAAACAGCTACGGCACCATCCAACACACGCAAAGAACGCTCCACCTCTACGGTGAAATCAACGTGTCCAGGCGTGTCAATAATATTAATCAAATAATCTCTCCAATGACAAGTAGTCGCCGCAGATGTAATCGTAATTCCTCTTTCCTGCTCTTGAACCATCCAATCCATAGTAGCAGCGCCGTCATGCACTTCACCAATTTTGTGTACACGACCGGTATAAAAAAGAATTCTTTCTGTAGTCGTCGTTTTCCCGGCATCAATATGTGCCATAATTCCTATATTTCTTGTCTTTTCAAGCGGATTTTGTCTAGCCATGACTTTAGCCCCCCTTTCTTAGACTGAATGGCCATTCTTCCCCTGTTCTAATTAACTAAATTCAACGTCAATCAGCATATTACTGAGGAGAGAATTTTTACCACCGATAATGAGCAAAAGCCTTATTGGCTTCAGCCATCTTGTGGACCTCTTCCCTTTTCTTCACAGCTCCGCCAACATTATTAGAAGCATCAAGAATTTCTGCGGCTAATCTTTGTTCCATTGTTTTCTCCCCGCGTTTACGAGCAAAAGTAACTAACCATCTTATTCCCAAAGCCTCTTTCCGGTCAGGGCGAACCTCTACCGGGACTTGGTAATTAGCCCCACCTACCCGACGTGCCTTAACTTCCAAGACAGGCATAATGTTTTTTAAAGCCTGTTCTAATACTTCTAGACCATCCTTGCCCGTTTTTTCTTCAACAGCCTTTAAAGCACTATAGAATGCTTTTTCGGCTACTCCTCTTTTCCCATCAAACATTATTTTATTAATGACCTTCGTCACCAATTTAGAATCATAAATAGGATCAGATAAAACCTCTCTGACAAGAGTATTCCCTTTTCTGGACATCTTTCCCCCCCCTTTTAACACATGAGGCATTAATACGTTAATATTATTAGCTATTTTTCTTCCTACTTTTTAGCAGCAGCTGCCTTAGGCCGCTTCGCGCCATATTTAGAACGACCTTGACTGCGGTCTTGCACTCCGGCAGTATCTAAAGCGCCTCTAACAATATGATACCTAACACCTGGCAAATCCTTAATTCTACCACCACGAACCAAGACCACAGAGTGTTCCTGAAGATTATGACCAATACCAGGTATATAAACGGTAACCTCCAGACCATTTGTCAACCTAACCCTAGCCACTTTCCGCAAAGCAGAATTAGGCTTTTTAGGCGTCGTTGTAAACACCCTCGTACAAACACCCCTTTTTTGAGGGCATTCTTTTAAGGCAGGAGCCGTTGATTTTTTTCCAATCACATCTCTTCCCTTTTTTACAAGCTGATTAATCGTTGGCATATCACCCACCTCCTTCCTCAAAATGATAATTCATAATGCAGAATTCATAATTCATAATGAAAAGAAAAAGAAAGAAATTCCGGAATTATGTTCTCATTGTGCATTATACATTATTAATTATAAATTGTCCTTTAGGATTGCTGCGGCAGAAGCTCCCACCTGAATAGCACAGGCTTTGCCTAACTCCAACATTGTTGCCACTTCCACAACCGGCACTCCCTGCGTTGCGGATATCTCGAAAAGAGGTAAGCGAATTTTCTCTGCCCCATCTTTAGCTACATAAACCACAACAGCCCGCCCTCTTTCTACCGCTTTAAAGGACTGTTTAAAACCTATTACTTTTTTTTGTGCATCCTTAAGCCTGTGCATTAAAGCTTTACCCCCTCTAAATACGACGTAAATAATGCACACTTACGTATTTTATCACTGCGAACTATCCACTGTCAAGATTCTTCTTCAGTTATTGTGGGGGAATTTTCCTGTGTTACCTCAATATCAAGATTGCGATACCGAGACATCCCCGTACCGGCCGGAATTAACTTCCCGATAATAACATTTTCTTTTAAGCCCAGCAAAGGATCCATCTTCCCTTTGATGGCCGCTTCCGTAAGCACACGAGTTGTCTCCTGGAAAGAAGCTGCTGATAAAAAGGATTCGGTAGCCAACGAAGCTTTTGTAATGCCTAAAAGCACCGGCTTAGCCGTAGCCGGTTCCCCGCCTTTAGCAAAAACCTTAGCATTTTCATCCTCAAATTCAAAAATATCAATCAAACCACCAGGCAAAAGTTCCGTATCACTAGGATCTTCAACTTTTACTTTCCGCAACATTTGTCTAATGATAACCTCAATATGTTTATCATTAATATCCACACCTTGCAAGCGATAAACTCTTTGCACTTCCCTTAACAAATAAGCCTGAACACCGCGAATACCCTTAACCTTCAAAAGTTCATGAGGATTGATCGAACCTTCTGTTAGCTCATCCCCGGCCTCCACGGACTGCCCGTCTTTCACTTTAACCCTAGAACCAAAAGGTATTTGATAAATGTATTTATCATCACCGGAATGAACTATTTCAACTTCTTTACGTCCCTTCAGGTCGTTAATACTTACTTCACCATCAACTTCAGTAATCGTCGCTTGCCCCTTAGGTTTCCGCGCCTCGAAAAGCTCCTCAACACGAGGTAACCCCTGAGTAATATCATCACCGGCCACACCACCCGTATGGAATGTGCGCATGGTCAGCTGTGTCCCGGGCTCACCAATAGATTGGGCCGCAATCGTCCCTACCGCTTCCCCAATTTCTACTCTTCGCCCTGTAGCTAAGTTCCGGCCATAACATTTACAGCAAACGCCATACCGGCTTTTACACGTTAAAACTGAGCGGATATAAACCTCCTTGATCCCCGCCTTCATAATATTTACAGCATCTTCTTCGGTAATTTCTGTTTTTGCAGAAACAATTATTTCTCCCGTTTCAGGATGAACAATATCGGCCATCGTAAAACGCCCAATAATTCTTTCTGCTAAAAACTCGATAGCCTCTGGGCCATCTTTAATTTCTTTAACATAAATCCCCGTATTTGTTCCGCAATCATCCTCACGCACAATCACATCCTGAGCAACATCAACAAGACGACGCGTCAGATACCCCGAGTCCGCCGTCCTCAAGGCCGTATCAGCTAATCCTTTACGAGCACCATGTGTAGAAATAAAGTATTCCAAAACGGCCAAACCATCGCGGAAATTTGATTTAATAGGCAACTCGATCGTACGCCCGGATGGATCAGCCATCAAACCACGCATCCCTGCTAATTGACGAATCTGCTGAATATTACCACGCGCCCCTGAATTAGCCATCATATAAACCGGGTTAAAATGGTCAAGGTTATCTAACAAGGCTTTCGTAACATCCTCTGTGGCCTTATTCCAGACACCAATAACCAGCTGATAACGCTCTTCTTCTGTAATCAAACCACGCCTAAATTGATTTTGAATTGTTTCTACCCTTTTTTCTGACTCAGCTAAAATTGATTTCTTTTCTTCAGGAATAACAATATCCGTAACCCCAATAGTGATACCTGCTTTAGTGGAATAAGTAAAACCAAGCCGTTTAATCTCATCCAACATTTTAGCGGTAGCTTCATTTCCCAAGGTATAATAACATTTTGTGACGATTTGCCCCAACTGTTTTTTACCCACAACTTCATTATAATAACCTAATTCAGAAGGTATCGCCTGATTAAAAATAATTCGCCCCGTAGTAGTTTGGAAAATCTGACCATCCTTTTCCACTTTAACAGGCTCATGCAGAGTAACAGCACCTGACTCGTAAGCAAAGACAGCTTCCTCATAAAAACTAAAAACTCTCATCTTTTCCCGGGCAAGGGGTTTTTCCGTAGTCAAATAAAAGGATCCTAAAACCATATCCTGAGTGGGTGTAACTACAGGTCTGCCATCCTTAGGATTAAGGATATTATGCACAGATAACATCAATAACCGGGCCTCAGCTTGAGCTTCTGCGGAAAGCGGTACGTGAACAGCCATCTGGTCTCCGTCAAAATCAGCATTATAGGCCGTACAAACCAGAGGATGAATCTGCAGAGCTCTACCCTCTACCAAAACCGGCTCAAAAGCCTGAATCCCTAAACGGTGCAAAGTAGGGGCCCTGTTCAAAAGCACGGGATGATCCTTAATGATTTCTTCTAAAACATCCCAGACCTCATCACGCATTCTTTCCACCATACGTTTGGCACTTTTGATATTATGAGCATGGTTGTCTTCTACTAACTTTTTCATCACAAAAGGCTTAAAAAGCTCTAAGGCCATTTCTCTAGGCAAACCACACTGATGTAGTTTTAATTCCGGACCCACCACAATCACGGAACGGCCTGAGTAGTCAACACGTTTTCCCAATAGATTCTGGCGAAAACGTCCTTGTTTTCCTTTCAGCATATCACTTAAAGATTTCAAAGGCCTATTCCCAGGTCCTGTGACAGGACGACCGCGTCTCCCATTATCAATTAAAGCGTCTACCGCTTCCTGTAACATTCTTTTCTCATTACGCACAATAATATCCGGTGCTTCCAAATCTAACAGCCGTTTCAAACGATTATTACGATTAATTACCCGCCTATACAAATCATTAAGATCGGAGGTGGCAAACCTGCCGCCATCCAACTGCACCATTGGCCGTAATTCCGGCGGAATTACCGGAACAACTTCGAGAATCATCCACTCCGGACGATTTCCCGAATTTTTAAAAGCCTCGACAACCTCTAACCTTCTGGTTGCTCTAACTCTACGCTGACCAGTAGTTTCACGCACTTCTGTTCTGAGTTCGGCAGCCATTTCTTCTAAATCCATCTCTTCCAGAAGAATCTTAATGGCCTCTGCCCCCATCCCAGCCTGAAACCTATTCCCATATTTCTCTTTATTCTCTCTATATTCGGATTCCGTTAAAAGTTGCTTTTTCATTAAAGGTGTATCCCCTGGGTCAGTAACCAGATAGGAAACAAAATACAACACCTTCTCTAAAGAACGAGGGGAAACATCCAGAATTAAACCCATCCGGCTAGGGATCCCTTTAAAATACCAGATATGAGAACAAAGTGCCGCCAGTTCAATATGTCCCAATCTTTCTCGGCGCACCTTTGATTTAGTAACCTCTACTCCGCAACGGTCGCAAACGATGCCTTTATAACGCACTCTTTTGTATTTTCCACAATGACATTCCCAATCCCGTGTAGGACCAAAAATCTTTTCACAAAACAAGCCTTCCCGTTCAGGTTTTAAAGTACGATAGTTTATGGTCTCAGGCTTTTTTACTTCTCCACTTGACCAAGCACGAATCTGTTCAGGAGAAGCTAAACCGATTCTCATCCGATCAAAATTATTAACATCCAATAGGAGACTCTCTCCCTTCCATGTTATATTTCCCGCAAAAACATACCTTTAACTAACCACTTTCCTCATCGTTTTTCGTCTTCGTCCAACTCGTCCGGCTCATCTGGTTCATCCAACTCATCCAACCCATCCAGTTCATCCGGTTCGTCCGGTTCATCTTGCTCACCCGGCTCCTCTTGTTTTACAAACGAATCTCCCAGTGTCTGAATATCCAAGCCCAATTCCTTAGCCGTTTGGCTAATATCATCATCACCTTCTTGGATCTCTATTTCCTGGTCATCTTCAGAAAGAACCTTTACATCTAAAGCTAAACTTTGCAATTCTTTAATCAGAACTTTAAAAGATTCAGGCACACCAGGTTCAGGGACATTTTCTCCTTTAACAATAGCCTCATAAGTCTTCACTCGTCCCACAATATCATCAGACTTAACAGTTAAGATTTCCTGCAAGGTATAAGAAGCGCCATAAGCCTCCAAAGCCCATACTTCCATCTCTCCGAAACGCTGTCCACCGAATTGCGCCTTGCCTCCTAAAGGCTGTTGTGTAACTAAAGAATAAGGACCGGTAGAACGAGCATGAATTTTATCATCGACTAAATGAGCTAATTTCAGCACATACATATAACCCACTGTGATTTCGTTATCAAAAGGTACCCCTGTTCGCCCATCATAAAGAGTTGATTTCCCAGTAAGAGGGAGCTTTGCTTCCTGCAAAATCTCGACAATATCCTCCTCCGTAGCCCCATCAAAAACAGGCGTAGCCACCTGTATGCCCAAAGCCTTAGCCGCCCAACCTAAATGTGTTTCTAAAACCTGTCCGATATTCATCCGTGAAGGAACCCCCAGGGGATTAAAAACAATCTCAATAGGAGTCCCATCAGGTAAAAAGGGCATATCTTCTTCCGGAAGAATACGTGAAATAACACCCTTATTACCATGGCGGCCAGCCATTTTGTCACCCTCGGAAATTTTCCTTTTCTGCGCAATATAAACACGAACGATCTGATTCACGCCAGGAGCCAGCTCATCCCCGTTTTCTCTAGTAAAGATCTTTACATCAACGATCTTCCCCGCTTCACCATGAGGAACACGCAAAGAAGTATCCCTTACCTCTCTAGCCTTTTCACCAAAAATAGCCCGCAACAATCTTTCTTCCGCAGTTAATTCCGTTTCACCTTTAGGAGTAACTTTGCCTACCAAAATATCTCCTGGACGAACCTCGGCACCTATTCTAATAATGCCGTGCTCGTCTAGATCCTTCAAAACATCCTCACCCACATTAGGTATATCACGGGTAATTTCCTCCGGTCCCAATTTTGTATCACGAGCATCACATTCATATTCTTCGATATGGATAGAGGTGAAGTAATCCTCCTTAACTAATTTACTGCTAATCAAAATGGCATCTTCGTAATTATAACCCTCCCATGTCATGAAGGCGATCAAAACATTTCTGCCTAGAGCTAATTCTCCTGCATCTGTAGACGGACCATCAGCAATAATTTGCCCCTGTTCCACACACTCGCCCTTTTTAACAATAGCCTTTTGATTAATACAAGTGCCTTGATTAGAACGGGCAAATTTCACCAATTTATAGTGTTCTACTTCTCCCTGCTCAGTTTTAATGTTTATTTCACTAGCTGTAACCCGCTCCACAATCCCGGAACAGCGGGCAGACACTGCTACTCCGGAATCTTTAGCCGTTCTGTATTCTTCACCCGTACCGACAAGAGGAGCCTCTGTTTTTAAAAGAGGGACGGCTTGACGCTGCATGTTCGCCCCCATCAAAGCACGGTTAGCATCATCATGCTCTAAGAAAGGAATCAAAGCCGTAGCAATGGAAACTACCTGTTTGGGGGAAACATCCATATAATCCACCTGAGACACCGGAACCTCTAAGATCTCATCAGCATAACGAACATTAACCTTAGGGTCAATAAATTTACCTTCATCATCCAAAAGAGCATTAGCCTGAGCAATGATATAATGATCCTCTTCATCGGCAGACATATAGACGATTTCTTCTGTTACCCTGCCCACAGTCTTGTCTACTTTGCGGTAAGGTGTCTCGATAAACCCAAATTCATTAACCCGCGCGTAAGAACTTAACGAGCCAATTAAACCGATGTTAGGTCCTTCCGGCGTTTCAATAGGGCACATCCTCCCATAATGAGAATAATGCACATCACGGACTTCAAAACCGGCTCTTTCCCTAGACAAACCGCCAGGACCCAGAGCGCTTAACCGTCTCTTATGGGTTAATTCAGCCAAAGGATTCGTTTGATCCATAAACTGCGAGAGTTGGCTCGAACCAAAAAACTCCTTAATTGCCGCGACGACAGGACGAATATTAATCAACATTTGTGGAGTGATGACATCAACATCCTGAATAGTCATCCTTTCTCTAACCACTCTCTCCATCCGCGATAAACCTATCCGAAACTGATTCTGCAGCAATTCACCCACAGAACGCAAACGCCGATTACCTAAATGATCAATATCATCCGCTTTTCCTTCACCGTTCATCAAAAGCAAAAGATACTTCACTGTGGCTACAATATCTTCTTTAGTTAAATGTTTTATTTCAGGAGCGACATCTACCTTTAACTTTTTATTAAGTTTATATCTACCCACGCGGGCCAAGTCATACCTGCGAGAATCAAAAAACATCGAATAAAGCAAAGACTTAGCGCTATCTACCGTAGGCGGCTCTCCCGGACGCAATCTTTTATAAATCTCCACTAAAGCCTCATCTTCCGATTCTGTATGATCACGTTCCAGAGTCAAGCGAATCCGCTCATCATCTCGGAAAAGTTCAGCAATCAGTCCATTGGTACCATAACCAATAGCACGCAATAAAACAGTTACGGGGATTTTACGGGTTCTATCTACCCGCACATAAATATTTTCATTAACATCAGTCTCGAATTCTAACCAGGCACCTCGGTTAGGGATAATCGTCGCCCCAAAAATCTTTTTCCCACTTGTATCTATTTCTTCGGTATAATAGACACTAGGAGACCTTACTAATTGACTAACAACAACTCTTTCCGCTCCGTTAATAATAAAGGTCCCTTTTTCCGTCATCAAAGGGAAATCGCCCATAAAAACCTCTTGCTCCTTAACTTCACCGGTTTCTTTATTGATAAGTCTTGCCTTTACCCTCATCGGGGCATTATAAGTAACATCCCGCTCTCTGCATTCAGGCACAGAATACTTTGGCTCATCCAATTTATAATCAATAATTTCTAACACTAAATTACCCGTGAAATCTTGAATAGGAGAAATGTCATTAAACATTTCTCTAATCCCTTCTTTTAAAAACCACGCATAAGAATTCTGCTGTATCTCAATAAGATTAGGCATTTTTAGCACTTCTTTAATCCGGGCAAAACTCTCTCTTGTCTTTCTTCCCACTTGTACTGGCTGACGCATTAAAACCTTCACTCCTCAACCTATGTTTTCAATAAAAACACCTAATAGCAAGGTGAATACCTTGCTATTTTAATCCATTCAATTAGTCTACCCTTTATTTTGGTCCCTTATCCCCTTATTTCCATTACCAACATTGTTTCAGACGACATTACCCCACTATTATATATAAATCACATTAACAAATCTTAGCATAAGTTCCCAGCACTGTCAAGAAGATTTTTAATAAATCTAAACTTTCTAGATTGCAATATTAATTGCCTTGCATATTTCTACATCCTCTGTTTATGTATTAAGCCACCAACTCTTTGGGTGTTTTGTAATATAAAGGAAAACAAAGGGGTTCCCTAACTGCCTTATTGAACCCCTTTATCCTTAGCTTAATTTTACCTCTTACACCAACTAAAAACTACTTCAAGTCTACAGTAGCACCGGCTTCAGTAAGTTTTGCCTTAATTGCTTCGGCTTCTTCCTTACTAACATTTTCCTTAACAGGCTTAGGTGCTCCGTCAACGAGGTCTTTCGCTTCCTTCAATCCTAAACCAGTAATCTCGCGAACAACCTTAATTACATTGATTTTCTTTTCGCCAATAGCGCTAAGAATAACATCAAATTCCGTTTTTTCCTCTTGGACCTCAGCAGCGACACCAGCTACAGGAGCAGCAGCCACAGCTACAGGAGCAGCAGCAGATACCCCAAATTCCTCTTCAAAAGCTTTTACTAATTCAGCGAGTTCCAAAACGGTTAACCCTTTTACCGCTTCAATAATTTCATTAATTTTAGACATCTTAAAAATTCCTCCTTAAAATCTTTATTATTATAAATATCATTTACTTACTAAAATCAGCATTTTCTTATGCTATGCCTGTTCTCTCTCTTTTTTGAGAGCTTCCAAGGCATAAACAAACTTGCGCAAAGGACCCTGTAAAACATTGGCCATCCCAGAAAGCGGACCTTGTATTCCAGCCAAGACCTGCCCCAACAATACTTCGCGTGAAGGCAACTCAGCCAAAGCCTTTACCCCCGCAGCATCAAGAACCTTATTTTCTAAAACGCCGCCTTTAATCACTAACTGCTTATGAGTTTTAGCAAAATCCAATAAAATCTTGGGACCGGAAACAGGATCCTGGATACTGAAAACCCCGGCGGTAGGACCTTCTAAATATTGCTTAAGCTCAGCAACCCCATGAGCCTCGGCAGCGCGTTGGGCCAAAGTATTTTTAAATACTTTCATTTCTACTTCTGTTGCCCGTAATTTCGCCCTTAATTCTGTAATTTCCCCTACATTTAACCCACGGTATTCAACAATGACCACCGACTGAGCTCGAGCAAAACGGTCTTTAATCTCAGCTACAGCCTGTTTTTTTAATGCGAGGCCACTCAAAATAAAACGCCTCCTTTCTTCTTAATCATAAATTTAGCTACAAAACCAAAACCCCCGTAGCCATACGGAGGTTAAGACCTGTTACCAGTTCCCAACCAACCTCGGCAGGCTTTTAAATTTAGGTCCGTTAACGGACACCTGCTGTCTACAGTCGGAAAATATTTTTTATTTTATCTTAAAAAAAAGAGAAAGTCAACCTTACAAGTTTACGCTTGAATTAATTTAAGCGGATTTAATTTTACAGCCGGCCCCATCGTGGAAGAAAGAGTAACACTTTTAACATACTGTCCTTTAGCAGCTTGTGGTCTAGCCTTAATAACAGCCTCCGCCAAAGTCTGGAAGTTCTCTTCTAGTTTTTCTTGAGAAAAAGAAACCTTCCCTATCGGAGCATGAATAATTCCGTTTTTATCTACCCGATATTCTACCTTACCTGCTTTAATCTCCTTAACAGCTTTAGCCACTTCAAAAGTAACTGTACCTACTTTAGGGTTAGGCATTAACCCTTTAGGGCCTAACAATTTACCTAATCTGCCCACTGTCCCCATCATATCCGGAGTAGCCACAGCCACATCAAAGCCGAACCAACCTTTTTGAATTTTAGCTACCAATTCATCGGCACCCACAAAATCAGCGCCTGCTTCTTCTGCTTCCTTGACCTTTTCCCCTTTAGCAAAAACCAGAACTGTACGATTTTTTCCTGTTCCATGCGGCAAGACGACAGCCCCACGAACCTGCTGATCCGCATGACGCGGGTCAACATTAAGCCTGATCGCAACATCTACAGTCTCATCAAATTTAGCCTTGCCTAAATCCCTCACAAGCTTTAAGCCTTCCTGAGGTTCATATAATTCTTTTTTATTAATTTCTTTAACGGCATCTTCATACCGTTTTCCCCTTTTGCTCATTCTTTGTTCCTCCTTTGTGGTTATGGCGGATTTCTCCTCCCACCGAAGGGTAAAGATTACCCTTCGATAATTTCAATGCCCATACTGCGAGCAGTTCCCTCAATCAAGCGCATCGCGGCTTCCAGAGAAACAGCATTAAGATCCGGCATTTTAGTTTCCGCAATCTCCCGTACTTTAGAACGGGGAACCTTTGCTACTTTTTTCTTGTTAGGCTCGCCAGAGGCTTTCTCAAGCCCCGCCGCTTTTTTTAAAAGAACAGCCGCAGGTGGAGTCTTGCAGATAAACGTAAAAGAACGATCCGCATAAACCGTGATTTCCACAGGTATTAATACCCCGGCCTCTTTTGCTGTTCTCTCATTAAACTCCTTACAAAACTGCATAATATTAACTCCATGCTGACCCAAAGCAGGTCCAACCGGAGGAGCAGGAGTAGCCTTACCAGCCTGACACTGTAACTTAATAAAGCCTACAACTTTCTTCGCCATTGTAGGTACACCTCCTTCAACATAATGTGGTATTTAAACGGGTTTTAACCCTCCCACGCCAATGAAATTTACTGCCGATAATCCTTAGTCCATTTTTTGAACCTGACTATAATCTAATTCTACGGGCGTTTCCCTGCCAAACATAGCCACAAGAACCTTGAGCTTGCCCTTCTCCGGATAAACCTCTTCAACAACTCCAGTGAAATTATGGAAAGGACCTGAAATAACCCGAAGATTCTCTCCCGTATTATACATTTCCTTAGGTTTAGCTTCTTCTAAGCCCATATGCTTAAGAATATTATCGATTTCCGCTTCGGCTAAAGGGATCGGTTTAGCACCTGTACCGACAAAACCTGTTACTCCCGGTGTATTTCTCACCACATACCAAGAATCATCCGTCAAGACCATTTCCACTAAAACATACCCTGGGAAAATCTTTCTTTTAATCATCTTCTTTTTACCGTCTTTAACCTCCACGACATCCTCCATGGGCACTAAAATACGGAAGATTTTGTCGCCCACATTCATAGACTCTACCCTTTTTTCCAGGTTAGTCTTGACTTTATTCTCATATCCAGAATATGTGTGAATAACATACCAGTTTTTCTCCATAACCTATGAGGCCCCACCGGGTAATTGGACCTCTCCTCCTTTATAACCATCTTTATAACCATTAATTATTAAATAATTATTTACTTACAGGATTAATTGGATAAGATAACTAATGCCCGAATCAATAATCCAAATAGCTACCCCTACCAGAATAACAGCGACAAGCACCACCAAAGTATAAGTAGAAATTTCCTTTTTGGTAGGCCAATGTACCTTTTTTAATTCTCCTATTACCAACCTAAACCATCTTTTTAATCCACCCAAAAACCCGAGCTTTTCTCCTTTAGCGACACCCATACATCACACATCCTAACCTTTACTTATCTATAACAACCTTAACAAAATAAATTTATTTTGTTTCCTTATGAGTCGTATGAGCCTTACAAAACTTGCAGTATTTCTTAAACTCCAAACGATCGGGATTGTTTTTTTTGTTTTTATTAGATGTATAATTTCGCTGTTTACATTCCGTACAAGCGAGAGTTATTGTCATCCGCATTATTGCCACCTCCCAGATGAACTTTACATTACCAGTATTTCATCAACAACACAACTAATTTATCATAATCATCATGCCCTGTCAATAATAGTCTACGAGAAAAGAAGATAAGCAGGAAAGATTCCTGCTTATCTTTCTATCCATTCCCTAAACACTAAAAACTAAACACCAAACCCTACTCCATAATAATACCCGTGACAACACCGGCACCCACCGTATGTCCGCCTTCACGAATAGCAAAACGCAAGCCTTCTTCAAGGGCAATCGGGGTAATCAGCTCGATCGTCATCTTGATGTTATCGCCGGGCATACACATTTCTACACCTTCAGGTAAAGTAGCTACACCGGTAACATCTGTTGTCCGAAAATAAAACTGGGGCCGATAACCGTTAAAGAAAGGTGTATGTCTGCCGCCTTCTTCCTTAGTCAATACATATACTTCAGCAGCAAACTTGAGATGTGGCTTAATCGAGCCGGGCTTAGCCAAAACCTGCCCTCTTTCAATATCCGTTTTCTCTACACCACGCAAAAGTGTACCGATATTATCCCCTGCGACTGCCTGATCCAACAGTTTGCGGAACATTTCTACTCCGGTGACGACTGTCTTCCGCGGGGCTTCGGTCAAACCAACAATCTCTACTTCATCCCCAACCTTGACCATACCTCTTTCCACACGACCTGTAGCTACTGTCCCCCGACCGGTAATCGAAAAAACGTCTTCTACAGGCATCAGGAATGGCTTATCTGTAGCCCTTTCCGGTGTGGGAATGTATTTATCTACTGCCGCCATTAATTCAATAATGGCATCTGACCAGGTACTTTCCGGTTCTTCCAGTGCTTTCAAAGCCGAACCCCTGATAATAGGGATATCGTCTCCCGGAAACTCATATTCAGTAAGCAATTCTCTTAATTCCATCTCTACTAATTCTAATAATTCCTCATCATCAACCATATCCACTTTATTCAAAAAGACAACAATATAAGGAACCCCCACCTGACGAGCCAGCAGAATATGTTCACGGGTCTGAGGCATCGGTCCGTCTGTAGCCGACACAACAAGAATCCCTCCATCCATTTGCGCCGCTCCGGTAATCATGTTCTTTACATAATCGGCGTGTCCCGGACAGTCCACGTGAGCATAATGCCTGCTCTCTGTTTCGTATTCAACGTGTGAGGTGGAGATCGTAATCCCACGTGCCTTCTCTTCCGGAGCTTTGTCGATCTGATCATAAGCGATCAGCTTTGATAACCCTTTCTGTGACAAAATTGTCGTAATCGCAGCAGTCAAGGTTGTCTTGCCATGGTCAACGTGACCAATTGTCCCAATATTTATATGGGGTTTTGTTCTTTCATATTTTGCCTTAGCCATTAATAATCCCTTCTTTCTTTTATAAATTAAAATTTTAAAGTTTAAATACTTTTTCCCTGGCGTTTAGTGATAATCTCCTCCGTAACATTTTTAGGTGCGTCTTCATAATGAGAAAACTGCATCACATAAATGCCCCGCCCCTGTGTTTTAGATCTTAAGTCTGTAGCATAACCAAACATGGCGGAGAGAGGAACAAAACCTCTAATTACTTGGGCCCCAGCCCTAGCTTCCATGCCTTCTATCTTTCCACGCCGCGCATTAACATCACCGATCACATCACCCATATACTCTTCAGGAACGACTATTTCTACTTTCATGATCGGTTCTAAAAGTACGGGGTTCGCTTTAGCAACTCCATCCTTCAAGGCCATAGAACCGGCAATTTTGAAAGCCATCTCTGAAGAATCTACCTCATGATAAGAACCGTCATACAGCGTAGCACGCAAATCAATCAGCGGATATCCTGCCAAGATTCCATTTTCCATAGCCTCTCTAATTCCGCTATCCACATGAGGAATATACTCTTTAGGAATAGATCCCCCCACGATTTTACTAACAAACTCATACCCAGAACCTGGTTCTAAGGGCTCTAATTCAATTTGACAATGACCGTATTGTCCATGACCTCCTGACTGCCTAATAAACTTACCTTCCGCCTTAACTTTAGAACGGATAGTTTCCTTATAAGCAACCTGAGGCCGCCCCACATTGGCATTTACCTTGAATTCTCTAAGCAGACGATCCACAATAATTTCCAGGTGCAGTTCCCCCATCCCAGAAATAATCGTTTGACCGGTTTCCGGATCCATGTGAATCCGAAAAGTAGGATCTTCTTCAGCTAAACGCGCCAGAGCAACCCCCATTTTATCTTGGTCAAGCCTAGTCTTTGGTTCAATCGCCACATCAATAACCGGATCCGGGAATTGCATTGATTCGAGAATGATCGGTTTATTTTCATCGGTAAGAGTATCACCTGTTGTAATCTCTTTAAAACCAATAGCCGCCGCAATATCTCCGGCATATACCTCAGTAACT
>JAQVYD010000016.1 GCA_028709105.1 Clostridia bacterium
TGTGTGATGATCGGGATCTGAATATGACGAAATTTTATGAAGAAGTTAGCAGCTTAGAACTAAAATTAGAAATACGTAAAAGCAAGTAATTCTAAGATTTAAGAAGAAAATCTAATTCTGGAGTGTCCATTTTATCGGGGAAGCCTCAGTTCACATAGCTGTTGTAATTTATCTTGTTTTAGCATATACTGAAAGTAGGAATAGTAGGAAATATCCCACAAGAGAAGGAGCGAAACAACATGAATGTACCCATGATTGATAACGCAAAAATAATGTCCAAAGGACAGGTTACAATACCAAAGGAAATCCGAAATCTTTTAAAGGTCTCTGAGGGAGACCGAGTAACGTTCATCTGCGAAGGCGATTATGCCATTGTGATGAACGCAAATCTCTACGCTATGCGTACCCTGCAAAAGGAAATGAGCGGGGAATTTGAAAAAGCAGGAATTAACAGCGAAAAAGATATTATGAGCTTAGTCCGCGACGTCAGGGCGGAGATTGAGGGTTTATGAGAACACATCAAGTAATAAAGGTAATGCTTGATACGAATGTGCTGATCTCCGCTATTTATAATTCAAGCGGCACAACTTTTCAGGCGTTCAGGAAAGCTTCAGAGCCGCCATGCGTTCTGGTACTTTGCGATCAAGTCATTGACGAGCTTCGCCGTATTTTCAATCGCAAATTTCCGACTAAGATTCAAGCGATGGAGCGCTTTCTTTCGATCGCGCATTATGACTTGGTCACACTCACATCCGAGGACTCTCCAATTCTATCAAGGGTGCGTATTTGCTCTAGTGGACGTTTTCCGCAAAGCGCTGGATGACGGTAAAATCACCGAGAAGGAAAAAGGCCTTTGGAACTTTGTCCTGTCCGCATACGGTAGCGGCGAATTCTCCACCAAACAGCTCGAGCGTGACTTCGGCAACGCCGCTTACGCCACGATACGCGGTTTCGTTCTTAAGTTTGAGGAACTCGGTCTGCTGGCGGCGCAGAAGTATGGCCACAAGGTCAAATATTCGGTACCGGTCAGATAAATCGCCGGTTTTTGCTTTATTACGCTTGATATTTTGTGTTCTTTCCCACCCCGGTTTTATTAAGTATTCCGGCATTAACCATCTTTTGTAAGATCCCCAATGCTCTTGTTTGTCCTACCTTTAAGAGAGTCTGGGCTTCCTGACGGGTAATGCTTCCTTGTTTGGTGACCCCATCCAAGACTAACCGGAACTGCGCATCGGTGATAATGGGGGCCGCCTTATGGGCAGCAACAGAGGACTCAGCATAATTCAGATTAGGCAAAATAGTTTGGAAAGCACCGTTTGTTGCTTTGAACATGGGTTTCGTCTTACTGTTTTGGTAGCCGGAGAGAATTTTGGAGATTCCTGTACCATAAGCTTCCAGATACTTTAAGTGATAGAGCAGCTTGACCAGTTTTTCATTGCGTGGCTGTGAGATCCCCAGCATAATGTCCTCAAGGGATAAGCCATTGACTAAGCCTCCCAAGGAAACAAACTCCATCCGGTCGTCATAAATATTGATAAACGTGCTGCCGCTGAAAGCATATTCTCGATGGACTATGGCATTCAAGAGCGTTTCGCGCAGGACCTCAGGGGGATAATCACCTTTATCCAGACGTTCTAACCCCTGAAAGAGGGCTTCGGTTTTGTTAAATAGATCAAGATAAGTGTAAACATCAGTTACTTGTTTGAGTAAAGAGCCGGAAAACTCTTGCCGGTCTTGCAAGAGGCTTTTGTCAGAGCCTTGAAAGCAAGCAACTTTAATTGTATGCAGACATTGTTCCGAAAGCAACAAGCCGAGGTTTGTGTATAGTCCATCTGTGCTTTGCAGACCGAGGGCAATCATTTGTGATGGTTCAAGGTGGAGATTCTGTTTTTTTAGCTCAGTTGACAGATATTCAAAGGTTAGGTCTTGCCTTAGGGAACGTCTTTGCTCATAAGCATCCCCACCGGTTTCTTTAATCATTTGTTGAATTGCCTTTTCTGAAGCCGGTATAGATGCACTGCCTTGGCGCACATAAACGCCGGATGGTGTTAGCCCTTTGTCACTGAGATAATAGGGGCGAGCCACTCCCCGTTGTACCGAAATTTTAATAATTTCCCGTTCCTTTATTTTTTCGATAACGGAGGAGGCAAAAGGGGTAAGATCCGGTTTGATTGTATGCCGGATAATGTCAACAACTTGTAATAATACGTTACCGGGTTGCTCTGCTCCCAGCACATTTTTATTGTGGTCAATGCCGATATAAATTGTGCCGCCTTGGGTATTGGCAAAAGCAACAATTTCTTTTTTAATGTCGGCAGTAAATTCTTGCTTAAATTCTGTATTAAGATCCCTGGTAAAAGGCATAATCTCACCTCTCTAACGTTCTCGCCCTCACTCTATCACATACTAACAGTGTTAGCAAGCGTTAGTATGTGATAGAGTGGCTCTAGCCCAATAATAACGGGCATTAGGGCGGCGTGAGAAAGAGTGTGAGCAAGAGTGTAAGCAAGGTGTTAGCAGAGTGATAGAAAGGTGATAGAAAGACGCTGACTCAATAGCAGCAAGCAATTAAGACAGTGATAGAAAGGTGATAGAACGGTGATAGAAAGTGTGAGAACGAGTGTGAGAAAAGTGTTAGAATATTTTGCTGAGGAGAAGAAGAAAGGCTAGGTGCAAAGGATAAAAGGCTCGGTAAAAAAGGCGGGCCTTCCCGCTTAAGAGGCGGTTTTTCTCTTTTTTAATCAGGATAGTGGGGAGAACGCTGAATAGTTGCACTTGCCAACCATAGAGGAAGAAATAAATAATATTTAAAAGATTATGCCGCCAAATAATCCTTTTGTTGACCTGATAAATGAGCATTAAAATCAAGGCGTAAATTCCGTAATCGAAATCGCCTATTTCTAGACCGCAAGCAACTAAGGGGATGACCAGATACTTCAACTTACTCTTTGTTTGGTCATGGTATTTCAGCAATAACAGGCAAACGAGGAAGGTAAAGACAACATTTAAGCCGTAAGTATGAAAAAGCGGCATATAGAAAACTTGACTTACTACGGCAATCAAGGTAAGCCGCCCCAGATACCTTTTAAAATTGCGGGTATATTTATAACCTTGGACGATGCCATATGTATATAAAGGCATGGCGATTCTGCCAATAATTCTGAACCAGATTTGTTCAGGGAAAAAAGCGGCTCCGAGATGATCGATGAACATGGTTAGCATCGCGATTATTTCAAACATCTAAACACCCTTTTCATTTGGATAATAATGAGATATAATAAGAGTTAGCTAATTGGTATAAATTGTCTAATATCGAAAAAATGTTGCCACTATTCTAAAACAATCATAGCAGAAAAGGATATTTTTAGAAAGCCTGAAGTAAGAAGAGGGGAAAACTCAAAAAACAGCTTACTGTGTCAGATAATGGGGTAAAGGATGGGGGACAAGTGGGCAAACATATTAAAAGGAAAAGGCAACCGGGATTGCTGGGACTCGTTTTTATGCTTTGGATAGTTTTTTCTGTGTTGGCTGTGCGGACATGGCAAAAACCGCTGATACAAGAAGAAATAATCAAGGAAAACTCTATCGCGTGGACAAGTAATTATGATTATGTGGTGGAGGTGAAGCCGTGCACTTTGTATCCTGAGGGGGGAGCGCAAAATGCCACCGCAACAATTTTCCCCACGATTACGAAAAAGATCACTGTCAGCGTAGAAATGGAATTGAGTGCGGAAAAACCTGTAAGTGCCCAAGGGAGTTATCAGTTGATTTCCCGAATAACGGCAGAGGATTTATGGACGAAAGATTTTCCGCTTACCGCCAAGAAGAATTTTGCGGTTCAAGGGAAAAGGGGCAACGTAATTAAGGAAGAGGTTGTTTTAGACTTGGAGGAAATCCAAGAGTTTATTGCTCAAGTAGAAAAAGAGACGGGGAATAGCAGGCGTACATATTCTTTAGCGGTGAAACCGGAGCTAAGCGGAACACTTGTCTATAATCAGGAAACGCTTCCCTTGCGGGAAGATAATGCTTTGCGCTTTACTTATGAGTCCAGTGAAATAAAAGTAGAGGGAGAACGGAATTTTGCCACTGCTTTGTTTTTTGAGAAAAAAGCCAAAAAACTACAAAGTTTTGTTTTGGCAGGAAAGAGCTTCCCTTTGGCCGGGGCGAGAAGGTTATTGACGGGGTTGTCCTTCTTTTTTTTAGTATTGTGGGTGTATCAGGCACGGCAACATCAGCTCATCAAAAAAAGCTGGCGGGAAAGCCGGCAAATAAGTGAAAAATATGGTTCTCGTTTAATCTCTGTGGCGGAAGAAGTGAACATCTGCGGGAAAACCAAGGTACGCTTAAAATCTTTTCATTCCCTGTTGCAAATCGCGGATGAACGGGAATTGCCTATTTTTGAATTTTATTCCGGCGGTTTTAAAGTAGTTTATTTTGTACCTGATCGTGATTATATCTATGCTTATCTTGTGGAGGAACAGTTAACAACAAAGCCGGTTGCAGCTAAGGCGGAGAAGCGAATGGGAAGCAGGAGTGTTCATGGATAAGGAAATATTTATTTATGATAACAAGGACAAGATTATTAAAATAATGGGTGCGTATCGCTATTTATCCTGGGCGCTTACTTCCTTTTTTTACTGTTGGGCGTGGCCTTCTGTCGATATTTCTTTAAAAGCGGGAATAGTCGTAGTTCTTTTCTTGGAAGCAGTTCTTGTGAACACCTTATATTTTCGGTGTATAGAAAAGACGTTGTGTCTGCGGAACTTGGTTGTTGTGGAAACAATAGGTATCGCCTTGCTTTTAGTCCCCACCGGAGGGGTTGATAGTCCTTTCCTTTGGTATGCTTTAAATCCTATCTTTATTGCTACCGGTTTTTTAAAAATTTTCCATCCATGGCTTCTTTTTGCTCTTTATTTTGTTTCGATCATGTGGGAAGCGATAGTCTTTGAACAACATCTTTCTTTTCTCGCTATGTTTAGTGAGCATTATCAATTAATAATAGTTTTTATTTTAGTAATTTTAGCCGGTCAGCTAATCGTCCGTTTAATTAAAAATGTAGGCGAACAAGCGGACGCTTTGCGAGAGCAAAGTGAACAGTTAGGCGAGGCCAATCAAAATTTACAAATTGCCAATAAGAAAATCCAGCAAGCCATGAATCTAATGCTCTCTCTTTATCAAGCGATTGAGGCTTTTCATAATCAGGATGAGGAGAAAGCTTTAGCGCAAACCTTTGCTGATTATGCTGCGAGATTGACGGAAACAAGGTTAGCCTTTTTTTGGCATAAAGGTGTAGAAGCAGAAGATGAAGGATATTTAATCCTTCATTCTACAGAGGACAAAGTTAGAAAAAAGGAGTTGGCAGATTTTTTGCAAAAGGCAGAGCCCCTGTTTGACGAACAGAAAAACCCGCAGAGAATTACGCTGAAGAATAAAGATTTATTGGTGGCGGTAATAAAAACACCCGTGGGAAACTACGGTTTAATAGGGATTGAGATTACGTCAACCATCTCTGAAGAGATCTTCGCCTTTCTAAAACAGATCCTGCTTTTTTTAGTAGAGTTATATACAATTGTTTTGGAACGTCTTAAGTTGACCGAAGTAAACGAAAAATTATTGGTAGCAGAAGAACAGAACAGAATCGCCAATGAGATTCACGATAGTGTCAATCAAAGAATTTATAGTATGGTTTGCGCTTTATATACGCTTAAAGAAAAAAGCCGTCGCCAAAACAATGAAGAGCTGGCGGTAATGCTGGGAACGCTTGAGGAAACGGCTGTCGCTACCCTTAAGGAATTGCGCTCTTCTGTTTATGGTTATAGTTTGCAAAAGGATGGTGAAAAAGTCTTTTTTATCAGTATCAGAAAATATTTGGAAAGCGTGTCTTATCTTAATAAAATCAAGGTAACCACAACTTTTATCGGTGAGGAAGAAAGATTATCGCCGGCGCTGAAAAAGGTTATTTACCGGATTATTTGTGAGGCAGCAGGCAATGCTTTGCGCCACGGGCATTGTACCAAGCTGGAAGTAGTGTTAGCGATAGGCGGGGCCGAGGTTAATTTATTAATTAAAGATAATGGGCAGGGGTTTGATGTCGGTTTACTGCAGGATGAGAAAAAAAGGGGCTTAGGGATTCATAATATGCAATTCCTGGTGCAGAAAGAGCAGGGCACTTTTCAGATTAATAGCTCGGCAAAGCAAGGCACGGAAGTTAAGATTGAGTTTCCTTTAAAAACCATTTACGATAAGGAGGCTTGAAAAATGATGAGAATTGTCATTGTTGATGACCATCCTTTAGTGAGACAAGGGATTATCGCACTTTTATCCCTTGAAGAAGAAGTAGAAGTAGTTGGAGAGGCAGCTACCTGCAGCGAGGCCGTACAGCTTATTCAAAAACAGCAGCCGGATTTGGCTGTAGTTGATTTGCGCTTGGGCGACGGAGCGGAAGGTTCGGGGTTAGATGTAGTAAAGTCTTGCCGTGAACAGGGACCGGATTGTAAGTTTATCATTTTAACCTCCTCGGTGAGCACAATCGATTTCCAAAAAGCTTGTGCCGTTGGGATAGAAGGGTATCTGCTTAAAGAGGCTTTCCCGGAAGAATTGCTGATGGCTATTAAATTAGTAGGGAAAGGAAGAAAATGCTTCGATCCTAATTTAATGGAAACAGTAATGTGTAAAAAGGATAATTCTTGGGAAAAGTTGACAGCCAAAGAGCAAGAGGTGCTGTTATTATTAGCTGAAGGTTTGACGAATCGGGAGATTGCGGAAAAGCTGTACATTAGCGAGTCTACAGTAAAGAAACATGTCAGTCAGGTTCTGGCTAAGTTAGAGTTAGGTGATCGAACGAAGGCCGCTGTTTATGCTTATGGTCAAGGGCTGATTGGCAACAATTAATTATGGAGAGGAAGGGCCCTTTTGATCCGTCGGTAGAGGCGACGGATCTCTTTTTTTGTTTTGCGGCGTAATTTAAAATCAAGGAAAGGATAGAGTATGAGAGGCAAGCCCGGCAGGATCGAAACGATACCAAGGACCAGCCAGATGCTTTTCGTTTGCAGTTGGTAGAGAATGTGCGGAGGAAGAAAAGGGTAATACATCCCGATCCAAATCGGGAATTGATGGGTACCTGTTTGCAGAGCTGTGACCTTAAAGGAAAGCTCTTTTTTTTGATTTTGTTTGAGGGTGAGGAAGTCGACATTCAGCGTTATTTGCGGGTCGGGACAAGTAACTGCGGCGATGAAAGGACAAAAGCTTTTGTTTTTTAGTTCAGCGAGGAAGCGTTCTGTCGTGTCCCCTTCTTTTAGGATCCCGATCATACTGCCCTGGAGAGCTCCCCGTTGGTCCGCTACCTCGTATTCGAGATTTATTTTTTGACTCGCTGCCAGCATACTGGCGAGTAATAACAAGCTGATCACAAAGCCGCTGCCGATATAAAGCAGGGAGAGATCCAGCTTGTCTTTCTTTTTGCCGCTGCGCTCGTTTTGCCATTCGGTGGAAGCTAAAATAATTGTTAAGAGGAAAGCAAAACAAGGCAGCAGATAAGGGCTGCGCCGATATTTCTCCACCCAGAGCGGGAGATGACCGAGCAGGGGGCATTTGAAGACATGGGTTCCCCAGGTGGGGACTTTAGCGGCAATCCATTCGCGTTTGATCGCGTGTGCCCTTTCCCCAAGTTGATCCGGGGTCTCGTTAGCATCACCTTGTGTAATGAAGCCGTTTTCAGCATCACCGGCAACAATGCGGTGGAGAACCCAGCCTTTGCGAGCTAGGGAATCATCCTCTGTTTTAAAAAGCACAATATCCCCAATCTTCACCGGGGCGGCAACGGAAAGAGACCGGACAAAAACAAGGTCGCCTCTGGAGAAGAGGGGATACATACTGTTGGAGCGGATAACGGAAAAAAGGAAAGGGGTATTATGAAGCGCTGAGCCTAAGCCGGCGATCAGGATGATGACGATGAATAAGTAAAAAAAGAAATTGCCGATCCGAGATAAAATCCGCATAATAAGTATTCCCCCCTCTATATTGTAAGCAAGGGTGAAGGGAGGGTGAACCCCCTTTGAGAGAAAAGAGTGTGGTACTAAAGTGGTAGACGCCGGTGTAAGAAAGAACTTGCCATCGGAACTATGGGGGCAAGAGACGTGTCTTTAGGGCGAAGAAAATGTAGACTTAAGTTTTGTTAAATTCCTCTTTAGAGTGCTGTCAAAGCTGTCGTCAGAGGCGATAATAAATATTAGATGTAAAAAAGGAACTTAAGAATCACTCTTGAGAATATATTAAATAATATAATTAAGTAGCATGAGTGTAAGACAACAAGGAGGAATAGGACATGAAAAAGAAAAGTTTAATCTTGGTGCTTGTGCTCCTTGGTCTGTCCAGTTTAATGGTGGCGATGGCTTATACCTCCGCTGAAGTACAGGCCGGTTATACGGTGAAAGTGGCTGATGCGGACAAGGCTTTACTGGCACTTGCTCCTCATGATAATAGCGGAAAGATTGCGTATATAGATGACCGGGGTAATCTTATGCTTGATTTTGGTAAGGTGGGGGATAAGGACTACGGGTTACAGCCGGGCAGTACCTATAAATGGTCGAATCTCGTTGATGTGATCAATAATTCGACGGATACGGTTACGGTGAATCTGGAGGTAACCGGGGGTCTAACGGATAATTTGATTATTACTGATAAACCCGGTAATAATGGGCGAAAAATTAAGAATACAGAGCTTGCTCCGGGCCGGAATAATAGGCTGATGTTAACTTTTACGGTTAGCGTCCCGGAAAATGCGGGTATCGGTACCGACCTTACCGGCAGTATTGTTGTTACGGCTGAAGCTGGCAATTAAGCAGATGGTACTAAAGTAGCAGGCGGAGTTGTAAAAAAGCGGAAGAAAAAGCAGACTTAAGTTTTTGTAAAATTCTTCTTTCGGAGACTGTCAACACAGATTTAAACAAGGATAATAAAGTTGTTAAAAAGATTATTTATAAAACACAGGGGAAAATGTCCCCAAATAAAGGAGGAGTTATTTAAATGAAAAAGAAAGGTTTGGCTTTGGTGGTTGTCTTGTTATGTATGGCTAGTTTATTAGCAGCGATGGCTTATACTTCTGCGGAAGTGAAGGCAAGTTATACGATTAAGGTGACTGATTCGGCTAGTTCTATACTGGCTCTTAACTTTGACTCAAGTGTAGCAGCTGGTGAATGTACGGGCGTTGTAGACACGGATGGCAAGCTGAGGATTACTTTTGGTAAAGACAATTGCGGATTACAGCCGTGCAGTACATACAAATGGGATGGTCTCGTCACGCTGACCAATCATTCCAATAAGGCAATTAAGGTTACTGTAACCGATTCAGATTCAGGACCGCGTTTGGTTATTACCAGTAACGACCAGCCAGTTAAGGATCTAACAATAGCGGCTAGTAGCACGTTACCGCTAGATGTTGCGGTAAAAGTTCCCGCTGGGGCTGGCGCAGGAACCGACCTTACCGGTGACATTATTGTTTCCGCTGTGACTGAATAAAGGCATCATAAAAATTAACATCAGTTTAAGCTTAAAACCTCCTGTTTGCAAACAGGAGGTTTTATGGTATAATTGAGCTAAAGAAGCAGAAAAAGCAAGAAATAAAGGGAAAAGCTTTCCGCCGGAGGGGGAATCAAGGATGAGACAGAAAGGTTTAGCCTTGGTGCTTATGATTCTCTGTATGGCGAGCTTATTAGCCGCCATGGCGTATACCTCTGCGGACGTACAGGCTGGTTATGTGGTACAGGTGGCGAATACGGAGCAAGCTTTATTGGCTCTTACCCCCAACTTGGATCCGGATGGCACGGTTGCCGTAGATTCCGGTACGGATGGGTTTAGTTTGCAGTTTGGCCGGAGTGGCAGCGGCGAACCGGGAGTGCAGCCGGGTAGTACATACACATGGCAGAATCTCGTCACACTGACCAACAATTCCGGGAGCAAGATTAAGGTTACTGTTTCTGCTCCGAGCGGTGGGCATTTGGTCATTACCACCGGCGAAAATAATGTCGCGGTTTCAGGAATAATCGTCGCGGCTGGCGGTACGTTGCCGCTTACTTTTACGGTTACCGTACCGGATCGGAACGACACTTCCTTGACCGGCGAGATTATCGTTATCGCCGAAAAGGTAGAGTTTACTCTCTAAAGGCATAGTGAAAAATTAAGCTTTAAAACCTCTCGTCGTGAGCACGGGAGGTTTTTTACTTGAGTAAGTTTTGCGCCCACGTGATTGCTTTTGTTCTGCTCTCATCTTTTAGCTGTTTTTAGGTAATCGGATTTATGTTATAATGATGCTGATTAATTCCTGTCGGGAAGCAGTAAATTTGTTAGCAAGGGAAGGATGAAGATGAGCGGAGAACAGTACGTTTTTGGCCCGGTGCCTTCACGAAGGCTGGGGCTTTCGCTGGGGCTAAGTCCGCTGCCGCAAAAAACGTGTAATTATGCCTGTGTTTATTGCCAGTTGGGTAGAACGAGCAGGATGATTAACGAGCGGCAAGAGTTTGTTCCCTTGTCAATAATGGTGACAGAATTTCGTAACTTTTTAAAAAGCGGGGTTCCCTTTGATGTCGTGACGATTGTGGGGGAGGGAGAACCTACCTTAGCTTTAAACCTAGGGCAGTTGCTTAGCGCTGTGCAGGAGCTTACGGACAAGCCGGTCGCTGTGATTACGAACGGTTCTTGGTTAGCGGCAGAGGAAGTAAGGGCGGCTTTACAGAAGGCCGATTTGGTCTTACCTTCTTTGGATGCTTATGATGAAGAAAGTTTCCGGCAGATCAACAGACCTTGGGGTAAACTCAAATTTAAAGAGGTATATGAGGGCTTGCGCTGTTTTTCCCAAGAGTATCAAGGGCAACTATGGTTAGAAACGATGCTGGTACAAGGTTTGAATGATGACGAAGAAGCCCTGAAAAAGTTAAAAGGTTTATTACAGGGACTTAAGTATCAACGTTTATATCTGAATACACCTGTCCGTCCTCCGGCGGAAAGCTGGGTGACTCCGCCTGCTCCGGCAGTTGTACAAAAAGCGGTACAGCTTTTAGGGGGAATGTCCATTGATTCTCTGGCGGAGGGCAGTTTTTATAGTGAAATTAAAGATGATTATGCAGCTGTTTTAAGCATTATCGGGCGGCATCCCCTCAATCAGCATGAGTTAAGCAGTTTCCTCGCTTCTCGGCAGTGCCCGAATCCCGAGGTTGTTTTGAGCAAATTAAAGCAAGAGCAAAAGGTGGAAATCGTTTTTTATAAGGGGTATCACACCTATAGATTAGTTTAAAGGAGCTTGTTGCTGATGAAGAGTTTAGTGAAAAGAGTCGCGGCTATTCATGACCTTTCCGGGTTCGGCCGTACTTCCCTAGCGGTAGTAATCCCGATTTTATCCACGATGGGGGTACAGGTTTGTTCTTTGCCCACAGCCGTTTTTTCTACACATACCGGCGGGTTTGAGGGTTATCATTTTGTGGACTTAACCGAGCAGATGGAAGCGATTATGGAGCATTGGCAGGAATTGGGGATTGAGTTCGATTGTGTTTATAGTGGTTTTCTCGGTTCGCCCCGGCAGGTAGAGATCATTGCTAGGTTTATTGATCGTTTTTCTAAGGAGAAACCGCTTGTTGTCATTGATCCGGTGCTGGGGGATGATGGGAAGTTATATCAAACGATGGATCAGACGATGGTCAAAGAAATGAGGAGATTAATAAGTAAGGCGAATATGATCACACCTAATTTTACCGAAGCGGCCTATCTCTTGGGGGAGGAATTCTGTCAAGGGATTGCGGTTAAGAAGATTAAAGACTGGTTGGTGCGGTTGTCGGAGATGGGGCCGGAAACGGTGATTATTACCAGTGTGCCTGATTGCAAGGCCGCCAAAAACACGTGTGTGATGGCATATGATCGGCTAACTAACCGTTTCTGGAAGGTCAGTTGTGTCTATATTCCGGCTAATTTCCCGGGGACAGGGGATACTTTTACGAGTGTGGTGGTCGGCAGTATTTTACAAGGTGACAGTTTGCCGATTGCTTTGGATCGCGGGGTGCAGTTTATTACCACAGCGATCAGAGCCAGTTATGGTTATGAGTATCCGCGCCGGGAAGGAATTTTGCTGGAGCGGGTGCTGGCAAGTTTAAATCTGCCGGTGGTGGCCGGGAGTTACGAAATTTTGGAATGAGCTCATCTTGACAATTAGCGCAGATTCAAGTATTATCAGTGAGGAGATTGTAGCATGGAGAGATGACCGAGCTGGTTGAAGGTGCACGCCTGGAAAGCGTGTGTAGGGGAAACTCTACCGAGGGTTCGAATCCCTCTCTCTCCGCCACTTACTCTCGCAAGGGTTACGCGAATTCCGGCAATTTTTGCGAAACGGTAAAAAAAGCAGTTGGAATTAGGTAGACGTGTATACCCAAACGTGAAAAATCGTGTAGACTAGATGATAGTTTTGACCGTGCTAGACGGGGAGGTAGCGGTGCCTTGTAACCCGCAAACCGCTATAGCGGGGTAGAAGTCCTGTCCTGCGGATTAGCCTTGTAAGGTCTGACTCTGGCAAGTGGTGATGACGATTGGGTCCTGCGCAACGGAAATTTGTGAATCCCGTCAGGTTCGGAAGGAAGCAGCGGTAAGCAAAACCTTTCGTGTGCCGTGGGGAAGCCTGATTAGAGCTAACTATCGGAGTAACGCTTGGAAGGTACATTCAAAGGCAGGTGCACGGTCATTAATTTATTTCTGATTTGCGGAAAAAGCGGCTTGCTTTGCGGGTCGCTTTTTGTATATGCTTAAAGGGGAAGGAGGATGAATAAGTTGACTTATCGCGCTTTATACAGGGAGTGGCGGCCGCAAAATTTTGCCGGGTTAGTGGGACAAGACCATATCCGTAAAACTTTATGCAATGCCCTCGCTAAGGGCAGAATCGCTCACGCTTATTTATTTGCCGGACCTAGGGGCACAGGGAAAACCAGTACGGCAAAAATATTGGCTAAAGCCGTCAACTGTTTACATCCCCAAGGAGTAGAACCTTGTAATGAGTGCTTAAATTGTCTGGATGTTAATGAAGGGCGTTCCCTTGATGTTTTGGAAATAGATGCGGCTTCGAATCGAGGGATTGAGGAAATCCGTGAACTTAAGGAAAGGTTAAATTTTGTCCCCAGTCAAGGGAAATATAAGGTCTATATTATTGATGAAGTCCATATGCTGACGACGGAAGCCTTTAACGCGTTGTTAAAAACCTTGGAGGAACCGCCTGTGCATGTGCTTTTTGTCTTGGCGACAACAGAACCTCATAAAATTCCGGCGACAATCTTGTCGCGTTGTCAAAGATTTGATTTTAAAAAGATAACCTCCCATGAGATGGAAGGCAGATTGCAGGAAATTCTGGCTGCTTATGGAATTACAGTGGAAGAAGGAGTACTTGCGCTGATTATTAAAAAGGCTGATGGGGGGTTGAGAGATGCGATCAGTATCCTTGACCAATGTATCTCCTCGGGGAATGAACATCTTACTTTAGAAACTGTTTATGAAGTAATGGGCTTGGTGAGAAATGAGGTCTTGCTTTCTTTGTTTCAGGCGGTTATAGATAGGGATACAGTTCAGGTTTTGGGGGTAGTTAATGCCATCTTGCAGGAGGGGATAGAGCCGGGACAGGCGCTGAAGGATTTATTGGAATACTTGCATACTCTACTCTTACTGCAAGTCTGTGGCCCTGAATCAGACTTGGTTTTTGTTGAGAGCAAAGAAAAAGAGCAGATGCTTGAGCAGGGGCGACAGCTAGGCGCAGCTTGGTTAGCCGAGGTCACAGCGTTATTAGTGAAAATTGAAAGTGAAAGCCGTTGGCATAAAAATTTAAGGATTGTCCTAGAAACAACACTAATCAATTTGATTTATCGCACAGAGGCACTTACTAATCCTGCTGCTTTCTCAAATAATAAAGTAAACCCAACTGTAGCGAAGAAGAAGCCTGTTGCATCGGTTGCAATGCCGGAGAAGCTTGAGCTGTTTGCGCCGCTTGAGACAGGGAGGGTGCAGGAAGAAGAAAATCCACCTCAGCAAACGGTCGCAGAAGCTGTGCCGCAGGTGCCGGTGGTTACCTTCGAGCAGGTTCAAGCAAAGTGGCCTCAGGTAATGGAAATGGTTAATCAGAAGAAGAAAACTTTGTATGCCTTTCTAATGGAAGGTGCTCCTTATCAAATCAAGGGCAATGAGTTGAGTTTCCTTTTTAAAAGCGGGTATCCTTTTCATAAAGCAGGGGCCGAAAAAGCGGGAAATAAAAAAGTACTGCAGGGGATTTTAGAAGAGTTGTTAGGTGTCAAGCTGGAGATTAAATATCTTTTGGCAGAGAAAAATAAAGAGAGGGAATAAGGAGGAGGTTGTAGAGATGGGTTTTGGCGGAGGGAACATGAATAAGCTCATGAAGCAAGCACAAAAAATGCAGACAGATATGGCCAAAATGCAGGATCAGCTTGGGGAGATGACGGTGGAGGCAACAGCCGGCGGCGGGGTTGTGAAAATTGTGATGAGTGGTAAACAGGAAGTAAAAGAACTTGTTTTAGAACCGGAGATTTTAAATCCGGAGGAAAGTGAAATGGTGCAGGATTTATTGATTGCTGCTTTTAATGAGGCTTTGCGCAAGTCCCAGGAACTTGCTGCCGAGCAAATGGGTAAAATTACCGGTGGGCTTAAGATTCCGGGGCTTTTTTAAAAGATCATGTATCAGTATGCAGAAGCTTTGACAAGGTTGATTGAACAGTTTGCCTGTTTACCTGGGATTGGACCGAAAACCGCTCAACGGCTGGCTTTTTACGTTTTGAACAATATGGGGCAACAGCAGGTAGAGGCTTTTGCTCATGCTCTTTTGCAGGTAAAAAAGAGCATTACTACTTGTCCGGTATGTTGTAATTTGACAGATCTTACCCCTTGCCGAATTTGTCAAGATGAACAAAGGGACGTTACTCAAATCTGCGTTGTGGAAGACGCACAGGCTGTGATTGCCATTGAGAAAACGAGGGAATACAAAGGGCTTTATCATGTCTTACAGGGGTGTATCTCCCCGCTGGAGGGCAAAGGCCCTGACGATTTGAGAATAAAAGAACTTTTGGTCCGCTTACAAGAGGGGCGGATTAAAGAGATTGTTTTGGCCACAAACCCTGATGTCGAAGGAGAAACAACAGCTTTGTATCTTTCTAAACTGATTAAACCCTTAGGGGTAATGTTGACGCGGATTGCCCATGGCGTTCCGGTAGGTGGGGACTTGGAGTATACTGATATCGCTACTCTTACTAGGGCGATCTCCGGGAGAAGAGAAGTTTGATTTAAAATACGATAAAAACCTTAATACTACAGGTTTATGTTAAAAAAGGGAACCGAATTATGTTATGAATAATTCGGTTCCCTTTTTTAATGGCGGAAAATGTTTTTATTACTTCAAGATAATTGACGGGTAGAATTCTAAAAGTGTATTATAAAATTAAACAAACACAAATGAGAGCATGGTGCTCAAACGGGCGGGTGAGAAAAAATGTATGAACAACAGCTGATGGTTAAGGTTTGTAAAATGTATTATCAGCAGCAACTTTCGAAAACAGATATTGCGCAGAAACTTCATATCTCACGTTTTAAAGTAGCTCGGTTGATTGATAAAGCCAAAAAGGACGGAATTGTACGGATACAGATTGTTTCACCCTCTCAGGATTTGTTTTTTTTAGAAGAAAGATTAGAAAGTGAATTAGGATTAAAGGCAGTGCTTGTGGTTGAAGGGGTAGACCATGATATTAAGGCGAATATGCGGGAATTAGGCAAAGGAACTGCAAAATTTTTATTGGAAACAATACAGGAAGGCGATATTTTAGGCGTATCCTTTGGCACGACAGTATCAGAAGTAATTAAAGCG
>JAQVYD010000017.1 GCA_028709105.1 Clostridia bacterium
GCCACGACGACAGCCTGGGGCAGGTAATAAGCCAGACTGATAGCAATAATCCCACTGCCTGTACCAAGATCCAATATTCTAGGGTTTTCTTGGTTTCGCAAAAGTTTTAGGGCTTCCTCCACCAACACTTCTGTATCCCATCTAGGAATAAGGACAGAAGGAGAAACTTTAAAAGGCAAAGACATAAATTCCTTTTCTTCGAGCAAGTAATGCAAAGGTATGCAATCTCCTCTTTTTTTAATGAACGAAGCATATTTTTCCCAAGTAGGGCAATCAAGATTAGCTTCCGGCTCAATCAGTATTTGCAGGGTATTTTTTTGCCAAGCTTTAGCCAAAAGAAGACGTGCTTCCTGCCACGCAGCTTGTGGGGCAAAGCCCCGCTCCTCTAAAAAAGAGACCGCCCACCGGAGTGCCTCTGCCCCGGTTTGCGGTCTATCTTGGCTGTTTAGCTTCATGAATCCACCCTCTTTAACTTTTCTGCCTGATCTGTAGTAATCAAAGCGTCGATGAATTCATCAAGCTCACCCAAGAGGACATCTTCTAAACGATAGGAGGTTAAGCCAATCCGATGATCCGTAACTCTGCCCTGCGGGAAATTATAAGTACGGATTCTTTCACTACGGTCACCACTTCCTACCATAATCCGACGCGCCTGCGCCGTTTCTCCTGTTTGTTCTTCTTGCACTTTTTCCAAGAGACGCGCCCGTAAAACTTTCATAGCTTTATCTTTATTCTTATGCTGTGACTTTTCATCTTGACATGAGACGACCAAGCCTGTAGACAAATGTGTAATCCGTACTGCCGATTGTGTCGTGTTGACAGACTGCCCTCCCGGTCCACTCGAACAAAAAAGGTCAATTCTGATTTCATTAGGATTGATGTTCACATCAACCTCTTCCGCTTCGGGTAAAACAGCTACAGTTGCCGCAGAAGTGTGAATCCGTCCTCCTGACTCAGTAACAGGGATACGCTGTACCCTGTGTACCCCGCTTTCAAACTTTAAGCGGCTATAAGCGCCTTTACCTTCAATCATGACAATTACTTCTTTAAATCCGCCAATATCTGTATAGTTAGAAGAAAGCATTTCTACTTTCCAGCCCTTTTTTTCAGCATAACGATGATACATTTTTAGCAGATCAGCAGCAAAAAGAGCGGCCTCTTCTCCACCGGTGCCTCCCCTTATTTCTATGATCACGTTTTTTTCGTCATGCGGATCACGTGGCAGGAGGAGAATCTTCAGTTTTTCTGCTAATGCTTCTCTTTTTTCCTCAAGTTCAGCGAGGTCTGTTTCCACTAATTCTCTAAAATCCTGTTCTTGCTGACTTTCTAAAAGCTCTTCGTTTTCCTCAATATTTTTCTGAATCTGTTGATAATCCCGATACACCAAAACTACTTCTTCCAAAGCAGCATGAGCTCTCGTATGTTTTTGCCATTCGCTCTGGTTGGCAATTACCTCCGGGTCACTAATTAACCGGTTCAGTTCTTCGTATCGCTCTTCTAACTGTTGTAATTTTTCAAACATCGTTAATTCACTTCCCTATCTCCAACAATCTTCCTCCACAACTAAATGCAAAGCCGGGCATATTTCCTTCCCTATGAAAAACTCCCCTTCTTCAACCTCCAAAACTTTTTGCAAAGCACAAATAGCTACTTCTAACTGACTGTCATCAGGTTCCCTCGTCGTTAATTTTTGCAGCCATAATCCGGGGGCACTTAAAAAGCGCATCACCGCTAAATGCTGATATTTCCCCGTAAGTTTAAGGAATTCATAAGATACCCCCGCCACTATGGGAAGAAGCAGCACGCGAGATAAGAGACGTGTCCCAAGATTAGTTTCTCCTAGGAAAGAAAAAACTAAAATACTGATGACCATGACAAAAAGCAAAAAACTAGTCCCGCAACGAGGATGTAAGGTTGAATATTTACGCGCATTTTCTACGATCAGGTCTTGCCCTGCCTCATAAGTATGAATAGTTTTATGCTCTGCACCGTGGTATTCAAAGACTCTCTGAATATCCTTCATCAAAGAAATCGCGACAACATAAAGCAAGAAAATAAGCACCCGAAATAAACCTTCTAATAAGTTCTGTAAAAAAGGACCTGAGACATAGGCCTTCAGAAGATGTGCCAGCCCCACAGGCAAAAGGAAAAACAAGCCGATCCCCGCTGCGAAAGCAAAAGCTACCGAAAGCCCCATTTCTAAAGGAGTGATCGTTTCTCCTTCTCCTTCCCCTTCTACCACCTGATTAGCTGAATAGGTTAAGGTTTTTATCCCCATAACTAAGGACTCGATCAAAGCCACAAAGCCCCTAATTAAGGGGGTTTTAAGCACACGGAAACGTTCCGTCGCCGAATGAACGTCCTGCAATTTCAAAACAATCTCTTCTGGAGTACGCCGCACAGCAACAGCCATCTTCTTTTTTCCACGCATCATTACACCTTCAATAACTGCCTGCCCTCCATAACTGGAACGAGACATGGGGCACCCCGCCTTTCCAAAACAACAATTGCTCCGGTCGCAGTGAAAACCTCTCCCGCTGCAGAAATAGCATTGATAAATGTGGCAGAGCCGGAAGCTCTGCCACATGTTGCCCTATTCTAGACCGTACTTATTTTTAAATCGTTCTACACGCCCTCTCGTGTAAACGTTACGCTGTTTTCCTGTAAAGAAAGGATGACATTTTGAACAAAGTTCAACACGTAAATTCTGTTTGGTGGAACCTGTTTCAAAGGTCTCACCACAAACACAAGTAACAGTAGCCTTAAAATACTTTGGATGAATCTCCTTTTTCATACTTACACCTTCTTTCAAAGCTCTTCTCTATATTCTGCAAACAGTTTAATTATAGCAACCATATTCATTACAATTCGTTATTATAGCATACCGTCCCGCCGTGTGCAAGAGATGTTTTATTCTCCCTGTGCACAATTTTCACAGCAATTTTTACATTTTTACATACTGTGATTTTTTATCCATACAATGACGAGCTTCCAAGAAGCGAATAGTTCCCGAGGCTCCACGCATGATTACCGTATGTGTGGTCACATGGTTTCCATAATAACGGATCCCTTTGAGAAAATCACCATCAGTTACACCGGTAGCCGCAAAAATAACATCCTCACCCTTGACCAAATCATTTAAAGTCAGTATCTTTTTCAGGTCGAGCACACCCAACTTATAAGCACGTTCAATCTCTTGTTTATTTTTCGGCCAAAGTCTGCCTTGAAATTCTCCGCCCATACAACGCAAAGCAGCAGCTGCCAAGACCCCTTCCGGAGCACCGCCAATACCTAAAACCATATCCACACCGGAACCCGGGATACAAGTAGCCACCGCCGGAGAAACATCGCCATCGGTAATCAGCTTAATCCGAGCCCCAATTTCCCTTAATTCTGCGATAATCTGCTCATGTCGTTCCCGATCCAAAACGACGACAGTAACATCCTGTACCGCTTTATCTAAACTCTTCGCTACAATCTGCACATTTTCGGTAACACTAGCGTCAAGGCTAAGCTTCCCCACAGAAGCAGGACCTGCGGCGATCTTTTCCATATACATATCCGGGGCATGAAGCAAGCAATTCTTAGGGGCCACCGCTAATACAGAAATAGCTCCGGTCAATCCTTTGGCCACAAGATTAGTGCCTTCTAAAGGATCAACGGCAACGTCAACCTGGACATGTTGCCCTGTACCTACTTTTTCCCCGATATAAAGCATGGGAGCTTCATCCATCTCTCCTTCACCAATTACCACTACACCATCAATATTTACGGTATCAAACATACGGCGCATCGCACTTACAGCAGCATCATCGGCAGAATTATTATCCCCACGTCCCCACCAGCGACCACAAGCAATCGCAGCCGCTTCCGTAACCCGGGCAAATTCCAGAGCTAATTCTCGCTCCATTACTGAGCACAATCTTTCTGTAGACATCTTCTCTCTCTCCCCCCCTTAAAGATAATGCATAATTCATAATGAAAAAATAAACCGTAATGCATTATGAATTTTTAATTATGAATTGTCTTTTGCCAATCCCGCATAAACCTCTCTACGCCTGCTGTTGTCAAGGGATGCTCAAACATTTGCTGAAAAACCTTATACGGAATTGTCGCAATATGTGCACCAACTTTAGCTGCTTCTATCACATGCAAAGGATGACGGATACTAGCGGCAATAACCTTGGTTGGCAAATGATACAACTTGAACATCTCCACAATATCACAAACTAACGAAATACCATCAAAACCGATGTCATCCAATCTTCCTACAAAAGGGCTGACAAAAGCAGCCCCGGCTCGCGCCGCCAGAAGTGCTTGGTTTTGGGAAAAGACTAAAGTTACATTAGTCTTGATTCCTTCGCGGGATAAAACAGGTAAGCTTCTGATCCCTTGTGGTGTCATGGGAATCTTGATCACGACGTTTTCACGAATACTCGCCAATTGGCGAGCTTCTTTGATCATTGCAGAAGTTTCTGTCGCCAACACCTCAGCGCTAACAGGACCGGGAATCAAGGCTGAAATTTCCTGCACTATCTCCAAAAAATCCCTATTTTCCCTAGCCACTAAAGTAGGATTAGTCGTAATACCCGTAACCACTCCATAAGAGGCCACATCTCTGATTTCTTCAAGGTTAGCCGAATCCAGAAAAATCTCCAAAAACTTCACCTCCAAAATTTAGCGGGCACCGGTTCCCTTCCCCTCTGTGCCCGCAATTACTTGTTAATATAAGCTTATGCTTTCCCACTACTGCCAAAGACACGGATTTTCTCTCGCACGACGGCAATCATCGCCTCACGAGCCGGTCCCAAAAGTTTACGAGGGTCAATTTCCCGAGGATTTTTGTCCATGGCGCCTTTAAGTCCTCGCACAAATGCTTCGCGAATATTTGTGTCGATATTAATTTTGCGTACTCCTAAAGAAATAGCTTTCTGCACATCGGCATCAGGTACACCGGAAGAACCATGCATGACGATAGGAATATCTACCAAGCTGCGGATTTTGTCCAATCTTGCAAAATCCAATTTCGGCTCAAATTTATATTGACCGTGGGCTGTCCCTATCGCTACCGCCAATGAGTCAACCCCGCTTTTTTCTGCGAAATATTGGACATCCTTAGGGTCGGTAAACATCGCGTCTTTGTCTTGCACAGTGATCTCATCCTCTGTTCCGGCAATTTTCCCTAATTCCGCTTCAGTAGAGACACCTACCGCCGCAGCTATTTCAACAATTTTTTTAGTAATCGCGATATTCTCTTCTAAAGGCAACTTAGAACCATCAAACATTACCGAAGAAAACCCTCTCGCGATACACTGTACCACCTGCTGAAAATCGGTACCATGATCTAAATGTAGGCAAACCGGAATTTTAGCTTTTTCGGCTGCCATTGTCACTAGCCCCACGATATAATCTAAACCAGCATATTTAATCGCCCCTTGGCTTGCCTGAATAATTACCGGCGAGTTTTCTGCTTCGGCAGCGGCAACAATAGCTTGCACGATTTCCATATTATTGCAATTAAAAGCCCCTACTCCATAGTTTCCTTTTTTTGCCGCCGCTAAGATTTCTTTTCCCGTTACCAATGGCATTTAGTCGCGCCTCCTTACAAGATTTCACTTTCTTGTTTTATTCTGTTTTGTGATGCTATTTATTTTTTACTTTGCCTTTCTTTTTTAACCGTTTATCATCAAGATATCGACAAGAATTAGCTTCAAGCTCAATGCCTTCCATGGCTTGTAATTTTTGCAAATCGCTGACCGATTCAGCAAAAATTATCCCCACCGCATTACAATAGGGACAACTCAACTCTATGCGATCCGAAAATACCTCTGTTTCTAAGTTCCGACTACCACAGCTACAAGACATCTGCCCTCCTTTAGATATTTTTCCCAAACAATCAAGAACACGAGACATTACCGCAGGATTTAAAAAATATTGGTCAAAACCTAATTCCTTAACTAAATCTCTAATCGAACGTTCGTCCCGCTGAACGGCCTGGAGAACCTCTTCCCTTTTCCCTAAATAACCAAGCTCTAATCCCGTATTTTCGCAAATTAAGGGGTGAACATGATTATGCCAGATTTCTTTCCCTTGCAGTTTAAAAATATGTTTTGTTTCACACATAAGGCACCCCACCTGGAGGTGATACAAATTTCTACCTTTGCGAGTAAGTACCATTAAACAATGACCACATTCACAAAATAATTTTGCTTGACCGGCTTTGCCGCAACTAAACCTAGATAAGGAATACAACTCTATTTTACTACATTTAGAACAACGCAATGCCACTATCGTACAGGTAGATATAAACATTTTCACGACCTCCTCTCTGCCTTACTAATTAAAAACATTCTTCATTTTTTTAAGAAATCCTGCTGAATAAGCTCAGTTATTCTGTGATATTTTTTTCTAAAAGGGCTTGCAGTTTTTCAAGAGCGAAGGGTTTTTTCATCACCGCAGCGACTTCGCAGTTAGTATTATTCTCCTGTATTATACCTTCATAATCGTCATCGCCGGTGATCATGATTATTTTTAAATTTCCCCCTGTTGCCAGGAGCTGCTCTGTGGTCTGAAGTCCATCCAACCCCGGCATTTTCATATCAACTAAAGCGACTTGAAAATTATGTTGGGGTACCAGAACTAAAGCCTCTTGTCCCGAAGCTACCGCCACAGCTCCATAACCCAACATACCGCATGTTTCGAGTAATAATTTGCGAATTCCTTCCTGGTCATCGACAATTAAAATTGGGGTGTTCTTCTTCATCTATCCCACCATCCTCCGCTTTCCCAAACATTAAGAAGTCTCCCTTATTTTGCTGATCCTTTTTATTCTGTCCTGCCTAATTCCGGTTTAGTACTCACACTTATTGTTCTGCTGATGGTCATAATTCTCCCCGCTTCTAAGTACACCTTGGGGATACCGGAATCTATCGCCGTTCTACGCACGGGAAGACAAGCCCTTGTCCCGACTTGGATCTCTTTAACCCCTGACACATTAACCATGGTCAGTTGCATCCCTACCTTGCCGATAATTCTTCCTGTTCCCCCGGGGAAGAGTACCGGGGAGCGAAACTTATCCCAACCGAGATAAGTTAAAAAAAGTTTAGCCATACCTTTAAGTAAATCGAAAAAGCTAGCCGGCTTAAAAAGCGGTTCCAACTGTACCCCATCCACAAAACCTACCGGTAAAACAGCAACGCGCAGGGGACAACGCGTTTTAAAAGCCCGCCCATAACCCACTGTATGTCCCCGCGGTAATTGCCGAAGATAAACTACCTTTGCTTTTAAGCACCAAGTATCTTTTAAGGCAAGTATTTTTCCCATGTGCGGAGAAGGATATTGACCATAAAGAAGAGTGCCCACGCGCACCATATCTAAAGACATTTCCGGTAAATCGACAAGCGCTGCACTATTAGCTATATGCTTAATCAAGCCCTTTATTCCTGCTTTTTCTAAATCAGCACAAACCTTTTGGAACAGATGGAACTGAGTACGGCTATAACTTTTGTTTTTCCACATCGCCGCAGCCAGATGGGAATAAACACCTTCTAAGAAGAGTCCGGGGATAGCGATAATTTCTCGTGCTGCAGCAACAACGTCTTTAGGCCAAAAACCATAACGCCCCATCCCTGTTTCTACTTTAAGGTGTACCTTAATTGTCCCCCCATTTTTCTCCAGCCATTGTTGCAACCAGCTAAGAGCTTCTTGACTAGCTACGGTCGCCGTTAAATCAAACTGCGCAAGACAAGGAATTTCGTCTGGCGAAAAAGGTTGAAATACTAAAAGGGGAACCGTGATCCCTGCTTGACGCAACTGTTTCCCTTCAGCGACATTCGTTACCCCTAACATATCTATGCCCATTTCTTCTAATACTCGACTTACTTCAACCGCCCCATGCCCATAAGCATCGGCTTTCACTACACCGAGGAGTTTTACTCCCGGCCCTATTCTTTGTCTGATTTCTTGATAGTTGTGTTTCAGTGCTCCCAAATCCACCTCTACCCAGCGGGGACCAAGCTCCTCCTGCCAAGTCAAATCAGGCATAGGATTAACCATCCCCTCTGCCACGGTCAATCCCTCCTTTTCTCGCCTTTTATAGCCTTTTTAAAATTAATCAGCCGTCTGATGTTTTTTTGATAAAGTGGTTCTAAATTTGTCCATAACCCATAGTAAAAAGGGGAAAAAACCAAATCATATTCACCCGAAAATTCTGTAAAAGTACCGTTAAACCCCTTCTTAAAACGATACAACCCATAAAGAGGGTTGTCCTCCGCTAAATTACCGGAAACTCCCCGAAAGTCGTAGGTTTTACAATTATTTTCTTTAGCCCATTTAATCATCGTCCACTGTAAAAGATAATTAGGCATGACATTACGGTGAGCATTAGCAGAGGCCCCGTAAATATACCAAGCCGTATCCCCGAAAAGATAAGCTAAAGTCCCCGCAATTGGTTTACCCTGATAATAGGCCAGAAAAAGCTTCAAATATCCCGCCGGGACTAAACAATCCCACATCTCCTCAAAATAGTGATAAGAACGAACCAGAAATTTATCTCGTTCCGTTGTCTCTTGCAGAATCTCGTAAAATATCGGCAAGTCCTCTTTCCCGCAGTTTTCCTTTATTTCTACACCTTTTCTCTCCGCCAAACGAAGATTATAACGAGTTTTAGCATGAAAATTGGCTAGCAGTGTGTCTAAATCCGGAGTTAGATCCAAGCGAAAAACAAATTTAGGCTGCAGCCCCTCAAACCCTTCCTTTCTTCCTGCTGCTACAAAACCCCGAGAACGCAGGTATTCACGTAAAGCAAGATCTTCTATAGAAACATCAGGATCAATCTTCAAAAAAATGGCGTCTTTTTCTCGAGCTAATTTTCTGACCTCGCTAAATAAAAAATCCATTAACTCTTGGTTATGCAAGTCGCCCACAGGCCCTCGCGGAGCATAAAAAATCAGTTTACCCAAAACAGGGATACGCCGTGCTAAAAGACTAAGCGCAGCCACAGGTTGTTTTTCTTCATTTTCAAGGACCATGCGATAAGGCACCCAAGCCCCTTTGCCTTTGAGATCTCCCCATTCCCAAGTCTGTAAAATATGGTTTTTCGGTGCTTGCCGCACAAAATTATTAAAATATTCTTTTTCAGCAATTTCCAGTAATCTTGAATAAAACATAGTTCCTCCTTCATTAAGACATCTTTATTTTTCCCCGATTGGGCAATAATACGCTTTTTCCCCACTTCGCGAAAGAACAACACTTTCCCTCTTTTAAAAAAGGTGCAGCTCTGGCTGCACCTTTACTTTTTCACCATGATATAAAATTTAACGTTTTTGCAAGGCAGCACCGAGGAAATCTCGGAACAAAGGATGAGCACGATTCGGTCTAGACTTAAATTCAGGATGGAATTGACAACCAACAAACCAAGGATGATCCGGAATTTCTATAATCTCTACTGTTTTTTCATCAAGAGATAATCCGCTAATCAGCAAACCATGTTGAGTTAAGACCTCCCGATAAGTATTGTTAAATTCGTAACTGTGCCTGTGTCTTTCCGCAATCTGCTTTTCTTGATAAGCAGTATAAGCCCTAGAGCCTTCTTGTAGTAAACAGGGATAACTACCCACCCGTTTCTTTTTATTCTGCCCGGCGGGATCTTCCCCAGCAGCCAGCGAGGTAATGACAGGATGAGCGGCATCAGAGCCAAACTCCAGACTCCCAGCCGCAAGCCCCGCAACATTTTGGGCGAATTCGGTTACGGCCAGCTGCATACCCAAACCAATCCCTAAAAAGGGGATCCCCTTTTCCCGCGCATATTGAATTGCTTTGATTTTGCCGACAACACTACAATCTCCAAAGCCACTGGGTATTAATATACAATCAACATCTTGCAATAGTTCTGCGGGATTCTGCCCCTGCTCTAATTCCCCAGAAGCAATCCTTTTAATCTCCACGGCCACATTATGATAAATTCCGGCATGACGCAAAGCCTCGGAAACACTAAGATAAGCATCAGGAAGCTCTACATATCTACCAATCAAAGCGACTTGAACAGAACCTTGCGGATTTTTAATCTTATGAACTATTTCTTCCCACTCGCTTAGCTCGGCCTGTCCACATTGTAACTTTAGCCGTTCAATCACAATGTCATCCAGTCCTTCTTTTTTTAAAATCAACGGAATTTCATAAATAGTCTCGGCATCCACAGCTTGGATGACCGCATCACGATCAATATCACAAAAAAGAGCCAGTTTCTCCTCCATTTCTTTGGAAAGAGCCCTTTCGGAGCGACAAACAATGGCATCGGGCTGAATCCCAATCCCTCTCAACTCTTTCACGCTATGCTGAGTCGGTTTTGTTTTCACTTCACCGGCTGCTTTCAGATAAGGGACAAGGGTTACATGAATATACATCACATTGTCCCGCCCGATATCATTTTTAATCTGCCTGATTGCTTCCAAAAAAGGCAAAGATTCAATATCCCCTACCGTACCCCCTATTTCCGTAATGACGATATCAGGATGATTCTCCTTGGCTACACGATGAATCGTCGTCTTAATCTCATTTGTAATATGGGGAATTACCTGTACTGTACCTCCCCGATATTCTCCGTTTCTTTCTTTTTTGATTACCGACCAATAAATTTTACCGGTGGTCGTATTACAGGACCTACTGACATTAATATCCACAAATCTTTCATAATGTCCTAGGTCAAGGTCTGTCTCTCCTCCATCTTCTGTCACGAAAACCTCCCCATGCTGATAAGGGCTCATTGTACCGGGATCAACATTAATATAAGGGTCAAACTTTTGTATAACAACTTTCAAGCCACGGCTTTTTAAGAGGCGGCCCAAAGATGACGCGGTAATTCCTTTTCCTAAGGAAGACACGACGCCACCTGTAATAAAAATATATTTCGTCGTCAATTTCTTCCCCTCCTCCCCGAAGTCCGTTTTAACATACGCTTTAAATTTTATACTTACCCTCCGCTTACGTCAACATGATTTTCACAGCTTTTTGATAATCACACTTAACATAAAAGCAGCCGGCGATACCCGGCTTACTTATTCTTCCCATTCCTCATCTTCAGTAAAACTAAACTTCTCATATTTGTCAGTAACTTCTTCTTCATTGTCGATTTCTGTCAACAAAGAACGGCGGCGAAAAAGATGAGTCTGTGCACCTGCGTTAGAAGCAGTACGCCGCACAATTTTTCCCTGAGTCCATTCTTTCAAACCCCAGTTTCCTTGCCCCAAAGAAATAAAACGATGATCCAAGATTATCTCCGTATGTACTGCTGCTATCTTTTGGGGGTCATCAAAAGGGGTCCCTTTGATGGTGAAGGCTTGTTGTAACAGTTCTCGCAGTTTTCTGCTTTGGTTATGTGCAGATTTAAGGATTTGATAAACTATCTCCACTTCAGGCAAATTAGAGTCTATCCCGCCCAATTCCTCCATTTATAACACCTCTTTGCTAATCTCCTTATTTAACCTTTAAGGCAGCGGTTACAAAACCGATTAACAAATTATTCTCAATATGTTCTTCTTTTTCCTGCAGAAAAAAACAAATTAAAATATTTTTTTAACTGTAAGCATCCTACATTTTTTCCGGAGCATTCACCCCCAAAAGCAAAAGGACATTACGCAGCGTGATGCGGGCGGCATCAACAAGGAATAAACGTGCTTGCCGTAAAGCCGCATCATCAGTTAAAACTCGGCAGCTATTATAAAAACTATGGAAAAGTGAAGCCAGCTCGTGAGCATAATGGGTAAGATGATGTGGTTCATAATTAACCGCTGCTCCTACTATTTCATCAGGGAATTCAGCAATCTTACGAATCAAAGCAATTTCCTCTGTCTCTTTTAATAAAGTAAAGTCAACCTCTCGAGAAGCGACAGGCTCTTCCGTACTTGCCAGTAAAATACTGTTAATTCTAGCATGAGCATACTGGACATAGTAAACAGGATTATCAGCTGTTTCTGTTTTAGCCAAATCCAAATCAAAATCAAGATGACTATCCGGACTGCGCATCACAAAAAAGAAACGCGCGGCATCCCTGCCTACCTCGTCGATTAATTCAGACAGGGTAATATACTGTCCGCTCCGTTTAGACATACGTGCTATTTCACCACCACGCAAAAGGCGTACCAACTGCATTAAAATTACGTGCAGGTCTTCCGGGGCATAGCCTAAAGCCTGCATCGCCCCTTTCATCCGGGCTACATGCCCATGATGGTCAGCCCCCCAGATATTAATTACTTTTTCAAAGCCGCGCTTAAATTTATTCTGATGATAAGCAATATCCGCCGCAAAATATGTAGCCAAACCATTTGAACGAAGAAGCACCTCATCTTTTTCCTCACCGAATTCCGTCGTTTTTAACCAAAGCGCCCCTTCTTTTTCATAAACAAGACCTTTTTGCTGAAGTTCTTGAATCGTCTGAGCAATAGCCCCACTATCGTGAAGACTCTGTTCACTAAACCAAACATCATACTCCACCCCAAAACGGGCCAAGTCTTTTTTGATGTTGCTGAGCTTCTCCTGTAGGGCTTTCTGAATCAAAAACTCTCTCCGCAAAGTTGCCTCAACCCCTAAATATTTATCCCCCACTTCCGCAATAATATTCTTTACTGTCTCGATAAGATCGGCTCCATGATAGCCTTCTTCGGGGAAAACAACATCGTGCCCTAAAAGCTGTAAATAGCGAGCCTCCAGGGATTTGCCGAAATTTTCAATCTGATTGCCGGCATCATTAATATAAAATTCTCGCGTCACCTCATAACCTGCTGCTGCCAAAACATTACAGAGGGTATCCCCTAACGCAGCTCCCCGCGCATTACCCATATGTAAAAGCCCGGTAGGATTAGCGCTGACAAACTCTACCTGCACTCTCTGCCCCCCGCCAAAATTAGAGCAGCCATATCTTTCATCTTCATTAATTACTTGTGGTAAAACTTGATAAAGCCAAGCAGTGCCTAAATAAAAATTAATAAAGCCCGCTCCGGCAATCTCTATTTTTTCAAGCCAGTCCTGAACATTTACGAAATGCTCCGTGATGATTTGGGCAATTTCCCGTGGAGCTTTATGATTCTCTTTACTTAGCAGCATCGCTACATTTGTAGCAAAATCACCATGTTCTTTTTCCCGCGGTACTTCCACTGTAAAATCAGGTAATTCTGTAAAATTCAACTGCCCCTCGGCTTGCGCTTGTCTTAATGCTTTTACTATTTCTAAAGATAGTTGCTCTTTTTTAGAAGTAAGAATACTCATATAATTGCTCCTCCCCGGTACGGCAAACTTTGTCCTTGCTTTTTTACTTTATTGCACCTATTTTAACACAATCCGCAAGGAAAACATAGCAGTTATCCCTCAACGGTAAAGGTAAATTCCGGGGGACGAGTAAAGCGGATAATCGCCTCTTCACTACCTGTCTGGGCATTATAAAAAATCGCAAATTTTTCTTTATAAAAAGACCCTCTTACTTCCCAAGTCAAAACCTCTTTACCCCAAGTATTGACGATTAAAGCCGGACGAATCAGTTCCGCCTTGAGCCGCGGGTTAATCAGGGGACGTAAGCTTTCCCGCGTTAACTTAGCTGCAGGCAAAGCCCGCGGATGATGAAACATATAATAAGGTGTACCCTCAAAACCAATAATTTCCCCATTATCAAGTGCTACCTGCAGCTTGACCTGATCCGGATATAATAAAATTTCACCCTGACGAGGAACAAAAGTGTAAATGCCGACATGATCTTCTTGTTGAGACTTGACCATCACAAAATTAGGGTAATCATGCTTCTCTAAAAATATTTGGGCTTTTTCTTCGGCTGCGGATAAATTCAGTTTGCCGCTTTCCACCGGTCTGGCTTTCATCGCCCAGACTACTGTGCCATCTAGTTTGCTAACATCAAGATAAACAGGACCCGTTTCTCCTTTTAAAGGAGCTATTTCAATCCCATAAGTAGGAATATCCCCGACTCCTTCATAACTTAAGGCAGCCTTATGACCATCCGGAGTTGGATACCACCAAAGCAGGGCTTTTTTTTCTGCTTCTTGCACACTAATTTCTTTTTGCCCACTTATTTTTTTCGTTTGCGGTTCCAGAGGCGTAAAATCCTCGGCTGCATTAATCTCCGGATATTCTTCCAGCTTTTTATCAATCAACTTAAAGCCATCCACAATTGTATTATCCTCTAAATTGCGATCTGCGGCAAAGGCGGCGGTTTCCACCTGTGTCCAGCTTAATTCATGGTTGAGTATTTTCGCCCCCAATTTATTTAAATCTTGAGCTACGACTTGGGAACGTTGATATAATTCTTCTAATGTTTTGATACTATCCTCAGACAAACCGCCCTGTCCTTGAGCCGTTTGGCTTAACAGGAAATTCGCCACGATACTCGTATTATCTAAAAACTTTTCTGTTTGTGAAAGAGGAACTAAGGCTAAGGGCAAACTGCCAATATTAGCTTGAGCGGCAAAAACCTGTCGCCAAACGGTAGCTAACGTTAAAACAGCCTGTTCGCGAGAAGAACTCACTAAGATTTGCGCTAATTGACCGGAAATATTATCCAAATGCCAGGACAACTCATGGAAAGCCTTCTGATACTGGCTTTCCGCTCTATTTTGCAATTTCTGCCGTATTTTCATTTCCTGATAACCCCACACAGCAGTACCCACTACAGCTATAACCAAAATAACAGGCAAGAGCCATTGCCTCCACCTTTTTCCTTTTAGCATCAACAATCCATCCTTTCCTTCTGGGCAAAATTAAGCGAGGGTTAAAGACAGCGCGTGCAAGCAAGGGGACGGTTCTCACCCTTGCTTTTTTCTTTCGTCTTTAACGAGCGAAGACATGCCTTCCAATACGCGCGATAATCGGTCTGGACCAAATCCAGTTTGAGGTCGCTTTCGCCGGATTCCAATAATAAAAAGCCCCACCTGTAGGGTCCCAGCCATTGATCGCAGTACGAGCTGCCCTTACGGCTGAGGAGGCAGGAGTACGATAATACTGCCCGTCGGAAACCGCATCAAAGGCCCCGGGTTCAAAAATAACACCATAAACAGTATTCGGGAAATTAGGGCTTTTCGTGCGATTGACGATTACAGCACCTACAGCAACCTGACCAAGGAAATTTTCGCCGCGAGCTTCCCCGGATATAATTTTGGAGAGAACATAAACGTCATTACTCGATACTGTTCCTCCTTTCTTCGAGATTTTGGTAACTACTTCTATCGCCCCATAAGGAGAACTTTTCTCTTGATGATGCTCCTTGCGCTGCTGCCAAATCCCTACGGCCATCAACAGGCTAAACACAACAAAGAGCAGAATTACCTTCCGTTTCACTTCCACAGCCTCCTTAACTCGTAATCAAGGTACAATTAGTATTTACCAAAATCCTGTTTTTTAGAACAAAAAAATGACCGGAGTACAACTTATACTCCAGTCATCTTTCTTGCAGCTTTGCCCCAGAGCTTACTCGCCGCTTGTTAACTGCAGATAGTGCTCATAAGCCCGACCCACATCCTCTACAGCATGAGCGTCTGAACCATAAACCAAGGGGATTCTCAACTGCCGCGCCGCGTTAATAATCCAAGGGGCAGGATAAGGTTCACGGCAATATTCCTTAAACAAGCCTGCCATATTAACATCTAAACTGTAGCCGCCTTTTTTCATGGCAGCAAGAAGCTCTAATACTGTAGTCTGAACTTTTTTACTGGTTTTTCCTGCTTGAGCAAAATAATGCTGGAACTTATGACAAAGGGTGAAATGCCCAATTCTTTTCGGTTTAAATGGTCCCAAATCTACCGTCAA
>JAQVYD010000119.1 GCA_028709105.1 Clostridia bacterium
GAAGTTCCTGCTGCCGGCAAATTACTCTACCAAGCGACGATTAACCCGATAGGGCATGAAGCAGAAATAAAAGAAGAAATTAAACCGCGCTTAGATAATACGGCAGAATATGAACTAAAGAAAAACGCTTTTGACTTGGAGGTTGTCTCTTTAGTAGTACCCAGTCAAACAACAGCCGAAAAAATTGAATCCATCCACACAACAATAAAAAATAATTCTGCCGTAGAAGTCTCCGCAGTCCTAATACAATGGAAAGCCGACACCACCATAATTAAAGAAGAAAAACTAACTTTTATGCCGGGAGAAAGTAAGCCTCTTTCTTTTACGTGGCGAGCTCCTGATCAAGAAGCTATTGTTAAGCTTTCTGTAACCGTTAATCCGCAGCAAACAATCAAAGAAACCAACTATGCCAATAACTTTCAATATAAATTTGTCAATGTTCATAACTTTGTAGAACGCAGTTGTCAAGATACGCTAGAGGCAGTTTCTTGGGAAGTGACCTATCCCATTATTACCGGTTATCATACTCATGAAGAAAACGATTGTACCATGGATAAAGAAGGGAAACCCTGCTGTTATTCCTATACAGTGACCGAATATGATAACCCTATTTGGGAAGATGTTACCGTTACGTACCACGAATCGCTTTCTGCCCAAGTGAGCGTAAACACCAAACAAGGCGTACCTACCGATCCTAAAAATCCTCGCCCGGCAGACCGGGAAAGCCGTGGTTCTTGGGAGATTATCCCTTATGCCCAAAAGCAGGGGCTTGACCCTAATGAAATTACCAGAGCAGGCTACGGCTTTGAAGTTACGGTAGAAACCACCTATGAAAATGACTGGGAGACAAAAGTTCCTACCGGCTTAGAAGATACCGCCCGCCCCATCGGAGGGACTTTCTCCGGCCCTACTGGTGTTTATGCCGAATTTTATGATACCAATAAGCACTTTGTCCAAGAAGTAGCCCTCGAACGGACTCCGGAATCATCGCTCGGCAAAGGCAAAGCTACTTGGGTCTTGCCCCAACTGCCGCCTTATCGTTTAAAAAGCGGGGAATTTGTTTATGAACGGAAACATTATACGGATGAAGATGTCAAAGATGGGGAGTATCTCATCCGTATTCGTGTAGAGTATGCCGGTAAAAACAATCTTTATATCTGTCTTCTGAAAAAGGTGCTGATTTGGGGCAGTATGTATGACGATATTTATACTACACCGGTGCCTAGAGGAAGATAGAAGGGAGGAAAGAAAAATCAAACTGCTTGGTAATCTCCATAAAATCGTGAGAAAGAAACCTTTAAAAAAGACTTTCTTAGAAAAGCCCTTGACTGTATCCCTCTGGACTCCCGGTGGTTCTGATGGTTGTTCGGTTGCCCTGGAATTAGCCCACTATGTTGCTGATACTTATCAAGAAAAAGTGGTGATGGTGGAGTGGCCTTGTTTAGGAATTCCGAGGTTGGCTATTCATGTGAATTTATATGATAAGGAAAAGAATACGGATAAACTTCTTTTGGATTTTGAACGTTCGGAAGACAAGGAGATTTATCCTATCCGCTATCTTCTTAAATTTTCAGATTTAATCTCAGTAATGACGATAAACCCTTATTCTGCTCCTGATATCTCGATTAATTTAAAGTTAAAAAAGCTGCAAACAATGACAGATTTACCTAGGTATTTAAAAGACAATCTGTATTTAGAGGGTTATAAATTTATTATCTATATTTTACAGGGACAGCTACATCATCCCCTGACTTTTTTCGGGGCAAGAGAAAGTGATCAGGTTGTCTTGAACGTAAATTTTCCCATTGAATTGGGTTGGGGTTTAAATTGTTGCCATAAATTAATTAACAGCTATAATCAGCCTCAACAGAAGTTTGCCCTTTATTCATCAGTACTTGACACTAAAACTATTGCGGGTATAACTGAATTAAAATATCTCCAAACATGGGAAAGTATCTTTTAAGAAAGGGGGATGTTGATGTCGGTCGGAAGCTTTAATCCTTTGGAGTATACAGACTATAGTCCTCAGCTCCAAGTAAAGGAAGACTATATTAACATTTCGGACTCTGATAAAATCTATAATTTAACGACGATCGTTAAAGCTTATTTGAGGGACAATTATGGTGAGTTGTATATTTCTTCTCTGGTTAATCCGGAACATCGCCGGGAGATTAGATATATCATTTCTGATTTTATCAAAGAAAATAAAAAAGGAGACTTCAATTTGTCTTTGGAGCAGGTAATCGCCAAAGTTCAGGAGGAAATTACGGAACTGGGCGTTATTCAAAAAGCTCTAGATGACCCTACCATTACGAATATTGATATCAATGGCATTAAGTGCACTTATGTAGAACAAAACGGGATTGATCTTTTTAGACCGGAGATAGCTTTTCAGTCGGAAGAACATCTTTATCAAATTATTGATCGGCTTCTTTTAATGGAGGGCAAAACTTTAACCGCAGCCGAACCTCATATTGACAGCTTCTTTCGGGGTTTTAGGGTTTGCGCGGTTTTAGGGAAAAACAGGGGAGGCATCTCTACTTTTGGTCCCCTCCTTTCCATTCGTAAGTTTGCTCCTGATGTTTTTACTGATGAAGAAGTGATTGCTTATGGCAATATTTCAGAAGAAATACGGGACTTTTTGGCGACGGTGGTTCCCGGAGGTGCTAATATTTTAATCACCGGCGGGACAAACAGTGGTAAAACGACTACCTTAATTCGTTTGCCCCTTTATCTTGAACCTGCGACGAGAATTTGTACGATTGAAGATTCTCCTGAAATGATGCTGCAGATGAAAGGGGCCTATCGGGAGTATAAAAACATTTTTTCTTTAGAACAGAAAAAATTTGATGGGAAAAAAGAAAGAGAGTATGACATTGCTAAAAATACTGTAGTGGCGTTGCGACTTCGACCTGTTTGGATCCTCATTGGCGAGGCGAGGACGGAAGAGGCGGCTTATCAAGCTCTGCAAGCGATGAATACAGGTCATTTTGTAGCGATGACCATCCATGCGAATAGTGCCCGGGATGGTGCGGTAAGATTTGTACAATTGGCTGGTAACAATCAAACCGTGGCTGCACAAGTGGCTTCATCACTAGATTTAATTGTTTTTCAAAAGAAAATGAAAAATGGGAAAAGAGTAATTACGGAGATCGTGGAAATTACGGGTTATCAGGGGGCGGAAGAACCGATTTTTCAACCGATTTTTAAATATAATTTTAAGCAGGAGAAGCATGAGCGGGTGGGGCATATCTCTGCTTCTCTGGCGGAAAAATTACGGATGCAGTTTCTTGCGGAAGAAAAGATCAACCGCTGGACGAAGGGGGTGCGGTCTTGATTTCTCCATTTTTCCCCGGTATTCTGGCCGGTATAGCGACTTTTTTGGCAGGTCTGCTTTGTTTTAAAAAACCTGGGGCGGACAAAAAAATGAAGCGGCTTGAATTAATTGAGATTTTTGGCTATGAGCAGATTAAAAAAGAAGCGGAAAGTGCCGGCTGGCAGCTTAAACCCAAGGAGTTTCTGGTTTTGGTTGCCGGAGCGGTAAGCTTAGGTATATTTATTGCGGTTATTATTGATAACATTTTCTATATCATTGCGGGTGTAATTGGGGGTTTTTATTTACCTAGGTTTGTGGTGATGCAGATTCGTAAAAGAAAACGGTATGCACTTTTTGCAGAGCTTCCGGATTCTTTGAAATTTGTTGTCGCCAGATTAATTGATTATGGCAGTATCCCTAAGGCTGTGGAGGCCTCTCTCCCTGACCTGTCTCCTCAAAT
>JAQVYD010000120.1 GCA_028709105.1 Clostridia bacterium
GATTCATCTGCCTTAGTTCTGAACAGCGAATTTTTGTCTTCCTCAGAATAAATAGCGATTGTTCTAATCCCCAGTTCGCTACATGCTCTGAAAACTCTGATGGCAATTTCCCCTCTGTTGGCTACTAATATCCGCTTAAACTTTTCCATCTTAATGTTATCCCTCCACCATAATTTGCACGTGTTAAACAACTACATAATATTAGTTCTTTATTATACAATATTATTGCTTCTTTGGCAGAGGTTTTTGTATTGAATATTGTATACTTGTTAGACAATATTGGAAGCATGTTGGCTATAGTCGATAAATTCCTTTACTAAAGGAGATAAAGTCCTGGCTTTGTTATAAGCGAGGTAAAAGGTGCGTTTTTCAGTAAGTTCTTGCAGTTCATAAGCTTTGATCCATTTTTGTTGGACGTAGTCGGCAGCAGCGATCTCTGAAATAATGGAAATGCCCATTCCTTCTTTGACACATTGTTTTAATACTTGGACGCTGTCAAAGTAGCCAATTACGTTCAGTTTAGTAAAATTGATATTGGCCTCTTGCAGGATTTTTTCCAAGGTAGCCTGTGTCCCGGAACCATGTTTACGAAAGAGAAAAGGATAGGACGTAAGTTCCTTGATGGAGAGATTATTGGATAATTGGAAGCTGGGAGGAGTAACGACGACCAGCTTTTCTTCTATTATTGGTAGAAAAATAAGCTTATCGGGTAAATATTGATAACCGAGGATTCCTATGTCTGCTTCCCCTTTAGCCAGTTTTTCGGCGACGTGGATGGAGTCTAATAAGTCTAAGGAAAACTTGATGCCGGGGTATTTGTGGGAAAATCCGGCGATCAGCTTCGGGACGATATATTGAGCAGGTACGGTGCTGGCGGCGATTTTTAGCTGACCTTCAATTTTCTCCATACTGTCTTTTAAATCCCAGAGGGCTTTATCCTGTAAAGTCAAGATTTCTTTAGCCAATTGATAAAGCTTTTCGCCAGAGTGAGTCAAAACAACCTCTTTGCTTAAGCGGTCAAATAGTTTTTGCCCAAAATACTTTTCCAGATTATTAATATGGGTGCTGATCGTGGATTGACTTAAAAAAATACTTTCTGCCGCTTTGGAAAAGCTTTTCTTTTCCGCTACTTTGGTAAAAGCTTGTAGTTGGTGCAGTAACATTTTCTTATCACCTCTTTCCAGTCAATCGTACCGTATCTTATCAAAGATATCAATATATAACCATCTATTTTGATAATAATAAATAGTCTAAAATACGCCTAAATATTAATGGCAAAAACAGGTTAGGGTTTAAAACTTTTTAGACGGAGGGCATTGGTTAAGACGGAGACGGAGCTGAGAGACATCGCAGCCGCAGAGAACATCGGATTGAGCAGCGGACCGCCAAAGGCATATAACAAGCCGGCCGCAAGGGGGATACCGGCGACGTTGTAACCGAACGCCCAGAAGAGGTTTTGTTTGATGTTTCTGATGGTGCTTTTGCTGAGCTGTATAGTGGTGGGAACATCCAGGAGGTCACTGCGCATGAGGACAATATCGGCAGATTCCATGGCTACATCTGTACCTGAACCAAGGGCAATGCCAATATTGGCTTGGGCGAGTGCCGGGGCATCGTTGATGCCGTCACCGACCATGGCCACGTTGCGGCCTTCCGCTTGCAGCTTTTTTACTTCTTCGGCTTTATCCTGGGGCAGCACCTCCGCGAGTACCCGTTTGATGTTTACTTGCCGGGCAATGGCTTCGGCAGTTTTTTCATTATCACCGGTAATCATTACTACTTCGATGCCCATGGTCTGTAGCTTGGCGATCGCCTTGGCACTGCTTTTTTTGATCACATCAGCGACTGCAATTACGCCGGCAATTTCCTCTTGAATGGCGAGATACATCGGTGTTTTTCCTTCGGCGGCCAGGCGGTCAGCCTCGTTTTCCAGCTGTTCCGGGTCGATTCCGTGTTCCAGCAGGAGTTGCCGGTTGCCTAAGATTACGTGTGCATTATTCAGGACTGTTTCGATCCCTTTACCGGGAATAGCTGCAAACTTTTCCGGTTTAGATAAGGTAAGACCGGCCTTTTCTGCGGCCTTGACGATTGCTTCGCCAAGCGGGTGCTCCGACTCCTTTTCGGCGGAAGCGGCCAACCGTAAAAGCTCGTCTTTTGACAGGGTATCGGTGATGGTGAGCAAATCCGTTACTTCGGGAATACCTTCGGTAATGGTACCGGTTTTATCAAAAACGATCGCATCAATTTTATGAGTACTTTCCAAGGCTGCACCGCTTTTGATGAGGATGCCGTACTCGGCCCCTTTGCCGGTCCCGACCATAATGGCGGTTGGGGTAGCGAGACCGAGGGCGCAGGGGCAGGCGATTACCAGTACGGAAATAAAGACGGTCAGGGCAAAAACCGCTGACTGTCCGGCGATGTACCAGGCCAGTGCAGACAGAACGGCAATAGCGAAAACAACAGGGACGAAATAACCGGAAACAATATCGGCCATTTGGGCAATCGGTGCTTTGGAACCTTGGGCATTTTCTACCAGCTTAATGATTTGGGCGAGGGTTGTTTCACTGCCAACCCTGGTTGTCTGAAAAGTAAGCGAGCCATATTTATTAATCGTTGCGCCGATCAGTTGATCGCCTGCCTTTTTCTCAACAGGGATACTTTCACCGGTCAGCATCGATTCGTCAACCGAACTGTGGCCCTCCTGTACTATGCCGTCTACCGGGATTCTTTCGCCCGGTTTCACGAGGATAATATCACCGACTTCCACTTCTTCAACGGGGATGATGATCTCCCGACCATTTTGCAGAATGACGGCAGTTTTGGGGGTAAGACCGATTAGTTTCTTGATCGCTTCGGAGGTTTTTCCCTTGGAAACGGCTTCGAGCGTTTTTCCCAGCAGGATCAGGGTAATGATCACGCCCGCTGTTTCAAAGTATAAGTCTTCTACATGACCTAAAGACCCTTGCGCGATTTTGTAGATCGCATAAAGACTGTAGAATACGGCGGCCGAAGTACCCATGGCAATAAGCGAGTCCATGTTGGGGCTTCTTTGCCAGATTGCTTTGAAGCCAACGGTGTAAAAACGATTACCGGCAATCAAGACGGGAATAACCAGGGCCAGCTGAACTAAGGCATAACGCAGGGGGTATTTCATGGCAAACAGTCCTTGCGGAATAGGCCAATGCAGCCAGGGCAACATAGACCCCATGGCCAGATAGAGCAGCGGAATAGTAAAAAAGGCGGAGATAAGGAATTTTCTTCGCAAGGTGCGTATTTCTTGTTCTTTTCTTTTCTGGTCTTCATCTGCCGCCTTTTGACTTTCAATTTCCAGCGCCTTATATCCGGCTTGGGAGATGGCCTGCTTTATTTCGGAAATCCTGATTTTCTCCGGCTCGTACGTCACGGTAGCTTTTTCCGTGGCAAAATTAACGGAAGCACCGGTCACACCGTCTAAATCGCTCACTACTTTTTCAATTCGCTTGGTACAAGCAGCACAAGACATACCTTGAATGGGGATGGTAATCTGTTTCATGGAAGTCCATACCTCCTTATAGCGCTATTTTACTCATTTAATTGAGCACTTATTAATTTTTTCGTCTAAGCTAAAAGGAGTTTATCTAGAACTGTGATGCTTTTATTTAAAGTAGTTTACACCGGCGGCAAAGATGCCTTGAGTTTTGTTGCCGGGGATATTTTTGGCCACATGGGGGGTGATTCGTTCATTATGCGCCATTTTCCCTAGTATGCGGCCGTC